>NZ_QTKX01000001.1:319990-639981 GCF_018424685.1 Mesobacillus boroniphilus
AAAGAATTAGTGGAATTGTATCTAAATCGTTCGTTGGTGTTTGTGCGCCTGCAAGTAGCTCTCGAATCGACCTGTCGCAGCTAACGTCGCAATCAGTATCCACGCCATCTACTTCGTCTTGTGCGTCCGCAACTGCTCTCAGTACTTCACATACACAGTTGTCGTCATCACGATTTCTACCTTTGCAACCCATAAAATATTCATCTCCTTTTAGTTGATATGACCTATTGTCCTTAATAGAATATGAATCGCCCTCCCAATGGTGTGGGTGTTTGTCTAATTTTGAACAGGATTCCCATAAAAAAATGATGACAGGAGCGGACAGGCTCAAGCCTATACATAGGTATTTATCATGCATAAAATGAAATGAATCAAACTGGGAGGTGTAAAGATTGGAGAATTGGCTAGATTTATTCCTTCTTGTTTTTGCAAGCTTTCGTCTGACCAGGCTGATTGTGTACGATACAATAACTGAATTCCTGCGTGAACCTTTCCATGAAACGATTATTGAAACGCTTGAGGATGGAAGTACGGAAACTTATATAGAAATAAAGGGAGATGGGCTCAGGTATTGGATTGGCGAGCTATTAAGCTGCCACTGGTGCACTGGTATTTGGTCAGCTTCTTTCCTGTATGCTGGCTTTGCATTGTTACCGAAGCTAGCAATGCCAGTCATCACTGTGCTGGCAATCGCAGGAATCGCCTCGGTTATCCAGCATCATTTTATAAAAGACTGACATATAAACTTAGTGAGTCCGTCCAGAACCCCTTCGGATTCTTGTTCATAAACTATCGTATGGACTCTTTAATGAAGGGGTTGTAATAATGGAGGAAAAACAAAAAACGAAAAGCACCAAGGGTTCAACTGTATCCAAAAGTAATGCCGCAACCCGCCGAGTGCGAAAAAAACGTGGCTGTGGCTGCGGTAAAAAGAAAAAACAAGCATAAAAGCAGCGTCTGCCAAACTTTATTGGCAGGCGTTATTTTTTTTTGTAGATTACGTTGAATGGGGAATTCTATAGAGACCAATGAGGATGGTTTTTGAGATGGAAGTACTTAAAAAATCTTATTATGGCTATCAAAGCTTTTTAGCGCAAAGACGGCTCAAAAGCTATTTGCATTAACTGGAAATAAAACTCACTCTAAAAAATTCATAAATTGGGTTTTAAACGTGGAAAATAATTTTATCAGATGAACCATAGGAAGGGATTAATGATGAATATGAAACATGCTGTAAAGATTTTGGCGATTATAATTTTGCTAGGCAGTGGTACTGCTGGCTGCACTTCTTTTGGTAAAACTTCTCCGGAGAGCAGAGCATCGATGATTCAGTCAGTCAATCCTGATCCAGGAGCGACAAATGATTTGGATGAAAAGGATCTCAAACTGGCTAAGAAGGTCAAGAAGGATATCGCTGCACTTGATGAAATATATGATGTTGCGGTCATTGTAGGGAAAAAAGAAATATTAGTTGCATATAAGGTCAAGCATTTGAAGCGCTTCGGCATGAAGCGCATCGAGAAAGAAATCAATAAGAAACTTGAAAAGAATTACCCTGATGATGACTTCATTGTTTCTAGTGATTATAAGATTTTTATTGAGGCGGTAGAGCTTCGGGAGAGAATGAAAGACCCGTCCTTTCCGGATAAGAAAGCAGAGGAACAATTACAGCGGATTATATCGTTGAAAAAAGAGTTGACTTAAGAAAGGATGGGTGAAATGGGGGATAAACAAAAGCAAAAGATGACACCTGAGCAGCAACAGTATCAGCAGCTCGAACAGAAACATGAGCTTAAACGTCCGGTAGTAAAAAATTGCATCAAAGCATTTTTGGTTGGTGGATTGATTTGTACGATTGGTCAGGCAATAACCTACTTTTATATATATTTTTTTAATTTTACTGAACAAACAGCTGGTAATCCGACAGTTGCTACGATGATTTTCATTTCCATGCTGTTGACAGGATTTGGTGTTTATGACCGTATCGGTCAATTCGCAGGGGCGGGAAGTGCCGTACCGGTGACTGGCTTTGGAAACTCCGTTATCTCGGCAGCGATTGAACACCGAACTGAAGGCTTTGTCCTAGGTGTCGGTGGAAATATGTTTAAACTGGCAGGGACAGTAATCTTATTTGGTGTCTTTTCAGCTTTTGTCGTCGCACTCGTAAAAACTTTGTTGACGATGATGGGGGTGCTGTAAATGTTGATTGGAAAGCAATCATGGCAATTTGCGAACCGGCCAGTTATCGAATCATGGGGCTCATCCGGTGGTCCTTTTGAAGCTGAGGGAAAACTCTCTGCTGACTTTGATGTCCTTCATGACGATTTGTGGATGGGGGAAGATTCATACGAGAAAGCACATAGAGTTTTACTGGAAGAGGCAATCAAATCTGCGTTGCATAAAGGAAATTTCAATAAAGAGGATATGCAATTCATGCTTGCAGGGGATTTAATAAACCAGATCACGCCGACCAGTTTTGCTGCAAGGACGATGGAAATTCCTTATTTTGGCATCTTCGGTGCTTGCTCTACCTCAATGGAGGGCCTTGCGCTTGCATCATTTATTGTGAACTACCAGGGAGCAAAGAAAACTTTAACCGGTGCATCAAGTCACAATTCGGCGGCAGAAAAACAATTCCGCTACCCGACGGAATATGGCGGTCAAAAACCACCAACAGCGCAGTGGACTGTAACCGGAGCAGGAGCTGCCGTTTTAACAGACAACTCCAATAAACAGGGGAAAATCGTAACCACCTCTGCCACTATTGGGAAAGTAGTAGATATGGGGATAACAGATCCCTTTAATATGGGCGGGGCTATGGCACCTGCAGCTGCTGATACGATTATTTCTCACTTTAAAGATTTGGGTCGAGAACCGTCTTATTATGATTTAGTTGTCACAGGCGACCTTGGAAGGATTGGGCAGGCTACTACATACGAGCTTTTGCAGCAGTCCGGACTGGATATAAGGAAGGAACAATTTCAGGATTGTGGTTTGATGATTTATAACGATGACCAGCCAGTCCAATCTGGAGGCAGCGGAGCAGGATGTTCGGCTTCCGTTCTATACGGGCATTTATTAAATCAAATGCAAAAGGGTCTCTATAAAAAAATACTTGTTGTTGCGACAGGAGCTTTGTTATCACCACTTTCATTCCAGCAAAATGAAACCATTCCATGTATAGCCCACGCTGTTTCAATTGAAATGAACTAGAAAGGAGGAATCGCTTTGCTACCAATGTTTTTCTGGGCTTTTGTTATCGGAGGCTTGATCTGTGTATTCGGCCAGTTGATGTTTGACATTGCGAAATTGACACCAGGGCACACGATGAGTCTGCTTGTTGTTATTGGAGCTGTCCTTGATGGTTTTGGACTTTATGAACCTTTAATTGATTTTGCAGGAGCAGGTGCTACGATTCCAATCACAAGCTTTGGCAATTCGCTCGTTCACGGAGCGCTTCAGGAAGCTGAGCAGCATGGGCTGGTAGGTGTACTGACAGGGATGTTCGAAATCACGAGTTCCGGTATGTCGGCTGCTGTAATCTTCGGCTTTATCGGCGCTCTTATCTTTAAGCCAAAAGGTTGATTCTGTGTCTCAAGGGATGATCTAATGCCGGATATTCTTGGAACCATCATACGCTCCATCTTGCTGATCATAGGCTTATTCATCATTACAAAGCTTCTTGGGAAAAAGCAGTTATCCAGCCTGTCATTTTTTGAATATATCGTTGGAATCACTGTGGGCGACATAGCCGGTACTTTAGCGATGGATCCTGATTTGAGCTTGAGGGATGGAATTGCCAGCCTGATTGTCTGGTCATTTGTCCCTTTGGCGATTTCAACAATATCCTTAAGAAGCAGAGCATTTCGCAAAATAGTTGAGGGTAAACCAACTACCTTCATTGAAAATGGTAATATTCTCGAAAAGAATATGCGAAAAGAGAAATACAGCATAGATGAACTCCTGGAACAACTCCGCAAGAAGAGTGTATTCAAGGTAGCTGATGTTGAGTTTGCTTCGCTTGATTCGAATGGAGAATTGAGTGTTTTATTGAAGAAAGCTAAACAGCCTGTAAAGTATGAAGATATCGGAATTGAAATGGAAGAAGAGTCTGCCTCGGTGTCCGTTTTGATAGACGGTAAAATAATCGAGGAAAACCTTAGTCGGGCTGGTCTCGATAGAAATGCACTGATTGAAAAAATCCATGATAAAGGGTACAAGCTGCAGCAAGTTTTTTATGCAGAAGCGGATTCAAACGGAAACCTCAGTGTTGATCTGTATGATGAACATATTTCCTCCCATTTCCCAGACTTTGATAATATTTAACCCATGAATTATAAATGGGTGGGGGCTCGCCCATACATTTTCGATGTGCCTCACATATATTGCTATTGAGTAATAAAAAGTGAGGTGAAGAAGAATGGGCTACGGTTATGGTGGCTTTTGCGGCGGCGGCTACGGCTACGGCGGTGGCGGCTATTACGGCTCCACTTTCGTATTGATCGTCGTATTGTTCATTTTGTTGATTATTGTAGGAGCAAGCTTCTACAACTAAGAGAAAAGCAGAAAAAGCTGTTCCATTCGGAACAGCTTTTTCTGGCTTTTATAAGAAAGCATAAACTTTTTGCACCAAGATTAGTGTCTAGCTCCAGCGCCTAGCCAGATTTCATCGCTGTGAAAGCTTCTGCGAGTATCTCGCGAGAAGCGTCAGCTTCGAGCAGCTCGAGTCGCTTGTCTAGCTTCGGCTCCTAACTCCTCGAGAAGCTTCGGTTCTGCCAATGAAGTGAAAGAACGACTTCACTGTCAGGCCCTCCAGCGCTTGTCGGGGCTGACCAAGGCACTTGCGCTTTTCTTATTTTACGAGCTCTCTTTCACCATTTCCAGCATCCTTCATACAATAGAGTAGTTAAAGAAGGAGGCGTGATTTATATGGATAATAATTTCTTCAAGAATATAGAAAAAAAGACTGGCGTAAATATGAATGATGTATTTGAGTTAGCGAATTCATTACAAAATGCGAACTTTAAAGATGAGCAAACTGTAAGAGGCGTTATCCGCCGTGTTTCAAAAATGGCTAACAAGCCAGTAAGTAAAGAAATGGAAGACAAGATAGTAGAATCCATTGTTAAGGATGGAAAGCAGCTCGACTTTGGCCAGATTTCTAAAATGATTAACAAGAAGTAATTCTTGAATGCCAAATCAGGACCTGAGTTTATATTCCCAGGTCCTGATTTGGCATCTTTCTTTTTATATTGGATAAAAAACGGGAAGGATTAGCTTTTCTTCCACGTCTTCTTTGGGGAACGGAAATGAACAAGTTCTTTTCTGCCCTTGTCACTGCTACATAGAGTAGTCGGCGTTCTTCTTCGAGAGGCTGGAGGTCTCCATTACGATAAGCATCCAAGGCATATTCATGAGGGAGGCTTCCGTCTACGGTACCGGTTATATAGACATTTCTATATTCTAGTCCCTTGGATCGATGAATCGTACTGAGAGTAATGGCGTCAGTAAGATTCCTGCTGCTTCGTTTAATTTCCAGGTTCATGGCTGCCATATGGTCAGCGTGCTCAAGGAATTCTTTAACGGATTTAAAATTGCGCGCCGCCACTTTTAAATCCCGGATGTCATCCGATCCCTTTTCAAGCTGGTTGCCTTCATTTCCGCGCTTTTTGATAAAGTCCTGATATCCAAGATCCTTTTCGACTATATCAATCGCCGTAATTGGTGATAGAGATGACAGAGAGCGTACAATCGGAATGAGTTTTTTTAGTTTTTGTTCCTGGAAGGCAAAGCCGGTTTTTACATGAGTAAGTGCTTCAAGCATAGAACAATCGTTCAGGATGCTATTCGCCTGTAAATCTCGGAAAACCGACTGCTTTAAAAAGAGTGATGGAAGTATATTTTTGATTGCCTCAGGATCATCTGGATTCATACTTAGCCGCAAAAATGCCAGCATTCCTTTTACCATGAAACGCTCATAAAATGACTCAATATCCTGATCAAGACGGAAGGGCAAGCTTGAATTGGCTAGCCTCTCGAATACTGCGCGGCTAGCTGCGTTAGTCCTGAACAGGATGGTGAAATCACCCGGGCGTTCCCCATGTTCGATCCGCTCTTTTATATCTGTCAGAATCATCGTGGCCTCTTCTTCTTCATCATAAGGATGGAAGATAATCGGCGGGCACTCACCGGAAAATTGAGCTCGCATTTCTTTTTCATGACGAGTGAGATTGGCTGAGATTAAAGTGTTTGCTGTTTCGACAATCTCATGCGGCGATCGGTAATTTTGGTTCAAAATGATTAAATTAGTATGTTGAAAGTCTGTCTTAAACTTGAACAGGTAGGCAGGGTCGCTGCCTCTGAATGAATAAATCGACTGGTCGTCATCGCCAACGGCGCAAACATTTCCATGCTTGTCAGATAGCATTTTCATAAGTTCGTATTGAACTTTATTTATATCCTGGAACTCGTCGATTAAAAAATAGTGAAAACGATTTTGATAGTTTTTCAGTATTTCAGGCTTTTCCTTAAAAAGCTTATAGCAGCCGAGAAGCATATCGTCAAAATCGAATAAATTTTGCTTGTCTTTAGCAGCTTCATAGTCTTTATATAGCAAAGCCACCTTTTCTTCCCATGGAGATTCTGGCTTAACTTCATGTGGCATGACCATGGTGTTTTTCCATAAACCGATTTGCTGGAGAGCTAGGTCATAAGCAAACTCTTTGTCATCAAGCTGGAGTTTTCGGCCAGCCTCCTTTAAAATCTGTTCCCTCTGCCATTCTTTTTTCATAAGCTTGTCAGATGACCAAGTTTCACGTTCGTGAAAACAAAGGATTCGGTAGAAGATGCTATGGAAGGTGCCAGCGATCAGCTGATTGACCTTAGCGGGGGACATGCCCGGGTATAGGCCAATCCGCTTCTTCATCTCAGCGGCAGCCTTCGCTGTGAAGGTAACAAGCATGATAGAACCTGGATCAATTTTCTTCTCTTCAATCATGAAGGCGGTTCTCGCGGTCAGCACTCTCGTCTTTCCACTTCCAGCACCTGCCAAAATCAATAGTGGTCCTTCTGTAGAAACAACAGCTTTTTCCTGGTTGCCATCAAAATGGATCCCAGCTTCTTTAAGCTGTTTTAAATAGTTTAACTTTACCCCTGGCTTGGCCGGTGGGAGCGGAGTAAAAGGTGAAGGGATTTTTACTTCCCGAGGAAATACAAACTTTTCTTCTATTTCAGCTTCAGCCGTAATGGAGCGGGACTTCGGGATACGGAAGCCGTTTCGTTCGATATATTCTGCCTTATCGGAAGGCTGAACTGAAGGTGAGGATTCATTTTGTTCATTGCAATCTTCTTTTGCGGAAAGATGATGGTAGAAATGGGGCTTGTCCTTGATGCCGAGGTAAAGACGTACAGGTCCTCCGCATACAGAGCAGGTAAGCATTCCTTTTTTTCCATCATCATAGAGCTTTTGATAATCCTCACGGTTATATTGATCAAGGCTTATTATCTGATGATTACACTTGGCTGTTTTCATGTTTTCCCTCATCTCCGACCAAAAATAGCACAATCTTTATCATACCAGAATAGGATTTTTAACAAAAGGTGTTTTCTGCTCCATTAATCACTTTGCGAATTCTTATTTCAATGATTGATTCGAGGAAAAATTTATTCATTAGTAGTTTTATACGGTCATAAACAGGGAAAAGGAAAAGAAGAATATTGTGAGAATATAAATAATATTACTTGGGGGATATCAAAATGGGATACATTCTTCCAGTGACAAATTATCAATATATACAATATGCTGAGCGTGAAATTGGGACCGATTATGATCCATTTATGATTCAAAAAGTTAACAGGATTCGAAAAGAAGATCCGGTGGAAAAGGGACAGGAACAACAAGAACAAGCAGTAGGACCCCTGCAAAAGCGGAAGGACCAACAGCCTGTCGCACGCATGCAGCTAGCGGTTTCTGATACAAGCTTCTCTAATACGGATCGGATTTATAAGAAAAAGGTGAATCCTTTAGTGGTCAGCCAGGCATATGCTGAATTAACAGGAAAAGGAAGGCACTACAGTGAGTCAATTTAAACTCAGCTGTAGTGCTTTTTTGATATTAAAAAAACTCCACTCATATAAGAATGGAGTTTCTTCTTTAAATTCAGATGGATTTTTTCATCGTTTTATGCGGAATACCGGCATCCAGGAATTCTTCTGATACTGTTTCATATCCTAGCTTGCTGTAAAATGGGATGGCATGTGTCTGTGCGTTCAATTTCAAGGTTGATATGCCTTGTGACTTGGCATAATCCTCGATTTTATTCATGACGGCTACACCAGCACCGGTTTTGCGGTTCTCTTTTAAAACGCAAATCCTTTCTACCTTGCCAATCCCGTCCAATACACGAAATCTCCCTGCGCCAGCTGCTTTTCCATCATCATATAACACAAAATGGACAGAATCAGATTCGAATTGGTCAATTTCTTCTTCTTCAGGAACATTCTGCTCATGAATGAAAACAGTCTTGCGTACCTCGAAGGCGTCTGCTAATTCTTGTTCGTTGTTTACAATTTTCACTTCCACGTTTAATTATTCCTTTCCAAGCCTGAATGTTTCATATACTGTCCACGAACCATTATCCAGCTGGTACAGTAAGTGGATCCTGTCGGCTGTATCCTCAAATTGCACTTTTGTCATCCTTAATGAACCATATACATCAGAATGTTCATCGTCTGACATTTTCTGACCGACCGTGATATGTGGCACAAAGTTATACTCTTGATTTCCGTCAAATGTTGCATTTAGCTCATTATGAAGCTTTTCCAACTCTTCTGGTGAATCAACCTTCAAGTAGATTACGTTGTTAACGGGCTTAAAGGAACCAATCTTAGTGATCTTGATGTTGACTGGTTTGAAATTCCTGGCGATTGAATCGAGTTTATTCGCAATTTCCTTGATTTCTTCCTCTGTTGCTTCAAAGGGTGACTTTAAAGTTACATGAGGAGGGATCAACGCATAGTGAGGATCATAGCGCCTTCTCATTGAATTTGCAAAATCCTGGATTTTCTTTGATGGAAAAATGACAATACCGAATTTCATCTCAATACCCCCGTTTCATTAGTTTGGTGCATAACGATTAACTGAGATTACCTATATTATGATTTACCATTCATTATAACAAATTTTCTAAATATATAATATAAAGAAGCATATATTATGAAAACACTTGTCTTATTGCCCGTTTGAGGTCTGGCTGCCAATAAGTCCATGTATGGTTGCCGTTGAACTCATCATAAAAATAACCATAGCCTCTTTCTTTGAAAATCTTCGAAAGCTCCCGGTTAGGCGTTAAAAAGTCTTTGTTTTTGGAAGAGGCCGTTTTTACGACAGTTTCTTGATCTCCAACAGTATGGTAAATATGGAGCAATTCAGGTTGACGGAAGTCCTTCACTGCCGAAAATACTTCCTCATTTACATAAGGTGACTGAAGCAGTACTTTTCCAAATGTGTGCGGATACTGAAGCGCTGCTAGCAAGGAAACTGTAGCTGCGAGTGAATCGCCAATCAGTGCGCGGCCCATTCCCATTTGATAGGTAGGATATTGTTCGTCTAAATATGGTACAAGCTCATGAGCCAGAAAACGAATATAGGCTTGGTGCTGCTCTCCTTTTGGATGATACTTGCGCCTTCTATCCTCGACAGATTCATATGGTATTCCTACGATGATGACGTTTTCAATTTCCTTTTTGCCAAGGAGCTCGTCTGCAATTCTTCCGATACGGCCCAATTGGAAATAGTCCCTGCCATCCTGTGCGATAAGTAATGAATATTTATATAATGGAGAATAGTTGGCAGGTAAGTATACCAGCATGGTCACTTCTTCTCCAAGTTCCTTGCTTTGAAGTGTGATTTCTTCAATTTTGCCCATCGGAAAATCCATTAATTTACCTCCATATCTTTATACAAGGCTCTTTCCGCAAACTTTGTTGTTTGCACAACTTACCCGGTACAGAAGCTCCTCGAAAAGAGATCCGAACCTTTTAGGAATGCAGGGAAGTACAGGTAAGAAGACAACATTCACTGCGAAGAGAGCCTGATATTATTATCTTCTTTTGCCATCAAAATGATTTTAGCATATGTATTTTGAAAAATCTTTTATGGCAATCTATTTGTATCGGAAAAGAAAGATGGTGAGTAAGTAACATGTTTGACAATTGCGTGAAGTCTTATGGTAAGATTATGTGGAACAATTCTATTTCTATAAGGGGGATTTTTGATGAAAAAAAGAAAGTTTCTTTTGTTCACAGCCTTGATGCTGGTTCTTTCAATGGTACTGGCTGCATGTGGCGGAGGCGGCTCTGACGAAAAGGGCGGCGAAGAAGGACAAACTGAAGAAAAACCAAAATACATGAGCATCCTTACTGGCGGTACAGGTGGTACATACTTCCCATTGGGCGGATCATTTGCCAAAATTGTCTCTGATGCTACAGGCGTTAGCACAAATGCTGAAACAACAGGAGCTTCTGCAGAAAACATGCAGAGCATTAAGGACAATAAAGGTGAAATCGCATTCACCCAAACTGACATTGCTTCCTACGCAACAGAAGGAAAGTTAATGTTTGATGGAAACAAAATTGATAATATCAAAGCAATCGGAACATTGTATCCTGAAACGATCCAAATCGTAACAACAGAAAACTCAGGAATCAAATCAGTAGAAGATCTTAAAGGCAAAAAGGTCTCAATCGGTGCACCAGGTTCAGGTACGGCAGCGAATGCTGAACAAATTCTTGAAGTTCACGGTCTTTCACTTGATGATATCCAAAAGCAGGACCTGAGCTTTGATGAGTCAGTAAACGGTATCAAAGATGGCAACATCGATGCGGCTTTCGTAACAGCCGGAACACCTACAGCTGCTGTAGAAGAGCTTTCCGCAACAGAAAAGGTTGTTATTGTACCAATTGAAGCTGACAAAGCTGAAGAGCTTATCGCAAAGTATCCATACTATGCAAAAGAAGCAGTTCCTTCTGGAACATATAAACTGGGTTCTGACGTGCCAACAGTTGCAGTTCTTGCGATGCTTGTCGTAAAAGCTGATTTATCTGACGAGCTCGTTTATGACATTACAAAGTCAATTTTTGAGAATCTTGATCAGGTAACACATGCTAAAGCTAAGCAAATCAAGCCTGAAAATGCACTTAACGGTGTGGGCATTGACGTCCACCCAGGTGCCCAGAAGTACTATGATGAAAAAGGTATCAAGGCAGCTCAGTAATAATATGAACATGGCCGGACAATGTCCAATGAGGGCAATGTCCGGTCAATCATCTTTTCACAAAAAGCTGAAGAGGCTGACCACACGGGTGAGAACCCAGGCAGGATAGACCGAACTTCCAACCGGTCTATTTTTTACTGTTATAAGAAGACGCGTTATGCTTTCTCACCGACGATTCATAACGCATTGTCTGTTAAGGGGAGTAAGAAAAGAGCCAAGGCTGTCAGGATACATTAGGCACGTTAACTACAAATAGAAACAATCAATGCGCAAACATTAGAAAGTACTCCATCGGAGAAATTGGACAGGCGAGGCAAGTGTTATGAAAATAAACTGGATTAAATCAAAATTCTTCGTTCTGTTAACCCTCATCATTTTTTTATCAATGATCGTAATCAATATCCCTTACAAACAAGCTCTAGTTTTTCTTACACCTGAAAATAATGATATACTCTGCTATGTACCAATTAATGCAGGGGAAACCTTTAAAATAAAGTATAAGCATTCAATCCATCTGTCGGATGTAATTGAAAGCTACAAAGTTACTGAAACCCATAAAATCAGACAATACGAATTGGAGTATGAAGATTTTGCTATCGGTATGCCATCAGAAATTGCAGATGGTGAGAACTTTGAAATGAAGGATGGCAAGTACTATATAACAAATATGACCAGGGAATTTGCACAATTTGATTTGCGGCTGGGCCAAGTCCGGGCAAACCACACCCTGATTTATGAAGACATAACGTACCCGTTGTCAAAGTCGATTGAGCCAGGCTCACGGGTGCGGATAAAGATTGAGGCAATTAGTTTATTGAAGCAATTGGAAGGAGTGAATATCCTTGACGACAAATGAAGAAATGGTATCTCAAGAAAAACAACAAGAGCTTCTGGAGAAATATGATCCTGAGGCCGCAACTAGAAAATTGGCAGGCAAGATGGGATGGGTTGTTTTCTTCGGGCTTCTGGCTTTCTCAGTATTCCAGCTATACACCTCTATATTTGGGATACTAACTGCCCAACTGCAGCGTTCTATCCACCTGGGATTCGCTCTGGCACTGATCTTCTTGCTGTTTCCGGCAAGGAAGAAGAATCTTAAGGAAAAAAAGGTGGCATGGTACGATCTCCTATTGGCTGTGATTGCTGTTGCTGTCGGAGCCTATTGGCCATTGATGATCGACGAACTCGTTAATCGTGTCGGCCGTTTGACACCAACAGATTTCTACATTGGTATTGCCGCTATCCTCCTGGTCCTGGAAGCGACAAGAAGGACGGTTGGCTTGCCGATCATGATTATTGCAGGTTTATTCATGGCTTATGCCCTTTATGGACCTTATATGCCAGGATTCTTGGCGCACAGGGGTCTCGACCTGGAATCACTCGTCCAAACAATGTTCTTTACGACTGAGGGGATTTTAGGAACTCCTCTAGGTGTATCGTCAACATTCATATTCCTGTTCCTGTTGTTCGGTGCATTCCTTGTAAAAACGGGTGTGGGTCAATATTTCAATGACCTCGCAGTAGCCGTTGCGGGCAAAAGTACTGGTGGACCAGCCAAGGTTGCAATTTTTTCCAGCGCCCTGCAAGGAACAATCAGTGGAAGCTCAGTGGCTAACGTAGTTACATCGGGTTCATTTACGATCCCGATGATGAAAAAGCTTGGCTACCGCAAAGAATTCGCGGGTGCCGTAGAAGCTGCGGCATCAACTGGAGGGCAGCTAATGCCTCCAATCATGGGAGCGGCAGCATTCCTGATGGTTGAATTCATCGGCGGCGGAATAACTTATTGGGATATTGCCAAGGCAGCGACCATTCCGGCATTATTATATTTTACTGGTATCTGGATCATGACGCACTTTGAGGCGAAAAGGATCGGCCTGAGAGGTTTATCCGATGAAGAAATGCCTAATCGAAAAGAAGTACTTAAAAAGATTTATCTGCTCTTGCCTATCCTGATTGTTATTATATTGATGGTAAGCGGTATGAGTATCATGCGTGCTGCATTATGGTCAATTCTATCGACCGTCATTGTCAGTGCGTTCAGTAAAGAAACGAGAATCGGGTTCAAAGACGCGATCGATGCACTTGTTGATGGTGCGAGGACAGCCCTTGGAGTAGCGGCAGCTACAGCTGCTGCAGGTATCATTGTTGGAGTAGTTACTAAGACTGGCCTTGGCTTGAAGCTTGCAAATGGCTTGCTCGATCTTTCAGGAGGTTACTTGATTCCAACTTTGATGTTGACGATGCTTGCAGCAATCGTTTTAGGCATGGGTTCGCCAACCACGGCTAACTATGTTATCACATCAACAATCGCTGCACCGGCGATTATCCTGTTGGGTGTTCCAGATTTATCGGCTCACTTATTTGTTTTCTATTTCGGTATTATTGCGGATATCACGCCTCCGGTTGCGCTGGCGGCATTTGCGGCGGCAGGAGTTTCCGGTGGGGAACCGCTGCGTACTGGTGTGAATTCGGCCAAGCTGGCGATCGCCGCTTTTATCATACCTTATATGTTCGTGTTATCTCCTGAACTCCTGATGATCAATACAACCTGGACAGAATTAATTTGGGTGGTATTCACAGCTATTTCAGGTATGCTGGCAATTGGTGCTGGCATAATCGGTTACTGGCTGAGGAAATTGTACTGGTGGGAAAGAGTGCTGGGAATTGTAGGAGGTATTATGCTGATTTACCCAGAGGGTATGACAGACATAATCGGTCTCGGTCTTTTTGTCCTGCTTGTTGCACTTCAATTGATGATCAAGGATAAAGAATCAGTGAAACCAAAGGCAGCAAATTAATAAAATGTAAAAGGAGTCCTTACTAAAGGGCTTCTTTTTTTAGCTTGATTTAAGAAGCTTGCGTTTTTCAGGCATAACTGAAAGTATGTTTTCCTTTTTGAACAGGCGGTCTGCTTTTCTGAGAAAACAGAAAGCTTTAAAATAACGTTCATGCATTTCTTTTACGATAATCCGCCGTTGGGTAATTTGGTTATTTGCTGCAAGATAAATCATCTCCACAGGAAGGTTTTCACTAAGCGATTTTTCCAGAAGGGCATTCATGCGCTCTCACTCCTTATATTTTCTAATCTTATTATACCCGAACATTAGTTCTTTATTCAATCTTTTTTAGAACGTTTGTTCGTGATCTTGCGAAGAGAAATATGGTATAATTTAGAAAGGAGGTGTAATGATGGAGAATGAATTGCTTAAGGTTTTTGATCAACAGGGAAACTGGATAGGAATCGAAACGAGGTCGGAAGTACATAAAGCAGGACATTGGCATGAAACCTTTCATTGCTGGTTAACAGAGAGGATAGGCAACAAGGACTATCTTTTCTTTCAAGTCCGCAGTTCAGTTAAGAATGATTATCCCAATCTGTTGGATATTACGGCAGCGGGGCATATTCTTGCAAATGAAAGTCATGTGGATGGCTTAAGAGAAGTGAAAGAGGAGCTTGGGATTGACTTGGCCCTGGAGGATTTGCATTCGTTAGGGATTATCAAAGATTCATTGAACAGTCCTGGATTCATCGATAACGAATTATGTCATGTTTTTTTGTATGATCAACATCAATCTTTCGATAATTACAGTCTGCAAACAGAAGAGGTCTCGGGGATCATGATGGCAGAACTGACTGATTTTGAAAATTTATGGTTTGGTAAGGTACAGAAAGTAATAGTAGAAGGTTTTCTGGTAAGCGGGGATAATGAAAAGAAATTACATAGCATGATTGTGACCAAGAATGATTTTGTTCCTCATGAAAATACATATATAGAAAGTGTAATTGAGGCAATTAAAAAATTATAGATTAGGATATTTTTGCACGAAAATTATATTGACATTACAATCATTCCGGTATATATTAATAAATGTCCTCGTTAAAAACAGGACAAACTGGATAACGATTCCTTAGCTCAGCTGGGAGAGCGCTACCTTGACAGGGTAGAGGTCGCTGGTTCGAACCCAGTAGGAATCATACTAAAAAGCTTCAATCCTTTTCATAAGGATTGAAGCTTTTTTTGTTTGTTGAATAGTTATTGTTTCACATCAAATTTTGGCGGTATTTGCTTATTGAGCATTACCGCTTGTGGTGTATCAAAAAGATTAGCGGGCAGGTACTGTCTTTCTTGAGTGATTGGCTCATTTATTAAATAAAACTGCAATAGAATGGAAGAGGAACTTTTTATTTTATATAAATTACACTTCTTATCTAGACCTTAAGAAAAAAGGGGGAAGGGACAATATTCTTTTTTAATAGAAAAGTAATGTCGTCTATTGAAGTACTAAAAGAAAGTTTGCTGAGAAAGCAAAAAGTGACATTGGCTAAAAACCCCTCTGAAACAGAGAGAAAAATCATACAAGAGATCAAGTTTAAAACCGAGGAACTAAACAAGAACAATATTACTAGAACGAAAGCGTATCTTGATTTTTATAAAAAGCACCCGGAAATCCAGTGGGCTTTCCTGGCCCATATGGTCTCCCGGAATGGCGGATGGAACATGACGGATTTAAAAGCAGAGCTTTTAACAAGGCTGTTATCTAAAAAAGAAAAAAGCTCCTTTTTTTCATTCCTGGAACGAGGGAATTGGCTTATTTTCCATGATGCCTATCCACAGCTGCTGATTTATGAAGAAAGTGTTAAAAGGAAAAAACCGTTATTCAGGCTGCTTCCCCACTTTAATGTTTCCATCTTTATTGAGACGATTTGGGAATATTACTGGAAATCTTCAAATTCATCTCTGCTCACAATTGGCCTGATTATCAATGAACAGAACTATATCGAAAATAGAGTCATTCAAAATCAGAACTATATCAAAGATGTATTCAGTACCCTGGAGTTTGAACTACAGGATTTTTTGTCCTTCAATCAAATTCTTTTCCCCTACAATGACTATGGTGTGACTAAACTGGCTGGCCAGACAGTGAACCAGTTTGAATCATTGGACGAACGAATCCAATTAGGAAAGAGACTTTATGCCATCCTTTTTGATAAAGAGATATTGAATAAGGTAGAAGAGTGGGCAATGGCACATCCTCATTCGGGTTCAAGAAAAGATTACTGGCCTCATATATTTAACGATGTGCATGAGGGAATCCCAGGGCTGAAATATCAAATTAAATTGAGTTCATGTAAGCTAAAACCCGGGGCAAGAAAGATCTATAGCCCTACACTTCAAAATGTATGGAAAAACGTTAAACATCCTGAAGCCGAGGGAGGGGAATGGTTTAGTGATTTTAATGTATTGGAGTATCTTGACGGGTTAGATGATCCTTCGATTGGAAATATTGAATTTGACTATTGTCAAACACTTGAGAGGTTAGAGCTTGCTGCTTTTGCGAAAAAGATTATTTCGATTCTTGATTAAAACATTAAAATAGTAATTAATGATATAGGCTGATATTTCTAAATGGGATATAGGTATGACATAGAAAGGATAGGGAATAGACCCTATCCTTTTTCATTGTTTAGGAAATTATAAAATTATCTAGTTGTGGATAACTACATGTATGGGGTCTTAATCCAGCTCCAGCGCCTAGCCCCTCGAGTCGCTTCGGTGTCCTGCCAATGAAGTCAAAGAACGACTTGACCGTCAGGCCCTCCGTGGCACACGATGTTCAAAACCCGCCAGCCATAGGACTAGGAATGCATCGGAGCGATTCATCGCACGACCGAAAGCGAGGACGTGGCGCTATAAGGCCGGCAGCGCTTGTCGGCGCTGAACGAGGCGCTTGCGCTTTTTGTTCTTACTTATATTCTTTTAAGGTGATTGATCGAAAGAAATAACCTGAAAACTAATAAATTTGATTTTTTAATATTTTCAAACTATTTTGTTGATTCGCACATATTTTAATGATTAAATATATTTAAGTATGACACATATCAGATATGTGATATCTGATGAGGAGGGGGTGATGTTGTGAAGGTAGAGAAGATTTTAAATAAAAAAGTGTCTGAGTCGGTTACGGAGCAAATCGAGAAAATGATTGAAGCAGGGACATTTCTTCCAGGAGAAAAACTTCCGTCTGTCCGTGAACTTTGTGACATGTTCGGAGTTGGGCGTTCAGCGGTACGGGACGCTATTACCACCCTGAAAGGGAAGGGTGCCGTTACCGTGAAGCAGGGGGAAGGTACCTACATATGCAAGTTCGATTCCGGAAGGTTATTTAACAACCATCTTTTGCTTCCTAGTTCAGAAGACATCAGCCAGCTTTTTCAGGTCAGGAAATTGCTTGAGCCTGGTATCGCAGAAATTGCTGCGGAGAATCGTTCCGAGGCTGATTTGGAGCTGATGGATGCGTTGCTTTCTGGAGGCGATGATAATAGCTGGGAGGCTGATTATAATTTCCATCTGGCCATAGCCAGAGCTGCCGGTAATGAAATCCTTATCCAACTCCTGGAATTCATTTCAGCATCCATGCAAAAAACGATGATCGGATTTCATCAATTTATTAAAGAGGACAGGGAAGTTTTTGAAGAGATCACCGACCAGCACAACCGGATTTATCAAATGCTTCAAAATAAAAAGCCTGCAATGGCAAAGCAATTGATGCAGGAACATCTTGATTATGTAGAAGATTTACTTAAAACAAGTTCGGTTTTAAATGCTTAAAATACAAATTTCTTTGTTTCTTAATTAGAAACAGTTGGAGGGCTGCCATGATTACCGCCGGGCTTTTAACGGAGATAAAAACTTTTTTTCCTGAAACTCAAATATTGGAATCTGGAGACGATAAGAATCCTTTTGGTAATGGAGGGGTGTTAACGGTATTTCCGAATACTGAGGAGGAAATTGCGAATCTATTAAAATATGCCAATGAAACAGGCAAAAAAGTAAACGTCATTGGCGGAGGAACAAAAAGAGGTTATGGGGGAACAACCGAAAGTGCTGATCTTCTGTTGTCACTGTCAAACTACAAAGGCATTGTCGAGCATGTTCCCGGGGATATGACGCTTACAGTTAAACCGGGTACTCCCTTTAAGGAAATCCAGGATTACCTGCTGGAATTCAGTCAAAAGATCGCCCTTGATCCATTTCTCCCTGCCAAGGCGTCAATTGGAGGAATTATTTCAGCAAATGACAGCGGTCCAAAACGTCTTGGTTATGGATCGGCTCGTGATGCAGTTATTGGACTGAGGCTTGTTTATCCCGACGGCACTGTCATCCGATCAGGAGGAAAAGTAGTAAAGAATGTTGCAGGCTATGATATGAACAAGTTGTATATCGGGGCAATGGGTACTCTGGGTGTAATCTCTGAAATCACATTAAAGCTTCGACCTATAGCAAAATATGAAAGCCTTTTACTTCTTAAGTTTCCTGAAGAAAGTCTCGAAGATGCAAGGACTTTTGCAGTAAAACTCCTGGATACCGTAATTGAACCAGTTGCTCTGGAGCTGATCAATCCATCCTTATCAGCAAAACTCTTAAATGAAAAGGTTTACACACTTGCGGTCAGCTTTGAGGATGTGGAAAACTCCGTAAAGTACCAGGAAGACTTTTTCCAAAAGCTTAAGCCGTATGGAATCAGGCTCGACATTCTCCATAATGAAGAGGCAAAATCATTCTGGAATGAATTTTATGAAAATGCGCCAAGCAGTGCAGTGAATAAAGATGAAAATCAAACAGAAGCAATATTGAAGGTTGGCACTGTGAATATGAATGTTATCAAAATATTGCAAGAGTGTCAGGTCATTCAGGATTCCCATAATCTCCTGATAGAAGCACATGGCGGCTTGGGGCATGGACTGAGCCAGGTGGTGCTGAGGGGAGCAGAGGAAGATATTCCTTCTGCAATCCATTCATTAAGGGACAAAGCGGAAGAACTTGACGGATATGCTGTAGTTAAGCATCTGCCTCTTGAACTGCGCAAAAAGGTAAATGTATGGGGAGAAAAGCAGGCACACCAGTTTATTCTGGATGGAATCAAAACAAAGGTTGATCCAAATCGAGTCCTGAATCCTGGACGATTTGTTGGGGGGATATAATCGTGAGTTTAAGAGAGATAGACTTAAAGCAGGAGCCTGCATGCGAATCTAAAACTTTAGGAAATTATCTTTGGAGCGACCTGCCAGATGAAAATAAATGGGCTGACTGTGTCCATTGCGGCATGTGCCTGGAATCTTGCCCAACTTATGAAATTACCGGGCAGGAGCAGCATTCACCTCGAGGAAGGGTGCACTTGATCAAATCGGTTGCTGAAGGAAAGTTGACAGTGAATGAACAATTTATGGATCCTGTGTTTGCCTGTCTTGACTGTCGTGCCTGTACAACTGCTTGTCCAGCTGATGTCAATGTCGGAGGCCTGATTGAAGAAGCCCGTGGGCAAATTCGCCAGGCTATGCCATTGGATGGCTGGAAGGGTGCTGTGAGCAAGATGTTCCTTCAAGAGCTGTTCCCGCATCAAAATCGCCTGAATTCATTAGGAAGCATGCTGAAATTTTACCAAAAGAGCGGGATCCAGAAGGCTGTCAGGAAAACTGGGCTGATCAATATTATGCCAAAGCACCTGGTTGAAATGGAAGCAATCATGCCTGAGGTCAATGAACCTGTTCGTAAAAAATATAAGAATGTAGATGTGATCAAGGCAAAAACAGAGACAAAACAAGCAGTTGCGATGCTGACTGGCTGTGTAATGGACGTCATGTTCAGTGATGTCAATGAAGCAACCATTAATGTATTGACTCGCAATGGCAACGATGTCATCATCCCCCGGAATCAAACTTGCTGCGGGGCACTGCATGTCCATGCTGGTGACAGGGAAACAGGAAGGAAGCTTGCAAGGAAAAATATTGAAGCATTTAAGGATGCTGATAAAATCATTGTTAACGCGGCTGGATGCGGAAGTATGCTGAAGGAATACCATGAACTGTTCCGTGACGATCCCGAGTGGCATGACAGGGCTTTAGAATTCTCCCGAAAGGTAGAAGACATTTCTAAATACCTCCATGACACTGGATATGAAAAGCCGAAAGCCGAAATGAACGTCAGGATGACTTATCATGATGCATGCCACCTGGCCCATGGACAGGGGATACGTCAGGAACCGCGTGATATTCTTTTGGATATCCCAGGGGTTGAAATGGTGCATATGCCTAACTCTGACCGCTGCTGCGGAAGTGCGGGGATTTATAATATAACAAACCCTGATATGGCCGGTGCTGTCCTTGATAGTAAAATGGAGAATGTACCGGAAGATGTTGAAATGATCTCGATGGGCAATCCAGGATGTATGCTTCAGATGGCAGTAGGAGTGCAGAAGCATGGAAGAAACCAAAAAGTTGTCCATACGATTCAGCTGCTTGATTGGGCGTATCAAAAAGAAGACAGCCTGAAGGAGGAAAAGTGATGGCAAGGAAAGGCATTCAATCGAAGGATCCTCACGTTCTGAATCTCGCTAAAATCGTTGGCTATGAC
Source organism: Mesobacillus boroniphilus (assembly GCF_018424685.1). Taxonomy (NCBI): domain Bacteria; kingdom Bacillati; phylum Bacillota; class Bacilli; order Caryophanales; family Bacillaceae; genus Mesobacillus; species Mesobacillus boroniphilus. Next base: position 340,680 of record NZ_QTKX01000001.1, read on the forward strand.
CCGGTCCGCAAGTCTATTCTTTATGAGAAGGAAGACCTTCTCGCCTATGATTGTGACGGTTTTACCCTCCATAAGCATCTGCCAAGGATGGTCGTTTTTCCGAAGAATACAGCTGAAGTCGCTGCAATCGTTAAATATTGCCATGAAAATGACCTTCCATTTCTTGCAAGAGGAGCAGGAACCGGTCTGAGCGGGGGAGCAATTCCGCTGAATAGAGAGGTCATCATCAGTATGGTCCGGATGAAAAAGCTTTTGAGTGTGGATTTTGAAAACAGGCGTGCAGTTGTGGAACCTGGTTTTGTCAATCTTAAGCTCACCAACTCCATTTCAGATAAAGGATATTACTATGCTCCGGATCCATCCAGCCAGTATTGCTGCACAATCGGCGGCAATGTAGCTGAAAACGCGGGAGGGGCTCACTGTCTGAAATATGGTGTAACGACTAACCATATTCTTGGACTTGAGGTCGTACTGCCCAATGGGGATATTACAGAAATTGGAAAAAATGGTGTCCCTGATCTGCCTGGCTATGACCTGCTTGGTTTATTGACAGGCTCTGAAGGCACATTAGGCATCGTTACAAAAATAACGGTGAGGATCTTAAAGAATCCTGAAGGGAAGCAAACCGTGCTGGCCTATTTTGACAAAGTAGCAGATGGCAGTAAAGCAGTGTCAGACATTATTTCAGCTGGAATTGTTCCCGCTGCTCTGGAGATGATGGATAAAACCGCAATTGAAGGAGTCGAAGCAGCCGCATTTCCTGTCGGACATCCAAAGGACATAGAGGCTGTGCTACTGATAGAAGTTGACGGTATTGCTGCTGGACTTGATGAACAAATCAACCAGATCCTGAAGGTGTGCAATAACAACAATGTCCGTGAAGTAAAAGCGGCCCAGAGTGAACAAGAAAGGGCTAGATGGTGGGCCAACCGGAAAACGGGATTTGGGGCTATGGGTGCAATATCACCTGATTATTTAGTACAGGATGGTGTAATTCCAAGAAGCAGACTCCCCGAGGTTTTAAAGCGGATCAATGAAATAAGTGAAGAATTTGGGCTGAGAATCGCCAATATTTTTCATGCGGGGGATGGCAATCTGCATCCGCTTGTTCTGTTTGATGCTAGAAAACCAGGGGAATCAGAGAGAGCTCTTGAAGCTGGGAGCCTGTGTTTAAAGGTATGTGCAGATGTCGGGGGAACGATAACCGGTGAACATGGAGTGGGGATTGAGAAAAGGGAAGAAATGCGATTTGTATTCACAGATGAGGAGATCCTGGCGCAAACAGAAATCAGACAGGTATTCAATCCTAAAAATCTATTGAATGCAGGCAAACTTTTTCCATCTCCGGGACGTTGTGTGGAAGTAAAGAAGGAAATTGCCGCGGCTTCAATATTATAAATATCAGAAAAATTATAAATAAAAAAATATTCATAAAATAGTTTGAAAAATCATCAAAATTCATGCTATGATTTTTTTAAAGAAATTTTGAAACAGCGTTTCGTAATAAGAAACAACACTCGAATTAGAAAAGGTAAAGGGAGGAAAGAAATCTCATGGCAGACTATGTAAAAGCGGGTAACTTACAGGTAGCAGCAGAACTCTATGAATTTATCAATTCAGAGGTTCTTCCAGGAACAGAGGTGGATCAGGAACAATTCTGGTCTGGTTTGGGCAGCTTAGTTCAGGATCTGGCTCCCCGAAATAAGGAGCTTTTGAAAGTACGCGATGAAATCCAGGATAAATTGAATGAATGGCATCGGGAAAACAATGATAATGTCAATTTTGAACAGTACAAATCGTTCCTAACTGAAATCGGTTACCTGGAGCCGGAATCAGAAGATTATCAGGTTACAACAGAAGCGGTTGATGAAGAGGTTGCTTTCCAGGCCGGTCCGCAGCTAGTAGTCCCGGTAAATAACGCGCGCTATGCGATCAATGCAGCAAATGCGCGTTGGGGAAGTCTGTATGATGCACTTTATGGCACTGATGCCATCAGCGAAGAAAATGGAGCTGAAAAAGGCCTTGGTTACAACCCGGTTCGCGGTGATAAAGTTATCGCCTATGGCAGGAATTTTCTTGACCAGGCTGCTCCATTAGCTGAAGGCTCCCATAAAGACGCGGTGAAATATGCCATTGTCGATGGAAAGCTTGCTGCTACTCTGGCCGATGGTACTACCACTGGTTTAAAGGAAGAGGGAAAATTGGCCGGTTACCAGGGAGATGCAGAAAAGCCAAAGGCAGTATTGCTTAAAAATAACCGTTTGCATTTTGAAATCCAGATTGATCAGAACCATCCGATTGGCAAGTCTGATAAGGCTGGGGTAAAAGATATCCTCCTTGAAGCAGCACTGACAACAATCATGGACTGCGAGGACTCCGTGGCAGCAGTTGATGCCGAGGATAAAGTTGTCGTTTACCGTAACTGGCTGGGATTGCAGAAGGGCGATCTTACTGCGGCATTTAACAAGAACAGCCGCAGTATGACCAGGACAATGAATCCTGATCGCCAGTACAAAGCTCCTAATGGAGAAGAATTTACTCTTAATGGCCGATCAGTTATGTTTGTGCGCAATGTGGGCCACCTGATGACGAGCAATGCTATCCTTGACGCTGAAGGAAATGAGGTTCCAGAAGGAATTCTTGATACAGTGTTTACAAGCTTGATCGCAAAGCATTCCGTTATTGGAAATACAAATTACCAGAATTCCTCCAAGGGTTCAGTCTATATTGTAAAACCAAAGATGCACGGTTCAACGGAAGTTGCATTTGCTAATGAGTTGTTTGACCGGACAGAGGATTTAGTCGGTTTGGAGCGCCATACTCTTAAAATTGGTGTAATGGATGAAGAACGCCGAACAACTCTTAACCTTAAAGCTTGTATCCGTGAGGTAAAAGACAGGGTTGTATTCATAAACACTGGATTCCTGGACCGTACTGGAGATGAGATGCATACTTCAATGGAAGCCGGCCCAATGGTCCGCAAAAATGATATGAAATCATCCGTATGGCTCCAGGCTTATGAAAAGTCCAATGTTGCAACAGGCCTTGATGTTGGATTCCAGGGACATGCTCAAATCGGAAAAGGAATGTGGGCAATGCCTGATTTAATGGGACCAATGCTTGAGCAAAAGATTGGCCACTTAGAGGCGGGAGCCAATACGGCATGGGTGCCATCTCCAACTGCTGCGACATTGCACGCACTGCACTACCACCAGGTTGATGTGTTTGAAGTACAGAATGAGCTGGCAGGCGAATCAAAGGATTACCGGGATGAAATTCTTCAAATCCCTGTTGCTGAAAACCCGCAGTGGACGGAAGAGGAAATCCAGGAAGAGCTTGATAATAATGCACAGGGAATCCTCGGTTATGTAGTCCGCTGGGTGGAGTCGGGAATCGGCTGCTCCAAGGTTCCTGACATCAACGATGTAGGGTTGATGGAAGACAGAGCAACATTAAGGATTTCCAGCCAGCATATGGCAAACTGGCTTCACCATGGAGTTTGTACAAAAGAGCAAGTGATGGAGACTTTAAAGCGAATGGCAAAAGTTGTTGATAAGCAAAATGAACTGGATCCTTCCTATCGTCCAATGGCTGAGGATTTTGACAACTCGGTAGCCTTCCAGGCTGCGTGCGACCTAGTCTTCCTCGGTTATGAGCAGCCAAATGGCTATACAGAACCAATCCTTCATCGCCGTCGACAGGAAGCGAAAGCGAAGTATGCTGTGAAAAACTAAATCCATTTCACAGGGGCATTCTAATTCGAATTAGAGTGCCCCTGTATCAATATTAAAAGTGCAGACCAATTTACGAGCCTGGCAAGAAATAAAAACTATGGCTGACATACATAACTAGATATTTTTGAATTGCAGAAAGGAGCAGTATTATGAAATTCGCTAGATTTACAGTTGATGAAAAGGTTTATTCAGGTGTCGTTACGAATGATGGCATTCAGGTAGTTTCGGGAGATATTTTTGGGAACTGGGATTATACAGGAGATGTCTTTTCAAGCGAAGAGGTCAAGTTCCTTTCTCCACTTGTTCCCAACCAAATAATTGGAATTGGAGCCAATTTTGTCGCAAATAAAGAGGATCTCCCAGCTGACCTCCCAGAAATTCCTGTGTTCTTCTTTAAACCAGTTTCTTCTGTCATTGGTACAGAAGAAGAAATTGTGATACCAGCAGGCACTGAGCAGGTGAAATTTGAATCTGAACTTGCCGTCGTGATTGGAAAGGAAGCAAAAGATGTTCCAGAATCAGAAGTTTTGGACTATGTGTTTGGATATACCATCGGCAATGATGTAACAGCCCCGAGCTTTTTCCATCAGGATGGGCATTGGACAATTGGCAAATCCTTTGATACCTTTACGCCTTTAGGACCTGTGATCGAAACTGAACTGGATCCTTTCAATATAAAAGTAAAGGCAAAATTGAACGGAACCGAAAAGCAAAACAGTCCTACTGAATTGATGATCGTTCCAATTCGTAAAATGATTTCTTATTTGACTAAGGTAATGACCCTTAAGCCAGGGGATGTAATCCTCACTGGCAGCCCTGTTGGTGCAGAGTTGGTGGGAGCAGAAGATGTAATTGAGTGCAAGATTGATGAGATAGGGACGCTTAAAAATATTTTTACAATTGTGAAGGAAAAAACAACTGCCAGCTGATCAAGCCGCAAAATTCAAGGGGCAGCAGTACATGAGGTGAGTGAAATGGAAAGGGAAAATGTTGTTAAATCAGTTAGCCGGGCACTGGATATCATTCAATTGGTCAGTTTGAAAAAAGGCGGATTGGGAGTAACAGAGATTTCAAAACAAATAGACATTAATAAAAGCTCTGTTTACAGAATACTGTCAACTCTTGCCCAATATGGTTATATAGAACAAGATGATGCGACAGGCCGTTATAAGCTGGGGTATAAATTTCTCGAAATCAGTTCTAAACTCCTTGATTCCATCGATTTAAGAGCAGAAGCAAGAACATTCCTCCAGGAGCTAGAGAATGAGACAAATGAAGTAATCCATCTTGTCGTATATGATCAGGGAGAGGTCGTCTATATTGAGAAACTGGAAGGAACTGAGACATTAAGGATGCACTCGAAAGTTGGAAAGCGGGCACCTATGCACTGTACATCCGTAGGAAAAGCAATCCTTGCTTATCAGCCCTCTGCCGTCGTCCATGAAATTATTGATCGTAAAGGTATGCCCATGCATACTGATAAAACGATTACTGATAAAGATATCTTGTTCGAGGAACTGATTCGAGTCCGACAATCGGGATATGCATTGGACCTCGAAGAAAATGAAAGTGGAATCACCTGTATTGCCGCCCCTATTTTCGATCATCTTGGAAAAGTAGTAGCTGCCGTCAGCATTTCAGGACCGTCAATCCGGATGACCCAGGAAAGACTTCAGCAGCTGAAACAGAAAATGGTGAATGTGGGATTACAGATTTCTTCAAGGCTTGGCTACTCAAAACAAAATCAACTGAATTAAGAAAAAGTATGAAAAAATTTGTTCGACATTATATCGGGCAAATTTTTTTTGTTTTTTCCCATATAAAACCGTGTATGTGATTTCACTTGAAGCATAAAAAAACCATCCAGACTTCTCACTGCTTGATTTTTGTATAAAAAACTAATATCCAGCTAATTTTGGCAAATGAAACCTGATGATTGAGAAAGGCTGCAAAATTTCTTTTATTAATATAATAATCTAAATTTTCTTAAAATTGTTGAAAATCCTGCTAGATAGTTTGTATAATAAGTAATAGGTGTTATATAACATAAATCTTATAGTTATATAACAATGTTGCGTCATCCGCAACGAAGGAATTTATCGTTTTTTATTATCAAACAAAAGGGAGATGGTTTTTGGTGAGTACTGGAATGTTAGCGTTTTTATCCCTTCTGCCGATTCTCGCGGTAGGAATTTTCCTGGTCGGGCTAAGATGGCCAGCAAGCAAAGCAATGCCAATTTCTTATCTGGTGGCAATTGGCCTTGCATTATTCGTATGGAAGGTACCTGGTGCCAATGTTGCTGCCGCCTCGGTTCACGGCTTGATTGTAGCAGGAACTCTTCTTTACATTATTTTCGGAGCGATATTGCTGTTGAACACTTTACAGGAAAGCGGCGGGATTAAAACAATCCGTCAGGGATTCACTGACATTTCAGCGGACAGAAGGATACAGGTGATCATTGTAGCCTGGTTGTTTGGTTCATTTATAGAAGGTTCAGCAGGATTCGGGACTCCTGCAGCAGTGGCTGTACCTTTGCTGGTCGGGCTGGGGTTCCCGGCTATGGCGGCAGTAGTGGCTGGTATGGTCATCCAGAGTACACCAGTCTCATTTGGTGCAGTCGGGACACCAATGCTAGTAGGCGTTTTCTCAGGATTATCCGCCGATACCGGAATTACAAATGATTTCCTGGGTCTTGTCGATGTCATTGCCGTAAAAGTTGCTCTTCTTCATATGATTGCTGGAACTTTAGTACCATTGTTTGTTGTTGCTCTAATGACAAGGTATTTTGGGAAAAATAAATCGTTCTCTGAAGGAATCAAGGTCTGGAAATTTGCACTATTCGCTTCCTTTGCTATGACGATTCCATATATTATTGTCGCAAACATTCTTGGACCAGAATTCCCATCCATGATTGGCGGCCTGGTAGGGTTGGTGATTGTCATTTTTGCGGCTAAGAAAGGATTCTTGATGCCGCCGAAGGAAGAAGTATGGGATTTTGAAGAAAAATCGAAGTGGAATCCTGAATGGATCGGAAATCTTGAAATAAAGGATATTACGCATAAGAGCGGCAGCATGAGCATGTTGCGTGCATGGACACCATATGTGCTCGTAGGTGTACTGTTAATCCTTACAAGGCTCAATTCACTTCCGTTTTCAGGTTGGTTTAAAGCATGGACCGTATCGCTTGAAAACATATTTGGCTCTGGTATTAGCTCCAGTTTCCAGCCACTATACTTGCCGGGAACCATTTTCATAATGGTATCCTTGATCACTTATTTCCTGCATGGAATGAATGCAAGCGCATACAAGAGGGCATGGGCCCTATCTGGCAAAACAATGATCGCTGCTTCAACAGCCCTTATTTTTACCGTGCCAATGGTCCAGGTTTTCTTAAATACCGGTGGCGGTGCTGCTGGTTTTGATAAGATGCCGATTGAACTTGCAAACGGAGTAGCTGCCCTGGCAGGGGATAATTGGCCACTGTTCTCGACCTTCATAGGAGGCATGGGGGCTTTTATCGCCGGCAGCAATACCGTCAGCAATATGATGTTCTCTCTTTTTCAATATAATGTTGGTTCGAACATAGGTGTGGATCCTACCTGGATTGTTGCTCTCCAGGCTGTTGGAGGCGCAGCTGGAAACATGATCTGTGTGCATAACGTTGTTGCCGCTTCCGCAGTCGTTGGTTTAGTAGGAAAAGAAGGTGCTGTAATAAGGAAAACGCTCTTCCCATTTACTTATTACGCATTGCTTACTGGTTCTGTTGGCTACTCTATCGTATGGTATTCACAGAAAGGCATCTTCAACATCGGCTCCTATATTGCCGTTGCCATTGCTGTTGCTGCCGTATACATCATTGCTACTAATAATAGAAGGTCTGGGCTCCTGATTCCGGAAACACCGCCGGTGGTTAAACAATAACCCAGAGAAAACAAAAAAATTAAAGAAAAGATGGGAAGCTGTACATTACTGTGCAGCTTTTTCATTTTTGTATATTTTAATTATAAAAATCATTAAAAAGTTATATTACTTATGATTTCGTCGTTAATATATTTTAACAGTACATATAAACTCTACAATTGTTACATGAAAAGGCATCAACAAAAAAGAAACAGCCTATATCAATGCTGTTTCTCCTTGTTGATTATTATTGGCTTGAATTTATGGATTCTGATGTTGTCCGTTGTGATTTGTATTATGAATAAAATCATCGAGCCAAGCTTTTCCTAAATGGGTTCCTGTCAGCAGATAAGTTGATAGCAAGATAAAGGCAAGAACCGGTTTTACGAAGTCTTTTAAGGATTTAGCGTAAGATGACGTTTGCTGCAAAATTTTAAATAGAAATATGGTGGAAATTGAAATTGTTAAAAAGATATTGATCAGGACCAGCGATTTTTCAGGTGGCAGCATTTCCCCAAGCATTGCCCCCATCATGCCACCCATAATACCGGACATAAGACCTTCGATTGCACCAGCAGCACTGAATAAAGCCCCCATTATTAAGCCAGCTGCTGCCCCTGTCAGCATTGATAGGGTGGTAGACAGAAATAAATCTCCTTGAAAAACGGCTCCAAGTAAAATGCCGCAAGTTAACCCAATGTTCATTCCCAGATACATTGAGGTAATCATCCCATTCATAACTGTCATATCCGCCTTGTGACGAAGAACCTGAACGATAGAAATGAGAATAACTGCAGCAAGGGTGAAAAAGACATAAGCATTGTACAAAAACATGGTTATCCTCCTTTTCTCCATCATATGAAAATGGTGGACAAACCATGCAGCCTGGCTGGATTTTGCAGTAAGTGTGAAGTTAGATTTCAAAAGGTAAGCATCAAGAGGGATATAGAGTTAAGTTGGGACCAGTACAAGAGGTGTAACTTTACATACTGCTTTGTACCGGCCTTTTTTCAGCCTGTAATCAACTGCCAACTACGTTTACCCTTGATTAAAAAGGGTACGAACATAAGAGAGGCGCAGAAAAATTTGATCACAGGAGGTAATGATATGGAAAAAAACAAAGCTCCTAACAAAGGATTGAATACTGAACAAAATAATGGTTTGACGGATACTCAGGAAGTCCTCTATGCGAAGGATTTTACTCGGGCAGTAAAAGCTGAAAACAAGCATAAAGAAGAAAATGAAAATAAAGGTAAGTAACTCCTTGATAAGGTGGTCAATTTAGACCGCCTTTTTTGGTTATTTTCAGTTTTGATACCTACTAATTTCCTAATGTTTATGTGTAAATACAGCGGGTAAGGGTTCTATGTAGGACAAAGTTCATCCCTTTTGTTTTTAGTATGCCTCTTCACACATTATTTCCTGTAACTCAATATTCCCGACTTCGAGGTATTTTGTCAGGTGATGTGACTAGAAAGGTGTAGAGAAGGAAAAGGAGATTATTCATTTACAAAGAGTGAAAAAATCAGAATGGAGGTAATAGTCTATGGAAAAGACAATCGTTGGAGGAGTATTCAGAGATTCAGAAGAAGCAGTTGGGGCGATTAAGAGACTTAAAGACATGGGGTTCGACACGAATGATTTATCAATCCTGGCGAAGGATGATGATAAATTAGAGGATATCGAAAACGAAACTGATGTTGAAGTAGTCGGAGATGACTCAGACCGTGGTGAAAATGCTGGCAAGGGTGCCGGAATTGGCGCAGGAACTGGTGGTGTGCTCGGTGGAATTGCTGGTTTGATTGCCGAAATCGGTCTCCTTACCATACCAGGAATTGGAGTCCTTGCTGCTGCAGGACCGCTCGCAACTACATTAAGCGGGGCCGCTATCGGTGCTGCTGGAGGCGGAATTGTCGGTGCATTGACGGGTGCAGGAGTAACAGATGATGACGCCAGGGAATATGAGAGGTACTTGAAGGAAGGCAATATCCTGGTGCTTGTTGAGGTGGATGATGAAAAAAGAGAAGATATCCATAGGACATTTAGGGACTCTCATTCATTAAACACTGACATGTATGTGACTTCCTAAACTTTAAAGGCAAGAGGCATTCCTTTGGATAAAGGAATGCCTCTTTTTAAATAGAAAAGCATCTGTACAAAAGAACAAAGGCTTTCCTTATTCTAGTTATCCGGTAAGCTTAGGCCATTTCCTATAGCGTAAAACATGGTAAATGGATAGTCCGTCACTGTAATTTCCGTTCCCATAATCGACAGGAACTAATGAAAAAGTTGCCAGCCAGACGGAAAAGTAGGAAAAACGGACAAATATTATGTGAGGTTCTAAAACCCCTTGTGAGATAAGCAGGTTTAGCAGCAAGACTGATCCAAGGTTAAATATCACTCCTCCTGCATGGACCAGGAAGTGGGTAAGGCGATTGTTCCATTTTAATTGCTCATACTCACAAAAAGCGTCTAAAAAATACATGCTATTTAAACTGAAGGGCCCCTTCTTGAAAATGTTTTTTCCACGGCCAAGAGAAAAACTGAATTTTCCTCCAAACATCCATGCGAAAAAGGAGTGGCCCATTTCATGTACAAGAGAAACAACTGGATAAATAAACAAAAGGGCCAAAAGAAAACCCAAAAAATCTGAAAAGCCGAACATAATTTAGAGACCTCCTTGCTTACTAAGATTAATTAACTATTCAATGTACAAGTTTTACCCAAGACTAGCTGGACTAAACGAGCATGGAAGTTGTAAAAAATGACACAATTTCCTTAAATCTTAAAAAATCACATTCTATGAAAGGAAAGGTGAGAAATGGATAACCGTAAAGATAGAAACTTTAAGTCCGTGGTTTTGACCGGAGTTGTCGGATTGATGATCGGAGCCATTCTGATGTTATTGATTGACCCGTTTTCTCCTGGAAAAGGATTTCTTTCAAAGGAGAATGCCGATGAAAAGATTACGATGAAAGCAAATGCAGATGAGGGAGAGGAAGAGCCATCAATAAAGGAAGCGGTTGCTGAAAGCATAAATACCGTTGTAAGTGTTGTTAAATATGAGGGTGGAAATATGTGGGAAGGTGCAGAGCCTGAAAAAGCTGGTTCTGGCTCAGGTGTTATTTATAAAAAAGAAAATGATAAAGCCTATATTGTAACGAACCATCACGTCATTTCCGGGGCTAGCCAAATCGAAATAAGTCTTGAAGATGAAACAAAGCTCGAGGCTAAACTGCTCGGCTCCGATCCATTGCTTGATCTGGCCGTTTTGGAAGTAGATGGAGGGGAAATTGAAAAGGTTATTGAAATTGGGGATTCAAGTAAATTGGAACCGGGTGCCACGGCTATTGCAATAGGGAATCCACTAGGCTTTTTACACGGTACAATTACAGCGGGAGTGGTCAGTTCACCGGACAGAGTTATGCCAGTTGATATTAACCAGGATGGAAGTATTGATTGGCAATCTGAAGTCATTCAAACAGATGCTTCCATTAATCCTGGGAACAGTGGTGGAGCACTGATCAATATCCATGGCGAACTGATTGGCATCAATTCTTCAAAAATTGCTCAGGAAGCAGTCGAAGGAATTGGGTTTTCGATTCCAATAGACGTAGCTATGCCGATTTTACAGGATTTGCAAGAGCATGGAGAAGTTCTTCGTCCATATATAGGAATCGTCCCCATTTCATTGACTGACATTCCTTCACAGTATTACAGTCAGACCTTGAATCTTCCAGAGGGAATTGAAGATGGAGTCGTCATAAGAGAAATTGTTTCTACCTCCCCTGCAGGCATGGCTGGTTTAAAGCAGTACGATGTTATTACGAAGCTTGATGATACAGAGATTAAAACTGGGGGAGAATTAAGGAAGTTCTTATATACAGAGAAAGAGATTGGTGACGACGTTGTAGTAACCTTTTACCGGAATGGAAAAGAGGAAACTGCAACTTTAACATTACAGGAGGACTTTGCACAAAATAATTAAGCAAATAAATGTTTACTCTTCTATGCCCATTCTTAAAAGCGCCAAGCTGGCGTTTTTTTGTTTTGGGAAATATAAAATTGGTTATGGTGCGGATGACTAAATTGACGCAGTGATAATCAATCTCCAATGCCTATTTCCTTGGTTCCTTCCATTGATACTGAGTTTTTAAATTGCTTCTTCAATTCTAATGAAAACGCCTATACGTTTCTTCCATGTAAGAATAGGATAATATTGTACTTTTATAGGCAGGAGGGGAGAAAATGTCCCGTGATAGAAAAGGTAAAGTCATTCATGTAGATAAACTTACAATCCATGCAAAAGAGGTTGAAATCATTAATGAAAGGTCCAGGGACCGCCATGATAGAAGAAGGAATCCTTGGGATTTCTTTGGTCCGAGGAGAAGAGAAGACAGACATGAACGAAAAAGAGAACATCATGAAGAGTCAGAAGACAGGCATAAAGAGGAAAGTAGTGACAGAGATAGAGGGCCCAGGTGGGTTTAAATTGTAAGGGCAGGATTCTCTAAGAGTCTTTTAAATGGTGTAATATGCAGATGCTTTCGGAAATTGAACTCTGGTTAATGGAATAAAGGTTAATAAAACAGGAAAACGCCGTTACGGCGTTTTTTTGTTGAGTAAATATTTTGTATACCAAAAACTTTCACTGCATAAATCACTGTTATTGATTCATAACTGAACACACTGTATTTTTTTATTCAGATTGAACCGCATTTAGTTCTTATCAGCAACATAAAAATGATAAGAGACAAAATTGCCATAGCAAGGGAGGCCTAGGGATGAGTTTGTGGGAACAAAGGCTTATGATCCCGGATAGTAAAAAAGCGAAATACAAGCAAGTACAAGGTGGCCGTTATTTTAAATTGACAGCGCAGCCTGGGCATCAGATGGTTTTGAAGGATGTTACTCTGGATATCCTTGTTTACAATGGATCTTCACCTGGACCTGTAATTATTGTGAACGAAGGGGATATAGTATATATAGAAGTAGAAAATCAATTAAGTGAAAAAACTGCCCTCCATGTACACGGACTTTCAAAAGCGAACGTCATGGATGGAATGCCTGATATAGAGCCTAGCCCATTTATTGAACCAGGAAAATCCTTTACGTATGAATTTCTTGCCTGGCAGAGCGGAAGCTTTTTCTATCATTCATCAAATCCGCTACAGGAAAGCAATGGATTGATTGGAGGATTCATTGTCCTGCCAAAGAACCAGATTGAAGTTCCATACCGTGACTATTTATTGTTTATACAGCAGTGGGAAATTGATCAGCCTCCTGTTGGCAAAATAGAAACTGGGGTATTCAAGCCAAAGAACTTTAACAGGAACCCCAATTTTTTTACGATCAACGGAAAATGTTTTCCTGAAACATCACCACTGACAACAAGGTATGGAGAACGTGTAAGGGTGAGATTGATCAATAATTCGAACATGTCGCATACTATGCATATTCACGGACATGATTTTGCAATTGTTGCAGAAGACGCGTTTCAGAGAAAGAAACGGATGATGGATACAATTAACCTGCCATCAGGCAAACGATTTGATATAGAGTTTCTGTCAGCAAATCCAGGGGTTTGGCCAGTGAACGGAACGAAGCCTTTTCATAAAACTAATAATGGTGTTTCACCAGGCGGTATGCTTACCCGTTTAATCTATAATTGAAAAAAATTTTACATGCTATCATACAAACAAATAATTGATTAAAAGAAAAATAGTCACTTAAGAATGAATGATAAAAATTACGTAACGGACAAACAGAAGCCAGTATGCAGGAAAAGTGGCCGATAGACCAAACTATCCATATGTAAACTCATAAACTAGAAACTTCATTATATATATAAACAGCTTGCAGACTGTTATTGTCTGCAAGCTGTTTCATTTCATTACCCTTTATGCTGGAGCATCAAGTTCGTCTTCTTCAATTCGTTTTTCGTGGTGCTCCACGTCTTTGCGTGCGTTGAAGCGATCCGCTTTCTCTAGTGTTACTGTGATGTTGAAGTCCGGAATTCCGGCGTACTTTTCATATCGTCCTCTTGGCAGCAAGAAGTTTCCTTCAGGGAAGTGGACTTGAACGTTGCCTCGTGAAATGTCCACGAATTTAGCTCTGCCCTGAAAAACACCGAAGCCGTTGTAAAGAACAATTCCTTCGCCTTCGGCAATGCTAAGGTCTTGTGCGTCTTCTGCATTCATCAGGACATCATACCGTCCAGCACCATTAAGTGGGTCGACCTCATGATAAACCATGGAATTGAACTGTTTTCCACGTCGGGATGTAACGATGAATTGTCCTTCCTTTTTTCCCAGATCTGGAATATCAACAGAAATCAGGTTTCCTCTTCCGTCCGGTGTAGGGCAGATACCATCTTCACAAAGCCATGCTCCCCCCCACTGGAAAACGTCTCCTGCCTTTTTAAGGTGTTGAATTCCGTCATAATTAGGGTTGGCTAATGCGATTTCATTGCGGATTTCCTGTGCGTCTTTGAAATCGACTAAATGAGCTGCTTCTGGCTTTACTCGTTTAGCTAAATCAATATAGATTTTCCATTCTGCCCTTGCTTCTTCAACCATGTTTCTATTTCCTTCAATTTCCGGGCTGAAATATACCATTCGTTCAGTAGAAGTTGATGTGCCGCCGCCTTCCTGCTCATAACGAGTCTTCGCAGGGAGAACAATGACGGCTTCCTTCGCATCAACTAGTGTTGAAGTATTGAGAATGATATCCTGGTGAACACGGATATCCAATTCAGACAATGCTTTTTCTACGAAATTAGGGTCTGGCATCGTTTCAAGGAAATTTCCGCCCGATAGATAGTACATTTTAATTTTGCGTTCATGTTCTTCAGGAAGCAAAATATTCTCCAGCGTTACTCCGACTATGTCTCCTTGCCAATTTGGAAGTTCGAATCCCCATAGATCTTCGATACGCTTAATATTTTCTCCATAAAAATCTCCGCCTGGAAGAACGAAAGGATCAGCACCCATTTCGCCGCTGCCCTGAACAGAGGAATGGCCGCGGAATGGCATAAGGCCTGCGTACTTTCGGCCGAGGTGTCCGCGCAGCAGTGCAAGATTTGCCACTTGTGAAATATTGTCTGTTGCGAATGAATGCATCGTTAAACCCAGAGCCCAGGCATAAACAGCGTTTTTACTATTGGCGAGCAATTGCGCCAGTTCAATTATGCGCTCTTTAGAAATACCAGAGGAAGCAACAATATCTTCCCATGCTTGCTCCTGAACCTTAGTTATTAATTCTTCATATCCATTTACATGTTCATTTACAAACTCATGGTTAATAGCTGAACCGTGCCTGATTTCTTCCATATCAAACCAGTGCTTCATGATTCCATGCATAAAAGCTATGTCGCCGCCGATATTAACCTGGTAGAAATCATCGGCGATTTTCGTACCAAAAAGAGCAGATTCGGGATTTGAAGGAATCCAGTACTCATCCATTGCCGGTTCTTTATACGGGTTTACGACAATGATTTTTGTTCCCTTTTTCTTTGCTTCAAGCATGTACTTAGATGAAACAGGGGAGCTGTTCGATGCTACACTGCCCCAGAACAACAAGACATCAGTGCCAATCCAGTCCTGGTAATTTGAAGTAGAAGCCCCAACGCCAATCGAACGTTTTAGAGCTGTTTTAGAAGGTGAATGGCAAATCCGGCTGGCATTGTCAATATTGTTTGTACCAAGAAAACGTGAGACTTTTCCCGCTACATAGTAAGATTCATTTGTAATCCCGCGGCTTGTCAGGTAAAAAGCGTACTGTTTTGGATCCAGCTTTTTCATTTTCTCAGCGATCATATCCATTGCATCATCCCAGGTAAGGCGAGAAAACTTCCGCTCACCCTTTCTGCGGATCATTGGATAAGGGATACGTCCCAATTTACGAAGCTGAGTGCTGTCATATTTCCTTAGTTCATCTATATCAGCATGAAGAATTTCCGGTTTTATTGCACCGGCAGTATTCAGCCTGAGAACATTCAATCTTGTTGTGCAAATATGGGGACCTGTCAAAGTCTGGTCATGAAGCCCGGATACACCTAACGCACAACCATCACATACTCCTTTAGTCAGGATGTTGGTGGCATAGCCGAAGTTATCCCTATTGTCCCAAAGGGTTTTCATAGTATCTCTTATATGTTTGGGCTTCACCTTGCCAAGCCCAAATGGAATTGGACTCACCCAATGTTTTGGAGCGGGCATAGCCGATTTTTTCTGAGGTCCTGGATGTTTAGTTTTTCCCAATTTGAAACACTCCCATTTATAACAATCTTTAAGTCTATAAAAAAAACCACCGTGAACCTGAAGCAGATGCTTCAGGTTTTAACGGTGGTTAGTCTTTAGCAGGTTCGCTGCCAAGTGCCATACCTTATTGACTGCTGAATTTTGCTTGAATATCCTCATCAAAAACGAAGATGGACATTCCAAAATCACGGTCAATATCTATATCTACAAATAGTTCAACAAAATTACAGCCGAGGAATTCCTCCATCTCAACCGGAGGGTTTTTCCGGTACATTTCTTTCACCATTTCAGTTCTGGCCGCTCTTAATGCCTGTTTTCCTTCATTTGCAGAAGCTATAAATTTTTCAACTGGTGAAAGATTCCCTTCCATTTCGCATATTGCCCACTGTTTGCAGAAGGTAGTGGTTATTTTGCTTGGTCCTTTACCCATATGCTTCTTCCGAAAGGATCGCACCAAATTGCTGAACTCAGCCTCGTATTTATTCATGATATCCTCCTGTCATCTATACAGGTTATAAGATGATTGGTATTTTACCATACGATGAGGCAATTAAAAAGAATTAACCAGCTAAACTTTCATTCGCTTCATTTTGTTTTCGGAGTCTATGGATGTCACGGCGAATTAAAATGGAAACCACGAGTGCGACTACGAAAAGTCCGCTAAAGAAAGTTAGGCTTGTTCCATAGCTACCAGTTGTATCTTTCATCCATGCTGCGAACATTGGTCCTGCCAGGCCTGCTGCTGCCCATGCAGTCAGGATATATCCGTGAATCGCACCGAGCTGCTTCGTTCCAAACATGTCACCGATGAATGCAGGGATTGATGCAAAGCCACCTCCATACATTGTATAGACTACTGCCAGCATAACCTGGAATAGAAAAGCTTCTTTCGTATGCGGCAGCAGCATGAACAATACAATCTGTGTCGCGAAGAAAATTGTGTATGTGTTAGGGCGGCCAATATAGTCAGATATCGATGCCCATGCGATCCGGCCAAAGCCGTTGAATAGACCTAATACTCCAACCAGTGCAGCTGCCTCTGCAGTCGAAAGACCAATACTTTCTTCCGCTAGCGGTTTTGCAGCTGAAAGGATGGCGATACCGCAAGTAACATTAATGAATAGCATGATCCATAAATAGTAAAAACGTGAAGTCTTTATTGCTTCATTGGCTGTCAGCTGAGAAAGGTCTTTCTTAACTTTCACTTTTCCTGATTCAGTTTTTTCCTTAAAGCCTTTTGGAGCCCAATCAACTGGCGGCCTTTCAAGGTACAGTGATGATAGTGTCATGATAATAAAATAAGCCGCACCTAGAATGTAAAACGTATTGGCAGTTCCAACAGATTTAATCAATGAATCCATTATTGGGCTGCTGATCGCTGCTGCGAATCCAAAGCCCATAATGGCAAGTCCTGTGGCAAGTCCACGTCTGTCTGGGAACCACTTTACTAAAGTGGAAACCGGGGCTATATAACCTACTCCCAGGCCAATTCCGCCTAGAACACCATAAGTAATATACAATAATGGCAATGAACCAAGGCTGACCGCCAGTCCTGAGCCTAAAATACCTGCTCCAAAAAAGGCTGCTGCCAGGAGTCCAGCCTTTCTTGGGCCGTGTTTTTCAACAAAATGCCCAAGGAACGCTGCGGATAATCCTAAAAATAAAATGGCAAGGCTAAATGTAAATTGTACTTGCTTGGATGTCCAACCGAACTCCTCGATTAATGGATTCGTAAAGTTGCTCCAGGCATATACCGACCCAATGGAAATATGGATTCCCACTGCTGAGGCTGCAATAAGCCATCGATTCTTCGTTTTTTTCATGCTTTTTCCCCTTTACTTTGTTTGTTTTTCCATATGACCAATGACTACAACAATGAAGTGGATGGAATCTTTTAAACTGCAAATAGTATGATTCCAAGCTCGATATGTATACTGTGGCTGTTCCCGTTCTTTCTGAAGAAACAGAAAACCGCCAATCTTTCCAAGCCCGAACCAAAAAATCAGGGCTTTGAGAGAAAAATTGACGGTTAGTACTAAGCAGGTATCGCTACTTACGGACCAACAGTTAATCGCTTACATTTCCGTTACACCTTAACCGACGACAGGATCGCTATCTCGAATCAAAATGTGACAGAATAGTGAACTTCGGGAAAATTTTATCACTTTAGAACTGCAGATGCAATATATTTAAGGCTGATAAATTAATTTTACACTATGAGCATGTTGTAAATTTTTCTTGAGAAAAAGAAAAGAGTGTGTTTAGATTTTAAGTATTCTCAAAATCTAAAATTTCAGGTGACGACTATGTTGGAAAATATGAGTGATAAATATACCATAACAAAATATCAGGATGGACAATTCCTGGATGTAGAGGATGTCATCGTAAATGAATTCCCGTTGACAATCTATGTAAACGACATGGAGTTTGCAACAATGGTGTGTACTCCCACACATTTTGAGGAAATGGTTGTCGGTTTTCTGGCATCCGAAGGGGTTATCCGTTCTTACAATGACGTCCATTCACTTAGCATTGATGAAAGCAGAGGTTATGCTTATGTAATGCTAAAAGTAAATATGACGACAAACCAGGAGTATTATTCCAAACGCTTTATCGGTTCATGCTGCGGGAAAAGCCGGCAATTTTATTTTCATAATGATGCCAGAACTGCTAAAACCTCGATGTCTAAAACGACTATAACAGCAACTCAGAGTATTGAGCTCATGAACCAGATGCAAAACAGCTCCCAGGTGTTTCTTGAAACAGGGGGCGTGCATAATGCAGCTCTTTGTTCACCTGAAGAAATGATAGCCGTACGCACAGATATTGGACGCCATAATGCACTCGATAAGTTATATGGATATAGTATTCTGAATAGGGTGCCTGTAAGAAATAAAATCATAGTATTTAGTGGAAGGATTTCTTCAGAAGTACTATTAAAAGCTGCGAAGATTGGGGTAGGAATCGTCCTGTCCAAATCAGCGCCAACGGACCTTGCAATCAAACTGGCTAAGGATTTAAATATTACCGCTGTAGGCTTTATCCGTGGGAATTCCTTTAATGTGTATTCATGTCCTGAGAGAATTATTGATTAAGGGTTTTGTAAATACATTCAATGATAAGATTTATTTTTAAAATATAGTATTATTTTTTATAAGTTTTTTACTAGACCAAACATACTAAAAGTCAGCATCCATTTATGGATCCTGGCTTTTTCTAATATAACGTATTATTTCCGCATAACTTGTCACATAAACAAGAATCAGGAGCATCTGCTAGCATGTGGCGGGAAAAGAGAGGCTCAGTAAGCTGAATGAACGAGATGCGAATATATGCTATGATTTCATGAATTATCAGATAATTTGAATTTTGAAAGAATATTACAGGATTGTTACAATTATATTCGTAAATATATTTCGGTGTATTGAGATTCACAAAGCCGGAAGGGAAATAAGAACTATTTTTAAAATAGTAGTTTACTATACACGGAAAGCGGGTATAAGTATTTTGGGTCTAATGTTACGGTTTTTTCATAACTTAGTTATGATAGCTGTTTAACAGAATAAATATTTTAGAAAATAAAGATTATGAGGGGGAGTTTTAAACAGTGAAGAAAATTTTATCATTATTCATTTTAATGGTGACCATGATAGGTCTCCTGGCTGCTTGTGGCAGCGATGAAAAAACATCTGGCAGTGAAGGCGGCATGGATTTGGCAGAGGAAGGCAAGTTCACTTTTGCTTCATCTGGTGAGTTCAAGCCATTTAGCGTAACAAATGGTGAAGGCGAGATGACAGGTTTTGACATCGATGTTGCCGAAGCAGTGGCAAAGGAGTTGGGACTGGAGCCAAATCAGAAGAAATTTAAGTTTGCTAGTATTGTAGAAGGTGTTAAGTCAGGGCGCTTCGATGCTGCTGTTGCCAGCCATACCATTAATGATGATCGCAAGAAGCATGTAGATTTTTCTACTCCATACTACTATTCTGGACCGCAAATTTTTGTAAGACCTGACAGCGATATCGAGAAACTTGCAGATTTAGAAGGACTGGAAGTTGCTGTATCAAAAGGTTCGACTTATGCAAAAACTGCTGAAGAAGTGACAGATAATATTGTGC
The DNA here is from genome assembly GCF_018424685.1 of Mesobacillus boroniphilus. Taxonomy (NCBI): domain Bacteria; kingdom Bacillati; phylum Bacillota; class Bacilli; order Caryophanales; family Bacillaceae; genus Mesobacillus; species Mesobacillus boroniphilus. The sequence goes on from NZ_QTKX01000001.1 coordinate 360,691, forward strand.
TTTATGACAGTGACGTAACTGCTTTAGAAGCGTTGGCCAATGGAAGGCACGACGCTGTTATAACGGACTTTATTACAGGAAAAGAAGCGATTGGCGCGGGTTTGGAGATTGAAGGTAAAGAGCTCCTTGGCCGAAGCGAACAAGCAATTGCCGTAGCCAAAGACAACGATGAACTACTGAAAAAAATCAACGAGGCATTGAAAACGTTAAGAGAGAATGGAACGTTGAAAGAAATCAGTGAAAATTATTTCGGTGAAGATATCACAGTCAATCCGGAGGAATAAGTTGTCAATTGGAAGCGAATGTGCGGTATGACTGCACATTCGTTTCTGCTTAAAATGCTGTTTTAGTTTGATTAAGCAGCGATCTTTACGATTAGAGCGAATAAGAGCCCACAGGGAGTTGAATGAATATTGCCAAGTCTATCGCATGTTATAGAAGTCTTTTTTGACAGTTATGATATTTTCCTCAAAGGCATGCTGCTGACCTTGCAAGTTACAGCAGTATCAATTTTGATTGCTATTTTTATAGGTTTATTTTTTGCTTTTCTAAAAATATCTGGTATTAGAATCTTGGAATGGATTGCAAATGCCTATATTTATTTGGTCAGAGGAACCCCGTTGATCGTCCAAATCTTCATCTTTTACTTTGGAATGACTAATTTGAATATCTCCGCGTTCTGGTCTGTAGCACTCGGACTTGCTTTTCATAACGGTGCCTATATTGCGGAAATCTTCCGGGGAACCATCCAGTCGATCGACAAGGGCCAAATGGAAGCCGGCCGTTCTCTTGGTATGAGCAGGACCCTAACAATGCGAAGAATTATCCTTCCACAAGCATTCCGTCGTGCACTGCCTCCACTTGGGAATCAATTCATCATTGGTCTCAAGGATTCTTCCCTAGCAGCTTTCATTGGTATGTATGAATTATTCAATGTTGCGACAACAAAAGGAGCAAACAATTTTGATAATATGACGTATCTGCTGATCGTAGCTGTTTATTATCTATTCCTTGTTTACTTGATATCTGCTTTGGTTGGACTGCTTGAGAAGAAATTATCCGTAAGTGATTAAGGGGGAATTTGTTTTGGACGGAAGAGATATGATCAATGTTAAGAAACTGAATAAATCATTTGGCGACCTTCATGTATTGAAGGACGTTGATATAACAGTAAAAGAAAGCGACGTGGTCTGCTTGATTGGTGCAAGTGGATCTGGTAAAAGTACATTGCTGCGTTGCTTGAATTTCTTGGAAATAAACGATAATGGACAAATTATAATTGAAGGCGAAGAAATAAAAGCTGATACTCACGATTTGAACGAAGTGCGCCAGAAGATCGGCATGGTTTTCCAGCACTTCAACTTATTTCCTCACAAAAATGTGATTGAGAATATTATTGAGGCACCTGTCCATGTAAAGGGTGTCAGTAAGGCCCAGGCCATTGAAGAAGCAAGGGAGCTTCTTGCAAAGGTAGGGCTATCAGATAAAGAAAAGGTCTATCCATCGAAGCTTTCCGGCGGACAGAAGCAGCGGGTTGCAATAGCGAGAGCGCTGGCGATGAAGCCTGACATTATGCTGTTCGATGAACCAACATCTGCACTTGACCCCGAGCTGGTTGGAGAAGTACTTGCAACGATGAAGGAACTTGCGGAAGAGGGCATGACCATGGTGGTCGTGACACATGAAATGGGCTTTGCGCGTGAGGTTGCTGACTGGGTCGTATACATGCATGGAGGCCGGATTGTGGAAGTAGGCCATCCGGATGATATCTTTGAAAATCCAGTTGAAGAACGTACGCGTGAATTTTTAAGCAAAACTTTTTAATGAATGGACGCTTAGGTTCTCTAAGCGTTCATTTTTTAGCTTTATCGGACCTAGTGTTCTTTAGATGGAAATGGGATGTTAAAAAAATGTTTCACCATGGATAATAGAGGGAAAAAGATTGCAGAATAATTACATGGAAGAATGTCTATATTCACCATTCTCCTAATATATTCCTTTAGACCTGAGGCAATTGGAGTTTTTATACATAACTGAAAAATTACATATTTCTTGGAGGCTGACATGATCAAAAATATATTATCAAACTTTGTTTTTTCAGTGTCAGCTGCGGTGATTTTGTTGTTCGTCGTAGTTGGAGCCATTATGCCAAAGAAGTTTGGTGCGGTGGCTGGAGAGTTGTTTGGTTTTACAACAGTTAATTTTGGTTGGTTCTACTTGCTTGCAGTATTTATTATTGTGCTTTTCTTAATAGGACTAGCAGTAAGTAAATATGGAGCCATCCGGCTTGGCGGTGAAGGGGAACGACCTGAATTTTCCTTTTTTACCTGGATTGGAATGCTCTTTTCAGCAGGGTTTGGAGCCGGACTAGTATTCTGGGGAATCGCAGAGCCGATGAGTCATTTCTTCAACACTCCATTCGCCAATATCGAAGGAGAATCAAGGAGTGCTGCAAGAGTCGCAATGGGCTACTCCTTCTTCCACTGGGGGGTCAGCCAATGGTCTGTTTTTGCGATTGTTGGGTTAGTGATTGGGTTCCTTCAGTTCCGTAAACAAAAAAATGGTCTGGTATCTACAGCACTTGAGCCGATTACAGGTACAAAACCTGCAGTGAAAAACACAATTGATACACTTGCGGTCGTTGCAACTGTCATGGGGATCGCAACATCTGTCGGACTTGGTGTCCTGCAAATGAATGGCGGCCTTAATGCAGTTTTCGGTACCGGAAACTCTATCGCCATTCAAATGATCATTATTTTGGTGATCTTCATTGCCTATATGATTTCTTCTTCAACCGGGCTTGATAAAGGGATTGCGATGTTGAGCAACCTGAATCTTGGAATAGCCATTGTTCTCTTGTTATTCGTTTTGATTGCCGGGCCAACTGTTTTTATTATGGAAAGCTTCACGCTCGCGATTGGGGATTATTTTGCCAACTTCATTCAATACAGCTTAAGGCTGCAGCCATACCAGGAAGGAACCTGGACAAGAGATTGGACAATCTTTTACTGGGCATGGGCGATTGCCTGGTCTCCATTTGTTGGGGCATTCGTTGCCCGCGTATCGAAGGGCAGGACGATAAGGGAATTTATTTTTGGCGTCATGGTCATTCCGCCGGTGATTGCTTGTCTCTGGATTGCCGCATTTGGTGGAACGGCTTTATGGAATGATTTGAATTATGATTCAGGGATTGCTGAGGCAGTAAACGCTGATTTAACATCTGCTTTATTCAAAACTTATGAAGTGTTGCCATTGACTGAAATTCTATCAATATTATCCATCGTTTTGATTTTCACATTCCTGGTAACGTCAGCGGATTCAGCAACCTATATACTGGCGAGCATGACGACTTCCGGAAGTTTGAACCCGCCAAGATTTGCAAAAATTGTTTGGGGTTCGCTAATGGCAGCTATTTCTGCAGTCTTGCTATACGCAGGCGGCCTTGAGGCTTTGCAGACAGCATCGCTGATTGCTGCACTTCCTTTCACAGTCTTGCTGCTGCTATTAATGTTCGCGATTCTTAAGCTCTTGAAAAAAGAACCGCTGCCAATCAGGCCGGCAGACTTAAGACGTTTCAGGAGATTAGAGAAAGCGGCAAGTAATGAGCCGAAGAAAAATTAAAAATAACATGAATTTGTTAAAAAAACGCTGCCCTGTTGCAGCGTTTTTTTAGTGTTTGTGGCTTTTAAACAAAAATACAAGGTTTTTTTATCCAAATCTGCTTAGCTGTAGAGTTGTTAAGGTAGCAGGAATGACTTCAAAACTATTCGATGTATTTGGGGAAGTAACAGCATACTAATGGATTATAACTTTAAAAGTATTGTTTCTTTACCGATAACATATTTATACAAAGGAGGAAGATGAATGGAATTAACGATTTCGCAAATTAAAAAGAAGTCTCTGGCGTCTTTAAAAGGAAAATGGGGCATGGGTGTCGGGCTTACCTTAATTGTCTTTCTGATTACGACAATTGTGCCGACGATTGTAGAAGTGTTTTTAAGTGGCGGATTTTCCGTGTGGATTGACCAAACCGAACCTCCATTAATTGCCGACATGGTTAATCTGTTGATCTCGTTTTTGTTCATCCCAATGACAGTTGCCAGCTACTGGTTCTACCTGGTCATTGCCAGATGGAATGATCCCAAAATCTCAGATGTCTTTGCAGTATACAAAGAATGGGAGCTATCACTTAAGCTTATCGGAACATCTATCCTTGTTGGGATCTTCACGATACTATGGTCATTATTATTGATTATACCAGGCATTATCAAGGGGATTTCCTACTCACAAGTGTTCTTCCTGCTGAGGGATAATCCGCAGCTCTCTGCCCTTGAGGCAATCACAGAAAGTAAAATCAGAATGAAGGGCTATAAATGGAAATACTTCCTTTTGAACCTCAGCTTCATAGGCTGGGCGTTCATTGCCATTTTTACATTCGGAATTGGTTTCTTGTGGCTGACTCCGTACATAAGTACAGCAAATGCGACCTTTTATAATGAGTTAATCGCGCCACAGGACAATGAAGATGCAGAGACTCCAGACTTGGAGTTATAAAAAGTAACAGCATCAGCTTTTTTGGCTGGGCTGTTATTTTTTTGCTCCTTTTATAAGAATGGTTAGCGAAAACAAAGTGTACGAAAAAAAGGATAATCGTGGAAAATAGCGAATAGTATTACTTCTAGTCCACATAAGAAATGAGGGGAAGTATGGGATTCAATCGTTCTACACTATTTTTGATTGATCAGAAAGAGGGGTTCACGCTGACCTTCGGCCATTTGGTGTCAATGATGAACTATGCGCGGTCCACAACTTTGGAAGCAGTGGAGGGACTTACAATTGAGGAGCTTGATTTCCTTGTCCATGATGAAGCAAACACAATTGGTATGCTCCTTGGCCATATGGCTGCTGTTGAAAAAATCTATCAAATTATTACTTTTGAGAGAAGGAATCCAACAGAAGAAGAGGAAGAGGCATTAGGAGCAGGACTTGAACTCGGTGAAAAAGGAAAAGCAGCATTCAAAGGATTCCCATTAGAGTACTATCTTGGCGAACTTCAGGATGTCAGAGAGAATACGTTTCAAAAATTTCATACCCTGACTGATGAATGGTTGTTTGAGCAAACGAATTGGTGGTGGAACGAGCAGGGTAACAATTATTTCAAGTGGTTCCATGTGCTTGAAGATGAACTAAACCACCGGGGACAGATCAGAATGATAAAGAAGATTTATAGCAAGGAGAAGAGTGGTTTAGTAAAATAAGAAGACTCACATTTGTGAGTTTTTCTTTATATTGATTGAATTATCAGAAAATAATATAATGAAAGTAATACTAAGAAATGGAGGTGTGGTAATGAATAAACAATACAAAGAGTTTTTCTTTTTTCCGGATATTAGTATATTAATAGTACTCATTATCTCCGGAGCTGGTTTTTCCATATGGAGAGGTCCGACGATGTTTACAGCTATATTTTTCCTGGTGGGTATGATAACTTTTGCGTTTAGCGAATATTTGACACACCGTTTCTTTTTCCATCTGAAAGCACCGAAGAATCCATTGTTCCTAAAATTTATGAAGAGAATCCACTATGATCACCATTCTGACCCCAACGATCTCAAACTTTTGTTCCTGCCTTTGTGGTACAGCCTTCCTAATTTTTTTGTTCTGTCCTTACTATTTTACTTATTAACTAATAATCTGAATTTTACATTTGCTTTTGGAACCGGTCTCATGTCTATGTTGTTGGTCTATGAATGGAAGCATTATGTTGCCCATCGGCCAATCAAACCTAAGACCAAATTCGGTCGCTGGGTTAAAAAGGTCCATATCCTTCATCATTATAAGAATGAAAACTTCTGGTATGGAGTCAGCACACCATTTGCGGACTATCTATTCGGGACTTTTAGAAATGAGAAGGATGTAGAAACGAGCAAATCAGCGAAGGATTTGGAAAAGCGAGCATTATAACATCATGCCTGTTTCCTTTTGTAGGGAACAGGCTTTTCATTGTTTTGGTCGGAATAAAGAAAAAAGGAAGATTCAGCTATTTTTCTACAAATTTTTAAAAGTTTTGAAACTTATTTCCAAATTAATCGTATTACTATCAAGAAATAAATGGAATAAGGGAGGGTGCTTGTTTCGATTTTAGCAAGGGGTGATGGAAATGGAGCTGTTTGGCATGCCATTAGAAACGATGTATCTTTATGGATTGGTAGTTTCGGGTGCTGTCACGATTCTATATTTATTTTTTGGTGACGTACTTGAAGGAATTACGGAAGCTATACCTTTTGTTAATCCAACCTTGATTTTTTCTTTTGTGACAATTTTTTCAGCTGGAGGGTATTTAGGGGAAACTTTCACGAAACTCCAAAGTGTGTTGATTGCTGGTGCTTCAGCTATTATTGCTCTTATTCTTGTAACTTTATTGAATGTATTTGTGTTGATTCCCTTATCCAACGCCGAGGAGTCGCTTGTTTATAAAGAAAGTGACTTGCGAGGAAGGATCGGAACCGTTATCACTGGGATTCCGGTCGACGGGTATGGAGAGGTCCTGATTGAGAATATTAGCGGCCGTATTTCAAAACCAGCAGCCAGTTTTACAAAATCCGAAATTCCATATGGAAAAAAAGTTCTCGTCATTGATGTAGAGAATGGAGTACTGCAAGTTAAGTTGTATGAAGAACTAGAAACTTATATTTAGGGGGAAAAGGTATGGATCTTATGTTTATTGTTATTGGTTTTGTTGTATTTCTTATCATCGCATTAATCGCTGTGTTCATAACCAAATACAAGACGGCCGGTCCGGACGAAGCTTTGATTGTTACTGGCAGCTTCCTGGGCAGCCGCAATGTTCATACGGATGAATCGAACAACAAGATAAAAATCATTCGTGGAGGCGGTACGTTCATCTTTCCTGTATTCCAGCAATCCCGTCCACTCAGTCTCCTCTCAAGCAAGCTTGAAGTCACTACACCTGAAGTATACACAGAACAGGGTGTGCCAGTCATGGCAGATGGAACGGCAATCATCAAAATCGGCGGATCCATCAGTGAAATTGCCACTGCTGCTGAGCAATTCCTTGGTAAGACGAAGGAAGATCGCGAAAATGAAGCAAAAGAAGTGCTCGAAGGTCATTTGCGTTCCATTTTAGGATCGATGACTGTAGAAGAAATCTATAAAAACCGTGATAAGTTCTCTCAAGAAGTTCAGCGTGTTGCTTCACAGGACCTGGCAAAAATGGGACTTGTCATAGTGTCATTTACGATCAAGGATGTCCGTGATAAAAATGGATACCTTGATTCCCTTGGTAAACCGAGAATTGCCCAGGTAAAGCGTGATGCTGATATCGCGACAGCTGACGCGGAAAAAGAGACACGCATTAAGAAAGCTGAAGCGGATAAAGAAGCGAAGAAAGCTGAATTTGAGCGTGCGACTGAAATCGCCGAGGCTGAGAAAATCAATGGCTTGAAAATGGCTGAATTCAGACGTGAACAGGATATTGCGAAGGCACGTGCCGACCAGGCATACGATCTTGAAAATGCACGGGCTCAGCAAGAAGTAACCGAGCAGGAAATGCAGGTCAAGATCATCGAGCGCCAAAAGCAAATCGAGCTTGAGGAAAAAGAAATCCTGCGCCGCGAACGCCAGTATGACTCCGAAGTCAAGAAAAAAGCTGATGCAGACCGATACTCTGTTGAGCAATCCGCAGCTGCAGACAAAGCCAAGCAAATCGCTGAAGCAGATGCGAATAAATACCGAATTGAAGCGATGGCACGTGCCGAAGCAGAGAGAATCCGCATGGATGGACTTGCAAAAGCTGAAGCAGAGCGGGCACAGGGTGAAACAGAAGCTGAAATCATCCGCCTGAAAGGTATCGCTGAAGCAGAGGCGAAAGAAAAGATTGCCGAAGCGTTCGAACAGTTCGGTCAGGCCGCTATCCTCGATATGATTGTAAAAATGCTTCCTGAATACGCGAAGCAGGTAGCAGCGCCACTTGGCAATATCGATAAGATAACCGTTGTCGACACAGGCGGGAGTGATGCCAATGGAGGAGCAAACAAGGTAACCGGCTATGCAACTAATCTGATGTCAACGCTTCAGGAATCACTAAAAGCATCATCTGGCATTGATGTAAAAGAACTGATCGAGAACTTCTCAGGAAAAGCCAATGTAAGACACAGTATCGATGCATTGGCAGACGGAATTCGTGAGAACAAGACTGAAAACAGAGTTGAAGCTATGCTAAAGCAGGAAGAATAGGAAGAAAAACCGCCTGGGGCTTTGTCTCCAGGCGGTTTTATGCATTTAAATTCAGGGTGTAAAACTACGATTGAGACTGCGGCCGATTAAGGAGTTGAACGATTTCTAACACCTTTTAGCTTGAAATTTAACGATTGAAAAAGCCTTTTTAACTTGAAATGTTAACGATTGATATGGCTTGAAATCTGGAAGTATACGTGGATTCCTACACCGAACCTAGAAAGGCAACAGTGAAAGTTAACAAAATATTCACAAAAACAGAATGCTGTTTGGATTAGAATAATCTTAAAGAAAGGGAGTGTACTATGTTACTTAAAAAAAGAACTGAATCAAAGGAATTAATAGCACTGCGCTACTTGAACAAACGAATGGAGTTGAGCCCAAAGGATAAATTTCATCTTACGAATTTGGAAAAGGGGTATAGAGGGGAGATTGAATTTGACCGGCTGACTGAAAACCTCTCAGAGGAAAGGTATATTATAGATGACCTCCTACTTCAAGTGAATAATTCTTATTTCCAAATTGATAAGGTAATAATCTCTGGGGGATTGATTCATCTATTGGATGTAAAATATAACGAAGGTGATTATTACCTGGAATCAGACAAGTTCTACTCCGTGACGAGCGGCCGAGAGTTCAAAAATCCAGTTATACAATTAAAGAGAAGCGAGACGCTCTTTCGCCAGCTGCTTCAAAACCTCAAATTAAATTACCTCGTCCAGGCTTCAGTCGTTTTTAACAACCCAGAGTTCACACTTTACCAAGCCCGGATGGACCAGCCACTCATTTTACCAACCCAAATCAATCGCTTTTTAAAAGAACTTAACGAAACACCTTCTAAGATGGACGAGAACCATAAATTACTCGCCCAAAAATTGCTTTCATTGCACCACGAAAAAAATCCATTTACCACTCTGCCTGCATATGGTTATGACCAATTGGTAAAGGGTATGAATTGCAGGGCTTGTGGGTCGTTTAATACCTCCATTGAAATGCGGCATTTAGTCTGCGGCAAGTGTGGAAACTCCGAACTAGTAGAACAAGCAATAGTAAAGAATATAGAAGAATTCAGGCTATTGTTTCCTGAGAGAAAAATAATTACACAAAGCATCTACGAATGGTGCAACATGGCTATAAATAAAAGAAGGATAACCAGAGTGTTCAAGAAGTACTATAAAGCAGTCGGAAACACTTCGGATACTTATTACGAATGAAATATGAATGGTCTTTCTGTGCTCTTAAAGGCAATCAAGCAATACAGAGGATGGGATCAGGTTTGGACAAGACATGCATCAGAGCTACGATTTTGTCTGAAGTAGGTGTAGGTTCGGACAAAACAAGTAAGCAAAGAGTTAGTTTTGTCTGAAGTAGGTGCAAGTTCGGACAAAACCGGGAAGCAGAGCGCCAATTTTGTCCGAAGTAGGTGCAGATTCGGACAAAACAAGGAATCGCAGTAACAGTTTTGTCTGAAGTAGGTGTAGGTTCGGACAAAACAAGTAAGCAAAGAGTCAGTTTTGTCTGAAGTAGGTGCAGGTTCGGACAAAACCGGGAAGCAGAGCGTCAATTTTGTCCGAAGTAGATGCAAGTTCGGACAAAACAAGGAATCGCAATAACAGTTTTGTCTGAAGTAGGTGCAGGTTCGGACAAAACAAGGAATCGCAATAACAGTTTTGTCTGAAGTAGGTGCAGGTTCGGACAAAACCGGGAAGCAGAGCGTCAATTTTGTCAAAAGTAGGTGCAAGTTCGGACAAAACCGGGAAGCAGAGCGTCAATTTTGTCTGAAGTAGGTGCAGGTTCGGACAAAACCGGGAAGCAGAGCGTCAATTTTGTCCGAAGTAGGTGTAGGTTCGGACAAAACCGGGAAGCACAGCTTCAGTTTTGTCTGAAGTAGGTGCAGGTTCGGACAAAACCGGGAAGCAAAGCGTCAGTTTTGTCTGAAGTAGGTGCAGGTTCGGACAAAACCGGGAAGCAGAGCGTCAATTTTGTCCGAAGTAGGTGCAAGTTCGGACAAAACAAGGAAGCTTAGTCGAAAATTTGTTCAAATCCATCCAAGCCTTTCACTCCCGCAGGATCTAGTTGAATAACAGATAATAATAATGCCTGAGCTCAAAACAAGCTCAGGCGAAAACTTAATTATTCTTTTAAATCAGGCTTAAGGTATGTTTTGAAATAATCTTTTGCCTGAGGGTGCCCTGCTTTTTCAAATATTTCGACTAAATCGTGTCCAGATGCGTTCTTATTCTTATACTCATTGACATATTGCTTCAATGCTTTTCGAACTTTCCCAGCCTTGACAAGATAATCCAGTTCCATATACATATTTGAACCATGCAAATTCATCATGATAATATAATCATTTATATTTTTAAATTCACTTATAGGGCTGCTTAAGAACTGGCCTTCTCTTTGAATTCTTGATATTTCTTCCTGCTGTTTTAATTGTTCTTCTGCAGAGCTTTTAGCCGTATATCCTTTTTCTCCCATATATGTCTTCAAGGAATAGATTGCTAGACTTTCATTAACCCATGGTTCCTTATATCCCTGGCTTCCGACCATGCCTGACAGCCACTGGCGGATCACGCCATCTGCCATGCTGAGAGAACCAAAGTTATTATCTGAAAAATTATAACTAGGTGAGAAGATCATTCCCTGGTAAGCCATTTGTGGATTTCCTTCAGCGGTACGGATAATATCCAGTTCTTTATAAGGTAAAGCAGTACCATAGAACTCAGTAAAGAATTCAATAGATTGACCGGCCCCCATAGCATTGCTGTGTGCTTTCTCTTCCTTATCAGTGGCAGGGCGATACCATACGTTCACTTCAGTATCATCCTTTGTCATGAACTTTTGCATTTGATAATACTGTTTATCCAAAAGGACGAGGGCAAAATCGCGCACGTTTTCCACCTTGGCATTGTATTCCGTGGTTTCGCCTTGAGTCTCTACAATGGCATGTGATTCTTCAGCATTCGATAGGATCTCGAACTTAGAAGCAGCTTTAATGGTTACGTCATAATTTGCTGTTTCACTGTAAAACGGGAAGCCGATTGGTGAATAGGGATCAAGGTTCCAGCCATTTTTATCATATACAGCCTGTTTTGGAAGGAAGTTACCTAGCCATACTGCTGCATAATCATAGCTTGCATTACTATAATTCGTAGGCAGCTGGAAATTGAACTGAAGGTCAAGCTCAGCCGTTGCCTCCTTTTCCCAATCTTTCATTTGAATTTCTAAAATAGTTCCATCCACCTTGAAATCAGCTTTCTTGTTATTCACTTTGATTTCCTGGATATCGATCCAGCCTGGTACAGGTGATGGTCCACGAACAAATTCCCATTCCGGTCCATCAATTGGTTCTTTAAACTGGTTAGGGTACAAATGGAAATAGATTTTATCCTGATCGGTTTCAGTTGTATTTGTTGTTGAAACATGGAGGCTGCCCTTCAATGTTGCATCAGCATCCTGATAAGTCAGGTCAGCTTTATATATGACAGGCACATGCTCCTTGTTAGTAAAACTGTAACTAAAGAAGTCTTTATCCTCTTTTGATTCAGCAGAGGCCTCTACACTTTTTTCGGTTTTCTCTTTTGAGTCAGCTTTTTCATTCTCGCGATATTCTGCATATGAAAAAATACCGGCCCATAATACGATTGAAACCGTCAATATTGATGTGAAAACCGGCTTACTGTTGTCTTGAATATATTCAGCAGCCTTCACGACCACCTTTTCAACACTGCGATATATGCTGCAGCGAGTCAAATAACCTCGTACCGTCCTGAGTTTTTCGCGCATAAAATCACTAGTATATACCTTCTTTTCATGTTCCACTGGCGGCTGCTCCTGCAGGCCCATTAATACAAAACTCCTTGAAAGGCTTGCATTTTCCTTAGCATCATGAACTTCAGCGGTATTACCCCTATGTTTTACTGGCACCATTCCAGCGATCTGGTCCTCGACCCCTTTCTTCATCCAATTCACGACGATTGCAATGAATGCGATGAGCAGGATAGGACTGTAGAACATCCACGGCGCACGTCTTATCAGCCAGAAGTTCTGGCCGGCCATCCCTGCAAGTTCATTCGTGATTGTTCGGTATATCATCCGTGGTGTATCGGTCAGCGCTGTGGGATGAGGTCCGCCTAAGTACAAGGTAAAGATTCCAAGGAATGTTAATAGCTGCAATACTGATAAAACCTGCTGGGTTGTCAGTAAAAGTAAATGTGATTTGATATTTGGCCAGACATGTCTGACCAAAGTATGGAACTTGCTAGCACCCATCAGTTTTGAACTCAGAACGTACGGCTGTTTCTCTATTTCACCCATGATATCGAGGATGAAGTAATAGACTCCTGGCAGCCCGATTAATAGCAGAACTAGAATCTGGTATTCTAATATGACTTTTGCAGAAATTCCTACAGGTACTGCTGCTGCCGGGATGATCAAAATGATCCCAACCAGCAATGGGGGGATATACCGAAATGGCCAAAAGAAAGCGCTGAAATATTGCTTAAGGCCTGGATACCATAATGTCGTCAGCAGCGCCAGCAATGTCCCAGCCAAAAGGCGGGCAAGAGTGATTCCTAATACTGCTCCAAGGGTGTATTTAACACCGACAAGTATCAGGTTCACCATACTTCGAGCACCCAAATCTGTTCCAAGTGGGAATGTTAAGGATGGTGGAGCAGGTGGAGCTGCGACAAATTTGCCGTTTTCATCAAAAATCAATAGTTCGTTGCTCTCTGGTATAGGCTCCGTGAACCAGCTCACCACGAACAATAGAATAAGGATCGTTGCTCCGACTATTATATTCCGGTATTTTAGGTTGTTAATATATCTAAGTAAAGCTTTGAATCTTTGAAATAAGTATTTAGCCATAATGGCCAAACCGTTTTTTATCTTCTGAAAAGTTAACTTTCTAGTTTCCCTCGCAACCCAGGCTATCCCAATTTTTAAATTTTTATAGTTGATATATATAATAATAATTGTAATCAGCCCAATTGCAGTTGCGAAAATACTCCTTACTCTACTCATATATCGATCCCCCGAGCGATTCCGGCCTTTTTACCGTAAAAAGTGACTAATCTCTCCACAATGATGACTGGCATCATAAAGACTCCTACATAAAACAAAATTTTAGCCGGAGACACCCCGTGTGTCAGTAATAGCTTGTAGAGTTCCTGTATATACCCATCAAGGACAAACATGTGTTCAACGAGCACCAAGTTTGTCAAAACCAGGAAGATGATGGTTTTGAAGTGTATGAAAACAACCGGTATTATATTTCGGGTTAAATGGATAAATAGGAGCTGAATTTTCGATAGCCCTTTTGCCTGACCTAAGAGGATGTAATGTTTTTCGTATTCTTCCTCCATCACTTTTATCAGGAATTGTGCAAAAAACAGTAATGGAAGGATAGAGTTAATGATCATTGGGAAAATCAGCGGTTCTTTCCCGGCTAGCCCATACATTGTAACGAGGCGAAGATTAAATTCTCTGTAAATAGTGAACAAAAGCATCTGCATCATGAAAATAATGAGTAAATTAGGTAATCCCTCAAAAAAATTCAAGACATGTTTTACCTTTGTTCTTTGTTTATAAGGAAGGTTCATAAATAGATAGGCAATTAAGCTTCCTATAAAAACAGTGAACAATAGACTGACAAAAATAATTTCAAGCGAGTATGTATAACGATCGATGACAGTTTCCTGGTTCCAGCTTTCGAAAAAATTCCAGCTAGAAGGTTCGAAAAATTGTGCAGCTGTCGCTGCCAAAGCTTTAAAAAATGCGGCCAGTTTGAAGCCAAGATGCTCACTTCCCTCCACTCTGAATGCGAAAAGGCGAGGGAATGCCATAAAAAATAGCAGACCTGCAACAGAGGTCAAAAACAAAAATGTGTAATGAATGAACTTTTTCATATGCTCTCCTTTGGAAAATTTTTCTTTATTCAAGCTTTGACGTAGTAAGATTACAAAAGGTTTCAAGAATTTAGAAATATTTTTTAATAATTTTGTGATAATTGAAAAAATAATGTAATATAGTTTATAATAAACCGACTAGATAGTTTATTTAAAAGGAGGAAGTGACATGGAACAAAAGGTTATGAACCAAGCGATCATTTCTGCACTGGAAAAATTCACAGAATTAGATGAAAAAATCTCGCATTTTAATAGTATTTTAGGCTTGCTGAGCTGGGACCAAAAAGTAATTGCCCCAAAGAAGGGCCGGTCGATTTTTGCAAAAGCAAACGGAACACTTAGAACGGAAGCGTTCAAACTATCAGTATCAGAGGAAATGGGGGAGCTGCTCAGCATACTCTCTTCTAAAGAATCCGAGGACTACCTCGATGATGAAGCAAAGGCCAAGGTCCGGGAACGCAACAAGTTTTATCATCGTTCAAAGAGAATTCCTGCTGATATGATCAAGGAGTTTTCAGTGCTAACATCTCAGGCAAATGATGCCTGGGAAGATGCGAAGGAGACAAATGACTTCGAGAGATACCTTCCATATTTAGAGAAGATTGTGGATTTTAAGAGAAAGGCTATAGAAATTTACGGTTATGAAAACCATCCTTATGATGCACTGCTGGACGAATTCGAGCCAGGACTGACAGTAGAAAAGCTGGATCCTTTGTTTGTTAAACTAAGAGAATCCAGTTCGGAATTGCTTAGAAGAATTCAAAGTTCCTCCTACAAACCGGCTGCGGAAATATTTGATCAGCCATATTCAGTAAATCAGCAAAAAGAATTTAATCGTTATATTCTCCCATTGATTGGTTTTGATATGGAAGCTGGAAGGCTTGATGAAACGGTCCATCCATTTGCTCAGACTGTTAATACTAGGGATGTCAGGATTACGACCAGGTACTTAGAAAATAATGTCCGTTCGGCTATTTTCGGTACGATTCATGAAGCCGGCCATGGGATTTATGAGCAAAATATTGACCCGAAGTTCGAGGGTTCAGTCCTTCAGGAAGGAGCATCCTTTGGGATTCATGAATCACAATCCCGCTTCCTCGAAAACATGGTGGGGCGCAGCGAGCAATTTTGGAAGTACTTTTATCCGAAACTGCAGGAGCACTTCCCTGATCAGCTCGGAAATTTGGAGCTGGACGAATTCTACCGTGCTATCAATGCTGTACAGCCGTCATTCATCCGCGTGGAAGCAGATGAACTAACCTATAATCTGCATATTATGGTTCGATACGAAATTGAGAAGGCATTAATTGCCGGGGAAATTGAAGCAAAGGATCTGCCAGGGATTTGGAACGCGAAAATGAATGAATATTTAGGAATTACACCTTCCAATAACAGTGAGGGCGTCCTGCAGGATATTCACTGGTCATTCGGAGGATTTGGCTATTTCCCGTCATATTCTCTTGGGAATTTGTATGCAGCTCAGATTTTGCATAAAATTCAGCAGGATGTTCCTGAATTCTACGATAGTATCGAACAAGGAAATTTTGCGGTGATCCAAAATTGGCTTAAGGAAAACATCCATCAATATGGAATGTTGTATACACCGAACGAGCTGGTTGTTAAGGCTACCGGTGAAGAACTGAATGCTGACTACTTAGTCCAATACCTTGAAAAAAAGTATAGCAAGATATACAAACTCTAGAAAAAGAGGTAGTATGAATGGCTCCAATTGTTTCGGAAGAATACAAAGAAAAGAAGCGGCAGGAAATCTTGCAGAGTGCACATGCATGTTTTGCGAAAAAGGGATTTGAAGCATCTACTGTTGATGATATTGTTGCGCACTCTGGACTGAGTAAAGGGGCAATCTATAATTACTTCAAAAGCAAGGATGAAATCTATCTGGCCCTGATGGAACGCCAGACTAAAGAGTCAGGAACAAAATTCACGGAGGCAATCTCAGAGCGGCAAACAGCTTTGGATAAGCTCGATTACTTGATCAATGCTTATCTGGATAACGATCCAAATGACGAAGAGAACAAGGACCTTGCTCTCGTTCATTTCGAGTTCAGGCTATATTCTACCCGCAATCCTGAATTGAAGAGCACGCTGACTAAACGTTATAAAGATTTCTTTGTTAAATTGTTAGCAGGAATCATTAAAGAAGGTCAGGAAGCAGGAGAATTCAAAAATCAACTCGATCCTGGCACATATGCGGATATCTTTTGGGCGATGGTAAATGGTGTCACATTGCAGGCAACCATAATTGAGAAATATCAATATAAAGCCATTTTAAAAGAAATGCAAACGATGTTCGTTGAAAAATTAAAGGCATAAACAACAAAACCAGTGGGGAAAGTCTCACTGGTTTTTTGTATTAATTTTGTTTAGGTTTTATACAATGGTATAATGAGCGGTACGGAAGAATTTAAAAATGCTGGAGGCACTATGCTAACTTTTGAAGAAAAACTTGTAATTATTGAATCATTTCCTGAGCTTGAACGAAAAAATGTATCTTTAGGTCGTGTTAACTTCCATTTTGAAGATAGTATTTATGAAAAGAAAAATGTTGTTTATCATCTGCATCCAAATGGAAACGGATTTGTTTATGCAGAATTTTTAGGAGGCTATGACATCGATTCAAAGGGTATGGTAAATATCCGCGATTTTTCTGCGGAAGAACTTAGGACTGTCATCAGACAAGCCATTGAGTCTCTTTCACCAAATACCACTCTTGAATCTGCTATCATAGAAGATCATGAGGAAGAGCGCTGGGTTAACTTGGAAAACCATACTCTCATCCTCGTAAGCGAAGACGATATGTGGAATGTGTATGCAGGTTTGAATCTTGATGGGACATTTCTGTCCTATAATGAAGCTAAGCAATATCTAGAAGAAGAAGGATTCAGGAAGAGATAAGAAAAAGGATGCCATTGCAGCATCCTTTTTCTTTGTCCAATTTTCTTGAGTCATCCTAGATGGGTATAGTGTGTTTGCGTTTCTTACAGTTTGAAATTGCCTGTCAATTTCTCCAACTCCAATGCTGTCTGCTGGAGGATCTTTGTTGTTTCATTAACATTCTCCGCGACTGTCAGCTGCTCCTGTGTGGACTGATCTGCCTGGCCTGTGCCTGCCGCAATCTGCTGGGAAGCCTGTGAGACTGTATCAAGGGAGTTTGTTATTTGTTCAATGGCGATAACCTGCTGTTCAATGGCAGAAGCAATATTATTTGAGTTATCTTCGATTTCCAGTGTTGTTTCATAGATTTCATTAAGTGTGTTTTTTGCGTTCAAAGAAAGATCTTTATTGTATTGTACCGCTTCTCTTGTCTTTGTGATGTAGTCTACGGCATTACGGGTATTCTGGACATTTTCATTTACGATAGTAATAATAGTGGAAGCCGATTTCGCGCTTTCTTCGGCCAGTTTCCTCACTTCATTTGCTACAACAGCAAACCCTTTTCCATGCTCACCAGCCCTTGCTGCTTCGATGGCCGCGTTCAATGCTAACAGATTTGTCTGGTCAGAGATCGTATTGATGATTTTGACGAATTGTGTGATTTTGTCTGATTGCTTTTCAAGCACATTAATAATGTCAGCCAGCTGGTTCGTATTCTCATCCACAGCTTCAAGGCCGGAAAGCATTTCGTCGATTCTCACAGTTCCTTGTTTTGAAGTAATGGTGGAATTTTTAGCAATGTAGCTTGCCTGCTGTGCGGAAGCATTGATTTCTTCGATACCTGCATTGATTTCTTCCAATGTTGCCTGCATTTCTTCAATATTGGCGTTCTGCTCCTGCGTGCTTGCTGCTGCCTGCTGGTTAGCTGCAGTCAGCTCCCTGATTGCTTCAACAGAACTGGATGCCACTTTGGACAAGCCAACAGTTTCACTCGATACTTCCCTGGAGCTTGTTTGCACCTGTG
The DNA here is from genome assembly GCF_018424685.1 of Mesobacillus boroniphilus. Taxonomy (NCBI): domain Bacteria; kingdom Bacillati; phylum Bacillota; class Bacilli; order Caryophanales; family Bacillaceae; genus Mesobacillus; species Mesobacillus boroniphilus. The sequence goes on from NZ_QTKX01000001.1 coordinate 378,781, forward strand.
AAACTAAAGTTCTAAGGGAAGCAGCCATCGTATTGATGCTTTCTGCCAATGCTCCGACTTCATCTTTTGTTTTAACCGTAATGTCTTTTTGAGATAAGTCCCCTTTTGCAATGTTTGCGGTAATATCCCTGATTTTATTCAATGGCTTGATTAGCCTGGAAACAAGGAAATACATTGCTGCACTTGATAGGGACAGGATAATTAGTGCTAAAATCCAAATGCCCGCAACTTCAGCATTAATCTTTTTATTAACTTGGGATACATCAAAGTCGACTCCGTAAAGGGCGATTGTTTTTCCGGCCATATCGGTAATTGGCGCAAATCCTGTCATTTTATCGCCATTATTCGATTCGTATATTTCAGTAGTTGTCCTTTTGTTTTCTTTAAAAGCTTCTAACGCAGCACGGTCAAAGGCATTGCCGCCCGAATAAGATGATCCATATGTTAGTTCCTTCGTCATCATGGCAGAACTCATTGTAGGGATTGTTAGTTTTTCTCCATCCAATGTAATCAAATAAAGGTTATGTATTAATGGGTTCTCTTTTAAAATTTGATCCATTTGTTTCTGGAGCGAGGTAATACCTGGATTATTTTTTGAAGGGTTCGCAATAATTGTTTTCGCTTTCCCCGCAGAAATCTGATCCGATAACAAGCTTGAAATCGTATTCAGCTCCGCTTCCATCGATTCTAGATTGCTAGTCCTGATGGTGTATTGAGCATAGATTGTTGTAGCCAATGCAAGGAGAAGCATTGAGATTATGCTTAAAGATACAACCTTTAGTTTTAGACTCATATTTCTGTTGGAATTTTTTTTGCTTGATTTCTTTTTTGTCACTGTTTTTTTGGCAATGCTCTTTTTCTTAGTGAAAAGCAATTTGTCCACTCCCTCTGTTCTTCATAGGCGATAAATTTTTTCGAGAACAATAATAACCCTGTAGGAAACCTTCAAGAATTGGATCTAATGCCTGAATATTGTTCTCATATTATTGTTATTTTCGGCAATTTTCAAAATTAGTTAAGGAAAAAGTACTATATTAGTCGTTTATTTTTTATTGACAGAGGTCCGGAGCTTATATATATTTAAGGTAATTAAATATTCTCTTTTTAAAGGGGAGTAGCTGCTACAATAAAGTCGTCATTCCGAGATGAAAGTCTCCGGCTTTATTGGCAACGTGGACGTTGTTAGCAAGACCTTTGCTGTTTTGATAAAGGTCTTTTTCTATGTCATTTTAGGCCTTTACCATGATGGTAAGGGTCTTTTCTTTTGGCCATGCGAAGGGGTATTTGGTTGACCAATCAATGGTTAGGAGGAAAAGAAAATGGATCTGACATTATTTTTAGAATATGGCTGGGTACTTCTTGTGCTTGTAGTGATGGAGGGACTTTTGGCAGCGGACAATGCATTGGTGCTTGCAATTATGGTGAAGCACCTTCCTGAGGACAAACGCAAAAAGGCTTTATTTTATGGATTGGCTGGGGCATTTGTGTTTCGTTTAACATCCCTTTTTGTGATTTCCTTCCTGGTCGATGTATGGCAAGTTCAGGCAATTGGGGCATTATACCTGCTCTTGATGTCTGTGAACCACATCATCAGAAAACTTGCTCTCAGGGATAAAAGAGAAGGTCAAGAACAAATACTGACCAAAGAAAATAAGAAGAAAAGCGGTTTTTGGATGACTGTCCTGAAAGTAGAAGTTGCTGACATTGCTTTTGCAGTCGATTCTATCCTTGCAGCAGTAGCACTGGCTGTTGTATTGCCCGAAACTCCTCTTCCAGACATGGGTGGGATGGACGGGGGACAATTCCTTGTCATTTTCGCAGGCGGGATGATTGGCTTGATTATTATGCGATTCGCTGCAAATATGTTCGTGGACTTGCTTGAAAGAAGGCCAGGTCTGGAAATCGCCGCGTTTGGTATTGTCGGCTGGGTAGGGGTAAAACTGGCTATTTTAACGATATCCCATCCAGCGTTAGGTATCTTGAATCCCGAATTCTCCCACTCAACAGAATGGAAACTCACATTCTATGCAGTGCTTGTGGGAATTGCCGCGGCAGGCTGGTTCCTGTCCACTGAAAAGACTGGGGAAACTGCCAAAAAGGTATCATGATGAAATGAGCTCTGAAGTATAACACATCTGCATCATTGTGCAGATGTGTTGTACTTCAGTTTTTTATTGAATCATTGGAACGTTTACAGCCAAAGTGAATGTCTGTTCACGGAAATTCCTTCGACAGATGCCACGGAGGCCATCAAGAATAAAGCTACAAGTGTATTCGAAAAGCAATAACCAATGCGAAAGTAGTCTGTATTTTGATATATTCTTGTTCGGCTACCAATAATAAGTGTGGATTGATTCACGTTTTTCCTCTATTATGCGTTAGCTATTTATTATAAGGGTATAATTTAAAAAATGGACAAAATCATGGTGCTGAAGGAACATTCCTTTGATCATCATTCCATTTTAATGGAGTAAATGTTTTCTAGGAGGTGACTGCCTTACGAATGTAGGGCTTGCCCATTGATTATGACTAATTTGCTTTTAGTAGCTTTATTAATCGCATTAACGGGTTTTTTCGTAGCGACAGAGTTTGCCATCGTAAAGGTGAGGAGTTCGAGAATTGACCAGCTTATCGCTGAAGGAAAGAAAGGAGCACATTCCGCGAAGCACGTGGTCACACATCTCGATGAATATCTCTCGGCCTGCCAGCTTGGCATTACAATAACAGCTCTCGGCCTGGGCTGGCTCGGGGAACCGACGGTTGAAGAGATGCTCCACCCTGTTTTTGAGAGCTTTCATCTTAATACGTCATTATCCAGTATATTATCGTTCGGAATCGCCTTTGCTTCGATCACTTTTTTGCATGTGGTAGTTGGGGAGTTGGCTCCAAAAACAGTCGCAATCCAAAAAGCAGAAGCAATCACCCTTGCTTTTTCAAAGCCAATCATCTGGTTTTATAAGATTATGTACCCTTTCATTTGGGTGTTGAACGGTTCAGCCAGGCTTCTTGTCGGCTTGTTTGGTTTAAAGTCTGCATCTGAACATGAGATTGCCCATTCCGAAGAAGAACTTCGCATTCTTTTATCAGAGAGCTTTGAAAGCGGTGAGATCAATCAAAATGAACTAAACTATGTGAATAATATATTTGAGTTTGATGAGCGAATTGCCAAAGAAATTATGGTGCCACGAACCGAGACTGTCACCTTCGATATTTCAGATGATATTGAAACGATTATTGATGTGATCCAAAAAGAGAAATATACACGGTATCCAGTGATTGATGGCGAGAAGGACAATATAGTAGGGATGATCAATATCAAGGAAATACTCACTGCTAAACTGACACAGAAGGATCTTCAAAAAGAGTCGATCTTGTCTTCATTTATTAAGCCTGTCATCAGAGTCATCGAAACGATTCCAATCCATGATTTGCTCGTCAAAATGCAGAAAGAGCGCATCCATATGGCTATCTTGATTGATGAATATGGTGGAACATCCGGACTTGTGACTGTAGAGGACATTCTTGAAGAAATCGTCGGAGACATCCGTGATGAGTTTGATGTGGACGAAATCGCCGAAATCAGGAAAGTAAATGAAAACCACTATCTGTTCAGCTCGAGAGTATTAATAGATGAAGTAAATGACCTGTTAGGCATCCATATATCTGAAGAAGACGTAGATACTATAGGTGGATGGTTCATGACAAAGAACATTGATGCCAAGATTGGTGATGAAATTGAAGAAGAAGGCTATGTTTTTAAGATTATCGAAATCGACGAATACCATATTGCCTATTTAGAGGTTATAAAAATAGACGAAGACTGAAAGCCGGACTAATTCCGGCTTTTTCTTTTGTAACATAAAAGTGTGGCTTATTTTGGCAAGTTCTAAATAGTTTGAGTGTGTGTCCATGCCGGGTAAGAATACACTACCGGGGTAACCGGATGAACCATACAATGGAATGGAGGGATTTTTAATGGCTAAAAAAGTAGTTGGCGTTTATGATAATCAAACAGAACTAATTGAAGCAATTGAAGAACATAAAAACCAGGGATATGCTGTTCAGGATTTCTCAATCATTGGTGATACGAACGATGTTACTACTGCACTTGAAAGCAGAACGGGTGTAACGACTGAAAATTTAGGAACGGATAATGATGTTCATAAGGAAGGCGGATTCTGGCAAAGCCTGATGACAGCTTTTGACGCAGACAGAAATCTGGGGGGCAATGAGCCGTCAATTTCCGATCGTCTGGTTGGTGTTGGCTTATCAGATGACGCGGCAAGTGAATATGAAGAGGATGTTCGAAATGGACGCATCATTCTTTTAGCTGAAAAGACTGTATCTGGATTTGATGCAGAAGGAACAGGCTATGTTACCGATACATCCGTAACAGGAACTTATGATGATACTGATGAGCAGACATTGAGGTTGAGAGAAGAGGGGCTTGATGCATCCAAGGAAAGGGTACAGGCAGGTGATGTAGAAGTCCACGATTCACTTAAGAATTCATCTGACCAAGACCGTGACGGTTTCAAAAATCCGTCTGGTGCATATCGTGACGGTTATAAGGATAGATAAAAATATCCTTGAAAATAAGAAAAGACGCCCATAAGGCGTCTTTTCTGCGTATTGAGGCGACTGACTGCACGCCACATCGTACATTTCCATAAAGGAGTGTCAGTCGACTTACACAATTCAGCTCATCGCTTGATTAATATAACACTTTGAAGAAGTATTAGCAAGAGAAATTTGCTGGAGGATTCTTCATGTTTCATGTTCTGCTTTTGCCGGGTAAAACAGTGGAAACAGTTATGGAAGGGACACACAACATGAAGAAAAATACAGCACTTGCTATTTTTATTTTAATTATAATCTCCATACTAGCTGCTTTCAGTTTATTTGACAAAGAGAAAGAGGATAAGCTGGTTGTAGCATTGGGTGACTCGCTTACATACGGGTATGGTGATGAAAACGGTTCCGGTTATATTGATACGCTTAAAACAAGATTGAACAAACAAAATAGTGAGGACTACAATTTTGCCAATGAAGCTATATATGGCCTTGAATCATCCGGAATCCTTACTCAGTTATCTAATATCATGGTGAGTAGTAAGCTCAATGATGCTGATTATTTTATTCTTTTCATTGGTACGAATGATTTGATCAATAGTAACGGAGGAAATTTAAAGAACCTGCAGCATGGTAAAATAGAAAGAGGACAAGAAGTTTATTTACAAAACCTGAGAGCAATCATTGATACTTTAAGGGAAAGAAACAATGAAGCGCCAATCCTGCTGCTGGGGATGTATAACCCCTATCCATACAGCGAAAGAATTGAATTTTTAATCCATGAATGGAACAATGAAATCATAAATACTATAAAAGAGGAAAAACAAATAGTTTTTATTCCAACTAATGACCTGTTTAAAGGCAAAGGCAAACAGGAGTATTTCAGCGACTCGCTTCATTTGAATGATAAAGGGTACAACCTAATCGCTGACCGCATTTTAGAAAAATATAAGTTCAACTAAGGAAATACACCTGGCGAAGATCATGTGCCAGGTTTTTTGGGGTTTTCATGAAACCAAGTATGTAGTGAATTCGTTATATATTAGACTAATAGAATAGCTGAAAGGAATTTTAATGTGAAAAATAAGCTTTTTGGGAACGCGTTCATCACTTTTTTGCTGATTTTGGTTGCGCTCCTGCTTTATTATCAATTCCTTACCAAGCCTGAAATTAATGAAAATGTTCCTTTGCCGCAGGACCTTCATCCAGTTGTCAAGAAGAATAAGGATGTGCTGATTCAGAGGGCAGCAGAGAGAGGGATCAGGGTCTTGGTGACTGATGGGTTCCGGAGTTTTGAAGAACAGAATCAGTTATATGAAAAGGGAAGGTCAAAAGAGGGTCAAATAGTCACACACGCTAAAGGCGGGGAGTCTTACCATAATTTTGGTCTGGCAATCGATTTCGCTTTATTGAATAAACAAGGAGAAGCCCTATGGGACACTACTTATGACGGGAATGGCAATGGTAAATCAGATTGGATGGAGATAGTAAGCATTGCTAAGGAGCTTGGATTTACTTGGGGAGGTGACTGGAACCACTTTAAGGATTATCCACACCTGGAAATGCGGTTTGGCCTGACAATCAATGACTTGAAACGTGGAAAGCGTCCACCGGAAGAAGCGCTGACAGCATCACAAAATTAGAAAAAGCATCGGGGCATTTGGGGCTCCGATGCTTTTTAGGGTTGTAATGATATGTCGAAAAGCAACAAGCAAGGAGAAAAGTAATTATTTTTGTTTGGAAATAGCCAACTCTGAATGTGGCTTGCCAACCTTAAGGAATTGCTTGATGACCAGTCCAGGTCCGCCGAGAACGAAAAGGTAACGAGCTTCGATTACCTGCTTCATTAAGGCAGCGAATAAACCGTTGATTTTCAAACCGAAGACTTTTCCCACGGCTGCTTTGTTACCGATGGAAGCAACTGTACCTTTGTGGTGGTATTCGAATGTTTTCAGCTGTTCACCTCTCAAGCTGGCAACTATATTTGGTCCACAAACCTCTGCCTGTTGAATGGCGACCTGTGCAGTCGGAGGGAGTGGGGTTCCTTCATCTTTCATGAACAACGCCGCGTCCCCGATGCAAAAGACATTTTCCATTCCTTTTACCCTCAAAAACTTATCAATCAAGATGCGGCCCTTCGAAATTGGCAAATCCATTTTTTCAAGGAGGGTATTCCCACGGACACCGCCAGACCATATCAATGTCCTTAACTGAAGTTCTTCGCCGTTGTCCAATATGATGGAAGTTGGAGAACATTCAAGTATCTTCGTTGAGGTCATCAGCTCAACGCCATTCTTTTTTAAATAGCTTTCTGTAAAGTGTATGGCCTCCTTGTCAAATCCTGGGAGAACAGTTGCTGAGGCTTCTATATTGATAATTCTTGTCGCCGATACAGGTATATCATATTGGAGGCAAAGCTTTGGCATCGCTTCTATAAGTTCGCCAATCATTTCAATTCCAGTAAAGCCGGCACCGGCTACAGCAAATGTCAATCTTGAAGGGTCAAGATCCTCCTTATAGGCAGCGAACTGCCTGAGTATATGATTGTATATTGCCTTCGTGCTCCTGAAACTTTTAATTTTAAAAGCATTTTCTTCAACTCCAGGAATGCCGAACGTACTCACATCAAAACCAAGACCAATCATCAGGTAGTCATAATCAATAATTTCACCAGACTCAAGGAAAACTTTCTTTGCAGTATTGTCTACGCCTTGTACAGTTCCTTTTTTGAATTGTATTTTATCTGTCTTAAGAAGTTCAGGTATATGTAGGGTGATTTTTTCATCTGAGGCAGTACCCGCACCAGTCTTATGAAGTTGAGTAGATATATAGTGATAATCATGTTTATTGATCAAAGTAACTTCAGCTTCGCCGTTACGTAAAGTTTTTTCAAGCTGACGGCTAGTTATGAGCCCGCCATATCCCGCACCTAAAATAATTATTTTTGGAGTTTGCATTGTTATTCCTTCTTTCTGACTGTTTATTGTGCAATCATTCACATACTTGTGTAAAAAAATAAATAATTCCATTGTAGATTTTATGAAACTTATTGTGAAATATTTCACAAATATTATCTACCAATAGATTACGATATTAATATATTTATATCAATACGTATTTTCGATTTAAATTCAACAAATGTTTGACAAAACATTAAATTAAATTCCGATAGAGAGGAGATGGAATAGTTCCATCTCCTGCTAGTACTTATAGGTTCAATGTTTCTGGCTCGCCGTTATCATTCATCAACCGAATCGTTTCGGGATTTATTTCAAGAATAATGTAATCAGGATCATTAGAACTCTTGATCCATTTCTCCATCTTGTTGTTCCAGAATTTATCCTTAAGGGACTGATCTTCCCGAATTGAAGCTTTTCCCTGTACCTCAATATAGGCATCACCCATTCCCTCTCCTTCATATCCGAGCAGGATATGGACATAAGGATTCCTTTTAATTTCATCCGCCTTATACGTTTCCTTGCTTGTGGGTGTGTAAAATGTCAAATCCTCACTGAAAAAGGTCATGTATCGAGAGTGCGGCTTATTCCCCACTACTGTCGCCAGCGTGCCAACCTTTGATTCACCGAGAACCTGAGTGATTTTTTCTTTTAAGTTTTGATTATCCATATAGATTCCTCCTTTTTTTGTACTTGTTTTTAATATTCTCTTTCTAAGACTTCATAAACCAAAAAAGCCCTGGGATTCCCAGGGCAGTTGTTATAACTCGTTGTCGATATCTACATTGTACTTCTTTTCGCTTGAAGATGAATCCTTTGAGTGATGGCCATCCTTTTCTTCATGTTTTTCCTGGTTAAGGTCCTCCATCGGAATCGGATCCACAGTCAATTCACTTTTAAATTTGTCATGGAGACTTTTCGTCCTCGTTTCATATTGCTCAGGATTGTCCATGTTTTGAGTATTATCAACTGGAATGTTTTTTTTATTTTCTTTTCCCATGATCCTCACCCTCTCCGTATTTTTAAAAAGGTATTTCAACTCATGACTTATTTATCAATATTTGACTCTTCCTGAGGTTTTACCGGATCTCTTTGAGGCTCGATATCCTTGTTGTGTGCCTTTTTTTTCTCCTGTTCAACTGAGCCATCGTTATTATTTTGATTTTTTTCTGGCATGATAAAACCTCCTTATCGCTTTGATAATAATAAAAATACCCCTTTATAGATAATTAAAACAATCATACTATGCCCCTATTTGCTTTATAGGCAAAATAAACTCAAAGGACGAAAGGAGTATATGCAGCCACGCGGAATCCCTGCAGGCTGCCAATGTGCTTGAGCCAATATTATTTCAAAATCCAGTCCAATGTCTTTTCAGCCATTCACCTTCATATAGTTAGAATGTATGTTTAACTAACGGAATATGGAGGGGGAGTGTGATGATTATCATCCGGTTTCCAGATGTGGCAAGCGGCCAGACGCTGCAGAATCTGTCTGGGAAACAGAAGGAAATATATGATCAACTAGACAATAGCCTAACGATGTTCGAGTATGACACAACCTTTCAGCTCCTTTTTGAAATAAAGCTTCGTGAAAATGTCATTGAAGCAGCATTGAGACTTAAAGATTCAGGAGCTGCCTTTACTTCCTTCAAGTATTCGAAGTTCAATCCTATATATTGGACGAAGGTGCCAAGTGGTTATCTTTTGAAGCCGAATGTCATTCCATCTGAGGCCATCACCGATATTTATGAAAATGGGCAGGAGTATGCTTTCGAGTGCTCCACGGCAATGGTTATCATTTTTTACAAAGCTGTTCTGGATTCAATCAGGTTGTCGGATTTCAACTATTTGTTCAGGGGGCTGCTCGTTTGGAATTGGAATTACGACCCAGATTTGGCCATCATCACTTTAGAAGGGAGTGAGTTTATCCCCGGCGATGTGGTCTACTTCATGAACCCGGATTTTGATAAGCCAATCTGGCGAGGAGAAAATGCAGTCGTACTTGGAAATGGATTATATTATGGACATGGCATAGGGATTGGTACAGCTGAGGAAATGATCAATGCACTGAATACGCTTCGAAAAAAAGGCTCAACTACCTCGGCATTCATGCTTCAGCAGCATAGCAGGCTGAATTTTAAATATTTGTCCCAATTTTCTAAGCGATAAAAAAAAATAGTAAAAGGCTGGCTAAATTGCTGGTCTTTTTTTCTATTTCTTTTTACTCATTTTTAAAAAAAGTAAATCTTGTATCATTTACGAGGCATAGTTTTAAAAAATGGGGGAATATAAAAAGAGACATATTATATACATTTCTAATTCCGGACGTGGAATTTATAGGCATGTTAAAAAGGGAGTTTTGGAAATGAGATTAACCAAGGTGCTTGAAGCACTCGGCGGCGGTTTGAAAAAATACATGAATGATGCTGATCCTGAATTGACTGGAATCCAGATGGATTCACGTAAAGTGAAGCCAGGAGATTTATTTGTAGCGATTACTGGCTTCCAGATAGATGGACACATGTTTATTAATGAAGCCATAGACAATGGTGCTTCAGCAGTTATAGGGGAAAATGAACTTGAACTTGCAATCCCTTATATTCAGGTATTCGACAGCAGGCTGGCACTCGGAAGGGCAGCGAGCGCATTTTATCAACACCCGTCGAGGAAGCATACGGTGATTGGCATTACAGGTACAAATGGGAAAACGACCGTTTCATATATACTAAAACACATTCTTGAGCATGCGGGCAGAAGCTGCTCTTTGCTGGGGACTGTGTCTTATATTATAAATAATGAGGTGTACAAGCCTTCCAACACCACTCCGGATGCTTTACAAATACAGGAGTTGGTTTCGAAAAGCAATGACGAGTTTGTTGTGCTGGAGGTGTCATCACATGCCCTGAAGCAATACAGAATTGAAGGGCTTGAGCTGGATTATGGGTTGTTCACGAATTTATCCCATGACCACCTCGATTACCATCCGACCATTGATGATTATTTCGAGGCAAAAACATTGATGTATAATTACATGAAAAAAGAGGGTTCGGCAGTTGTCAGCAGGTTGGGCGAATGGGGAGACAAGCTGACAAGTATATTAAGAGCTAAAGAAATACCGGTCTATTCAATTGGTTATGATGACTTGCATGATTTGAAAATTGAGGACATTAAATTGAATGGAGAAACCAGGTTTGACATCAAAATGGGGGGGATCACTTATTCTTTGACTTTCCCATCACCTGGTCTCCACAATGTCTATAACGCTGCAATGGCCTTTTTGACAGCTGTGAAAATCGGCATCAGTCCTGATTTGATTGCTGAGGCACTAAAAACCTTCCCAGGCGTGCCTGGAAGGTTCGAAATGATCTCCCATCCTGAAGGTGCTACTTTCATTGTCGATTATGCACATACAAAGGATGCGATTGAATACTGCCTGCAAGCAGCACAAGAGCATGAAGCAGTTAATATAAAGCATATATTCGGCTTCCGTGGAGAGCGAGACAAGACAAAAAGAGTGCATATGATCAAAGCGTCGGCCTCAATGAGTGATGAATTCACTTTGACCTTTGATGACCTGAACGGAATATCCGAAGAAGAGATGGCCAATGAATTAAAGGAACTGAATGAACGATATGGCATGAATAAAGGAAAAGTCATTACAGACAGGACCCTGGCAATTAGATATGCATGGGAAAACGCCAGGAGCGGGGAGTGGATCCTCATCACTGGAAAAGGACCAGAGGAGTATCAGTCCATGTATGAACTTCCTACATCATCAGATAAAGAAACATTGTTATATTTACAAAAAATGCAGAACAAGGAAAAGGTTATTGGTTGAATGTAAAGCAGGCTGGATAACAAGCAGCCTGTTTTTTTTCAGGGGAATTAACAATTACCCACCTGTCGTAAACTGACACAAATTATCCTTTTAATAATGACAATAATATGAAATGTGAAGTGCGTCACTCCAACATTTTTCCGGCATCTCTTATGATATAAGTAAGCAAGACAATTGACCTGACTACTGAGGGAGGAGGTACTCAATATGGATAAAAAAGAAATTTATAAAATGCTTGAAGAAGTAGAAGAACCACTGCTTGGAGTCGATATTGTGAACCTTGGCCTCGTATATGAAGTCTGTGTCAAGGATGATAAAGATGTCGAAATCGTTATGACTACGAGGAATGAAGATTGCATGCTTGCTGATTATATTGCCCTCTCTGCCCGTGAACATCTGGCTGGACAGATAAGTAATCTCGAGCATATTGATATTAAAATAGTCTCAGCTCCCAAATGGACAAAAGACCGCATGTCCATGTACGCAAAATATTTACTGGACCTGTAACTACCTATAGAATAAAGGTAAAGACTGTGCCACTGCCGCAGTCTTTTTCTAATGTATAATCGCCCAAACACGAAAAACATCCTTGGAATTTTTCCCATACCCTAATATAATCTTACGTTTAACCGAATTGTCTTTTAGAATAGAGGTTGGGGGAAACTGGAGGCAATTAGAATGGTATATAAAAAAATAGCTGGAATCAGCATGTGGCAGTTGAACAGGACTTTGAAAAAGCTGGCTTTCGCAAGAATGGAATTGGAAAAACAAATGCGGAAGGAATTGATTGTGGTTCTGCTCGAGCCGAAAAAAGAAAAAGTTCTTGCGACTGCGGAAGAGAAAAAAGAATTCGAGCAAGCGGTTCAGAAATTAAGCGGTTTTGAAACATTAAAACTATGTCTGCTGGAAGATTGCAAACCAGTGTATATGGAAAAAGTGAACAATAATGGTGTATCAAGATGGCTGGAAATCCCAGTCAAGCCATTGATTACATATGAATTTCTAAATGAAAACCAAGCAAGTCAGGTAAAAATAGGATAGGCCAAGCTGAGAAGAAGAGGACCAATTATGGTTCTCTTTTTTTTTGTGAGCTTTCCATTTTGTCCAGCACGTTCTTCTTTCTATATAAAGTATAAACTTTTTACACTTAGTTCAGTGTCTAGCTCCAGCGCTTGTAGGGGCTGATCAAGGCGTTTGCGCTATTCAGATTTGGGCTAGTATTTTTTTCGGTGTTTAATTGCACAAATGTCCCGAGCTGAATAGGATATAGGGACACAAAAAAAGGAGGTTGTTACGATGTCTGAAGGATGCGGCTATGGCGGCGGTTTCGCCCTGCTTGTAGTATTGTTCATTCTTTTAATCATAATCGGAGCGTCTTGGGGTTTCGGTTACTAAACTTCAAATAAGAAGACTTCATTAGGAGGTTTTATCATGTACGGATACGGCGGATGCTGTGGATATGGCGGTTACGGTGTAGGGGGAGCTGGATACGGCAGCGGTTTTGTCTTGATCGTTGTGTTGTTTATTCTCTTGATCATCGTCGGCTGCGCATGCTATCGCTAATGACACCATGGATAGAGGCTGTCTCAAAAGGTCATTGTATTGACCATTTGACAGCCTCTTTTTCTGTAACTTTCAAAAACAAGCTCAATGTATACTCGAACTAACCGATCTGACCGTTCGTATATTGGTTATTAGTTTATCCTTAAGATCACTATACTCCGTTATTAATCTCCTGAAGAAACTTCTGGTTAGTCAAATAGGACGATGAAAAAAAAAAGAATTTTTGTTATTTTTAAATAAATTGAAAATATTCCGAAAATAGTGATTCTTTTTTTGTGCTCGTTCGTCTAACTGTCTGTAAAAGGGGGGAGAATTTTGAGCGATCACTACAGCATTCATTTCCAGAAGGTATACGAGGAATACAGTGACAAGGTTTATGGCTATCTCCTGTTATTGACAGGAAAGAAGGAAGTCGCGGAGGATTTAACCCAGGAAACTTTTTTAAGAGTGTACAAGCATATCCATCAGTTCAACGGTGATTCACAAATTTTCACATGGCTAGTAAAAATCGCACGGAATGTTGCAATCGACCACTTAAGAAGAGGAAGGCGGCTGCGTTTTTTTTCATTGGATAAGTATGTCATCGAATCATCTCAGCCATCTCCGGTAGAGATCATTGTAAAAGGTGAGAAGACCTCACTTCTTTATAAAGGAATCAAAACACTGAAGCTAAACTACCAGGAGGTATTGATTTTAAGGAAAATTAAAGAATTTTCGATTAAGGAAACTGCATTGATCCTTGGCTGGAGCGAAAGTAAAGTGAAGATTACCACTTCCCGGGCAATGGCTGCCTTAAAAAAAGAGTTGAAGAGAAGAGGGGAAATAATTGAAGAAATCATTTGAACTAGAAGGTAGCTTCAGGAGACTTAGCCAAATTCCACGTTCTGAAATCCAAAAGCGAAAAACCTATAATTCAATCATCCAGACCGGAAGGCCAGAGAGGCCGATTCGCTACATATTAAGAAATTGGACAGGCAGTCTCCTAACGTTTGTGATGATATTGGTTTGTGCAGCATACCTTTTAACAGTAATCAAAAGTCCTTCCCATGAGGGGCTAGCCGCTCTCAATCCATCAGAGGTATTTGCCGAAAGTGAAATTGTCATTACGTATTTCACTAAATCTGATTCAGCGGACCACTTTAACCTTCACTCGAACTTGACAAGAAAAGGGATTTCCATCATTGATGAACCAAGTTGGCTGGGGATTATGAATAAAACTGTCAACGGCCTAAACAATGTGAAGAATGCACCGGAGATGGAAGGTGCCTATGATCTATTGTTAATCTATGAGGGCAGGAAACCAGATAAATGTAAGTTATGGGTTAACGATAATAATGTATATATCAAAAGATTGAAAGAACAACGGGTATATAAAGTAGAGGCAAGTAAAGCTGCCAAGGTGATCGCCATGATTGAAGATATGGAAAAACAGGTTCAATTTTGAACCTGTTTTTTTGTAACTTTTTATACTATCTTTAAAAAAACTTCAGAAATCATTTAGTCGTTGACGGGTGTGATAAGTATATGTTTGTACGTATTAAACAACTCTTTAAGGGTACGGTCCAGACGCAATGGCATTATCTGATGGGAATGTCAGTCACAGTTTTATTGCCAGCCATTTTTTTCTTCTTTTCTAAAAAACACTTTATTGTAGGCTAGAATATCCAATTGGTTATTAAAGGTTAATAGACACAGAAAAAAGGATGCCGATCTCAGCATCCTTTTTTATTGTTTTTTAATTCATGACTGGACAGGTTGTCAACCACACGCCAGATACGCAGGTTCTATATCCATTATGGTATACATACTTGGTACATTGCCAGCATGTATACCCTTCTGGATTAACCCCGGTTTTATCCTGATAATCCTCGACAGGACTGGCGTTCCTATTTTGATTTTGTGAAGAAGAGGCAATGACAGAACCAGAGAAAACGAGCAATAATACAAAAGTCAACATGAATAGTTTTTGCATGATTCATCCCCCTTTTTTTAAAAGAAATATCGTAATAGCAAACTTTGTAAAAATTTACTATTTATTATAAGTTACGGAATGGCCCATGGAATTAGAATAGGACAAATTGTTTATTACGTAAAAGCCCTCTTTAGTACTAAGAGAAGTGCTCGAGTTTTCCCAACAAAAAAGCCCGTTAAATTTCGGGCTGATTCGGGCTTTGCGTATCTTTTTTGAATGGAGATTCTTCTGTAATCGTATTGCTAGCTCCGTGATTTTCCTTCCAGTTTCGGAATCTTTCCAAGTCAACTGTGATTTGTTTTAAAACAAAACCAATTACGGCCGCATCATCGACGATCCCCAGCCCAATGAGGAAATCTGGAACTAAATCGATGGGGGACACGAAGTAAATAATCGAAGCGATGATGGTAACAATTGATCTTGTTGGGATTTTTCGATATTCTCCCCGGCGCCAGGCACCAACTAATTCAAACAGTAGCTGAAGATTGTCCCAAATATCTCCTAGT
Source organism: Mesobacillus boroniphilus (assembly GCF_018424685.1). NCBI lineage: Bacteria > Bacillati > Bacillota > Bacilli > Caryophanales > Bacillaceae > Mesobacillus > Mesobacillus boroniphilus. The sequence goes on from NZ_QTKX01000001.1 coordinate 394,191, forward strand.
GAACCTTTATGATCATCCGCCTTTTTGCTGGCATCCTTCAATAAAATATCAGTTTTCTCAGGTCTTTTTATATACTCTTTTGCCTTGGTTTCAAACTTTTTATAACCTTCTTCGAGTTTCTTTGTGCCTAACATTCCAAACACCCTTCCTGCTAAAATTCCTTATCTCTTATTTTTACCCTTGCACTTCTTTTAACAAAACATCACTAACAACTGGTAAATTTTTATCCTAATAGACAACACTATTCAAAAGCCGGTTTGAAATCAGTGGTTTTGGGAATTTTAAAGGGTGATTAAAAACAGTTGACTAATCATGTATATACAAGTAAAATGAAAACGTACACAACATGTATATACAAGTGTTTCGGGTTGGAAGTTAATCTTTTTTTTATAATGAATGAAAACGGTAACAGGAGGAGAGTAATTATGGATCGACAAGCAGTTGAACAAATTGTTGAAGCTGTTGGAGGTAAAGAAAACATTGCCGCTGCCACCCATTGTGTTACAAGGCTGCGTTTTGCCTTGAAGGATGAAGGTAAAGTTGATAAGGAAAAGCTGGAGAATATTGATCTTGTAAAGGGATCGTTTTCTGCAAACGGCCAATATCAGGTAGTTATTGGACAGGGTCTGGTTGATAAGGTATACGCAGAAATGGTTGCGATTACTGGAATTGGTGAAGCGTCAAAAGAAGAAATCAAGAGTGCTGCAGCGCAAAACTTGAATCCTCTTCAAAGGGCAATCAAGACGCTGGCAGATATCTTTATTCCAATCCTGCCTGCAATTGTTACTGCCGGTTTGCTCATGGGTATCAATAATATCCTGACTGGAAAGGACATCTTCTTTGAAGGACAGGCATTGATTGATGTTTATACTGGCTGGGCAGATTTTGCCAGCATCATTAATTTAATTGCAAATACAGCCTTCGTGTTTCTGCCAGGTTTGATTGGTTGGAGTGCGGTTAATAAATTCGGCGGAAGCCCGCTTCTTGGTATTGTTCTCGGACTCATGCTTGTGCATCCGGATTTACTGAATGCATGGGGCTATGGTGCAGCCCAGCAGGAGGGTGGAATCCCTACTTGGAATTTATTCGGTTTAACAGTTGAAAAAGTTGGCTATCAAGGGCAAGTCTTACCTATATTGATTGCTTCATATGTCCTTGCAAAAATTGAAATTTTCCTGAGGAAGCGCATTCCAGATTCAATTCAATTGTTGACTGTTGCGCCAATTTCTTTGTTAGTAACAGGATTCCTTGCTTTCATCGTCATCGGGCCCATTACGTTTATGATTGGAAATGTAATTACCGATGGTGTGGTCGGGATTTTTGATGCAGCACCAGCAATTGGCGGGTTATTATATGGTGCTATGTATGCTCCACTAGTGATTACAGGTATGCATCATACTTTCCTTGCTGTCGATTTACAATTGATTGGTACAATCGGAGGCACTTTCCTTTGGCCGATGCTTGCGCTGTCAAATATCGCTCAAGGATCAGCTGCATTTGCAATGATGTTTGCAGAGAAGAACAATGAAAAACTAAAAGGTCTTTCTTTAACATCTGCGATTTCAGCATGGCTTGGTATAACTGAACCAGCGATGTTCGGAGTTAACCTACGCTATAAGTATCCATTCATAGCAGCAATCATTGGGTCTGCTATCGGTGGGGTTATTCTTACCCTGCGTGGAGTTATGGCGACATCAATTGGTGTAGGTGGTTTGCCAGGATTTTTATCTATCTATACCGAATATTGGGGAACGTTCTTCATCGGGATGGGAATCGCGCTTGTCGTACCATTCGTACTGACATTCATTATGGCTAAGACAAGAAAGAACAAAGAGTCTAATCGCAACTAGAGAGTAAATCCTGATGGAGGTGGATGTTTTATATGACTGAACCATGGTGGAAAAAGTCGGTTGTCTATCAAATCTATCCAAAGAGTTTTTATGATACAACTGGCAATGGAACAGGCGACCTACCAGGGATTATCGCCAAGCTTGATTATTTGAAAGAGCTGGGAGTGGACGTAATATGGCTAACGCCTGTTTATGATTCACCGCAGCGAGATAATGGGTACGATATTAGAGATTATTATCATATTTATGAAGAGTACGGCACGATGGAAGACTTCGATTGTCTGCTTGAGGAATCACATTCACGCGGTATCAAGATTATCATGGATTTAGTTGTGAACCACTCATCAATTGAGCATGAGTGGTTCCAGGATGCCCTGAAATCAAAGGATAGTCGTTACCGAAACTATTATATTTGGAAAGATCCTAAGGAAGACGGAAGTGCTCCGACTAATTGGGAATCCAAATTCGGCGGGAATGCATGGAAGTATGATGAGGCTACAGGACAATACTACCTTCATTTGTTCGATGTGACCCAGGCCGATTTAAACTGGGAAAATGAACAGCTCCGCAATGATGTATATGAGATGATGCATTATTGGTTCAAGAAAGGTATTGATGGCTTCAGGCTTGATGTCATCAACTTGATTTCAAAGGATCAGGACTTCCCTGATGACGATGGAACTGTACCACCTGGTGACGGTCGCAAGTTTTACACGGATGGGCCTAAAATCCATGAGTATTTGCAGGAGATGAATCGTAAAGTCCTTTCTAAATATGACAGCATGACGGTTGGTGAGATGTCTTCAACTACCATTGAAAACTGCATCAAATACTCGAATCCAGAGCGGGACGAATTAAGCATGACATTTAACTTCCATCATTTAAAGGTCGATTATGAAAATGGTGACAAGTGGACTCTTGCAGATTTTGATTTCCTTGCCCTTAAACGAATATTATCTTTATGGCAGGTTGAAATGCATAAGGGCGGGGGATGGAACGCTTTGTTCTGGTGCAATCATGACCAGCCGAGGGTCGTTTCACGATATGGAAATGATGGTGAGTACCACCGGGAATCGGCGAAAATGCTGGGTACTGCAGTCCACATGATGCAGGGGACACCTTATATTTATCAGGGCGAAGAAATCGGTATGACCAATCCTTATTTTGAAAGAATCGAGGATTATCGCGATGTTGAATCCTTGAATATCTATAAAATCAAAATGGAAGAAGGCATGTCTGAGGAGGAAATCCTGAAGATTCTACAGAGCAAGTCACGTGATAACTCCAGAACGCCTGTCCAGTGGAATGCAGAAAAGCATGCAGGATTTACAAGCGGGACTCCATGGATTAATGTTGCGAGGAATTATCAGACTGTAAATGTTGAAAATGCACTCGCTGATGAAAACTCAGTTTTCTATCATTATAAAAAGCTCATTCAACTGAGGAAACAGTATGACATTATTACCTATGGCGATTACCAGCTAATCCTTGAAGAACATCCTGACTTATTTACATATATTAGGAATGGGCAGGATGAAAAGCTGCTTGTCGTAAATAATTTTTATGGGAAAAACACTGTGTTTGAATTGCCTGAGTCTGTTCAGCTTCAGGACTATAAGGCTGAAATCCTGCTTTCCAATTATGAAGATGCTGCTGCAGATGTATCGAGGATCACTCTGCGCCCTTATGAATCGATTGTCTATCATTTAACTAAATAAATCGTTGGTGGAGGCCAGAGAGCCTCCACTTTTTTTGAAGGATTTGGAAATTGAAGAGATTAAGGGTGATGCCGTAGAGATTATCTTCAAATCCGTAGAGATTAAGAGTGAATTCATAGAGATTAACTGTAATTTCATTGAAATTAACACCAAATTTATAGAGATTAACAAAGGTTACATAGCGATTTAGGTACAAAACGTTCATGATTTCATCGGTTTCGTAGAGATCAACTTGCTCCTTAACTTTTACCAGTGTGCTACTGCATGTTTGATGGCCTTTTCGTGGTGGAAAAAGTAAATATACTAATCCAAAACGAAATGAGGTCTTCAAAATGATTCCGATTCAATCTAATATAGACGGCAAAGAGCTTACTGTAGGTGAATTGAAGCAAAAGCTTGGGCCGCTTGGCTTCAATGTCAACGGTCAGTGGGAATATGACCATGCATATATTGACTACAAGATGAACGATGACCATGGTGACCGCCAGTACGTACGGATTCCATTCAAGTCGACTGGTGGACCATTGGATGATGATGGCACATTCATTCAGATTGGGACGCCATTCCTGCTTGATCATCAATTCCAGACAGATGTTGATGAGGAAGGAAATATCGGAGCATTGACCGGTTCTTTTGACCAATTTAAATCGCCTGCAGACAAGGACGCTCCATTCCCAAAGGGACTAGTGGAAAGAGGTAAGTCACTGATCAATAAGGCAGAGCGTGCATTGACTACATGATGGTAAAGTATTGACAGCTTCCAGTACATAGGAAGCTGTTTTGTTTGGAGCAATTTTTTCAGGGTAATCGATGCAGAACGTTATTTTCCTGACGTCTAGTTACTATGAAAAAAATGATATACTGGTTATCAAAAGTTACGATTCGGAGCGTGAAGATTGCCATGGAATATAAATTATATTATCAGGATGCATACTTAAAAAAATTTTCTGCAGAACTGGTTATTCAAAAGGTAGACGAGTCTGGGAGTATATATGCAATCCTTTCACAGACTGCTTTTTACCCGACAGGTGGGGGGCAGCCATTCGATACTGGATTTTTAAATGGCATTGAAGTAGTTGATGTTGAGGAGGTTGGCGGTGAGATTCGCCATTACATAAAGGAAGAATTGACGGAAGGCACTCGTATCGAAGGGACGATTGACTGGGAACGCCGATTTGACCATATGCAGCAGCACGCTGGACAGCATATTCTTTCCGCTGCGTTCGAGGAGATGTATGGATACAAAACGGTCAGCTTCCATCTTGGGAAAGATACACTGACAATCGATTTGGACACAGATAATCTTTGTGCTGATGAGGCTATAAAGGTGGAGGAGCTTGCTAACCAGGTGATTCTCGAAAACCACCCAATCATCACTAAATGGGTTGATGAAGAGGAATTAAAGCAATACAGGCTCAGGAAAGAGCTATCCGTGTCAAATAACATCAGGCTCGTCATAATACCAGACTTTGACTACAATGGCTGCGGTGGAACGCATCCATACAGCACTGCTGAAGTTGGCTCACTGAAAATCCTGGGATGGGAAAGGCAAAAGAAAATGGTGCGTGTCGAGTTTGTTTGCGGGCAAAGGGTGCTGAATAAGCTTGGCCAAAAGCATGAAGCCATCAAGAAACTCACAGCCCTGCTGAATGCACCAGAACAGGATATGGGTGCAGCAGTAAATAGACTACTTGTCCAAAAGAAAGAACTAGAAAAATCAATTGAAGAGATGAAGGATCAATTATTAAATTTTGAAGCAGCCGAGATTATTGGATCTGGAAAGAACAAAATAGTCACTCGAGTATTTCAGGATAGGAGTATCCAGGAACTTCAAAAGCTTGCCAGGCTGATGGTTTCGAATGCTGAAGATAAGATATTCTTGCTTGCCTCAGAAAATGGGGACAAGCTGCAATTCGTTTTTGCAAAAGGTAAGAATGAAGAAGGCAACTTGAAGGAATGGTCAAAACATGCTCTATCCATCATTGACGGTAAGGGCGGAGGCAACGAAACGCTTGTACAGGGTGGAGGCAGATTGATTTCAGGTGAGGAATTCATCCAGGCGATTTCCGAAATTATCCAGTAATTTGACTGCAAGATTCAAAACAGAGACATCTTTAAGGTAAAAAGTTCTAGTGCTTAAGAGGTGATTTTATCAAAAAAACTGGGGTTTTGATTGTTCTTTTCAAAAAAAATGAAAAAACACCGACTTATAACCTAATTTTTACAGTTTGATTGGTTACAAATGAAAGTTTTACCATTTAAAAATAGGTTTAACTCCCTCATAATGGAATTCAACCAGAGAAATAGGGGGAATCAGAATGTTTGAAGTTGAAAGAGGATCTGTAGAAGAGGCAATCATGATCCTGCAAAATCTCGGTCTTAAAGTGAATGAATACGAGAAGACGAATTCAATGATTCCGGTAGAAAAATATAAAGAGTTATTGGAATTCACAATTGCTGTAGCAAGGAAAACGAATGATATTACTTTAACAATAGATGAAATGATGGATGATATAGAAACGAGAATGTAAATGGATACGGAAAGAGCAGCCAGATGAACTGATGGCTGCTCTTTTTGCTTGGATGGTCAGAAACCAATTTGTCTTGCGCTTGTCGGGGCTGACCAAGGCGCTTACGCTTTTCTTCCTTTATTGAGTTTTATCGATATATTCGAACAGGAAGGATTGTCCGTTTCGGTAAAAACGTGGATCGTAGACTCCTAATCTATCTCCATCGTCAACGATCACGACAAATGGTGACCATTCAGTAAGCGTCTTAGCTTCAGGTTTCTCGGAGAATAAAACATTAAGATCCGCATTTTCGGCGGAAGTAAGCTCAGCTTGAAGCTTTCTTTCTATGAATAGATTATCCTGAAAAATTTTGACTTCACTGTCATTTTTTGCGATTACCGTATATGTCCATGGAATGAAGCCTGCCGAAAGGGCAATCTGCTCATAATCGTCCTCATATTGATTATAAACCATCCAGCCTTGGACACTCTGGATAATGACATGCAGAGCAATGAAAATCCATGCAAGTTTGAAATAGGATGGACTTTTTACTTTATTAAACTTTGAAGCAACAAACGCTGTTCCGAGGATCACCCAGAATACGAAATCAATGATGGGGATTGTCCCAAATGTGATTCTTATATTGGAAAATGGCTCGAGATAGCCGGTTCCCCAGGCGTTGAATAAATCACTTGTATTATGGATGATCACCGCCAGCCAGCCAAGGAAGAATAGTTTTGCATCTTTTACTTTAAATAGAAGGAAAGATAGTAAAATAAATAAAGCGGCCCATAATGGCGTCAGGAATATCGAATGGGTGATGCCGCGGTGCCACATCTGGTAAAGACCTTCACTATCCCAGAGTTGTGAAATGACATCGATGTCCGGGATCTGGCTTGCGCCGACCGCGGTGAGTAAATAAGCACGTTTCTGCGTTTTTTTCATATGTTTTTTATCAACGGCGCCATATAAGGCTAAACCGAAAAGCGTATGCGTAACTGAATCCATGCAGCACCTCCTGAAATACATTATAATCTCAACAGGAAATAATTTAAAAGTCCTGATATGCAATTGCAGGATTGCAAACTTACCGCTAGAAAGATAAGATTAACTTTGTAGTAGAGAAAGTATAAATTTACACTTCGAGAATTGTCCAGCTCCAGCGCCTAGCCAGTTTTCATCCTTGGGTTGGCTTCCTCGAGTATCTTGCGAGAAGCGTTAGCTTTGAGCAGCTCGAGACGTTTCGGTCCGCCCAATGAAGTCAAAGAGCGACTTCACAGGTCAGCCCTCCAACGCTTGTCGGGGCTGACCAAGGCGCTTGCGCTTTTCTATGAGGAATTTTGCCTTTAAACAGAAAGGAAACATTTAATGATGAAAAAATTAAAAGATGAAGTACAATCGCGAAGGACATTTGCGATTATTTCCCACCCGGATGCCGGGAAAACGACACTAACGGAAAAGCTATTGCTCTTCGGCGGCGCTATCCGTGATGCTGGTACGGTAAAAGCGAAAAAGACAGGGAAGTTTGCGACGAGTGACTGGATGGAAATCGAGAAGCAGCGTGGAATATCCGTTACTTCCAGTGTCATGCAATTCGATTATGATGGGGTGAAGGTGAATATTCTTGATACACCAGGCCACCAGGATTTCTCTGAGGACACCTACAGAACATTAACTGCGGTCGACAGCGCCGTGATGATCATAGACTCAGCAAAAGGTATCGAGGACCAGACTTTAAAGCTTTTCAAAGTTTGCCGCATGAGAGGAATTCCGATCTTTACCTTTATCAACAAACTTGACCGCCAGGGGAAAGCACCTCTTGAGCTGCTGGCTGAATTGGAAGAGGTACTTGGAATTGAATCGTATCCAATGAACTGGCCGATTGGCATGGGTAAGGAGTTCCTTGGAATCTATGACCGATTCAACAACCGGATTGAACAGTTTCGTGTTGATGAAGACAAACGCTTTGTTCCATTGAACGAAGAAGGAGAAATCGAGGGTGAGCATTCTCTGAAAGAGTCTTCATTATACGACCAGACTTTAGAAGAAATCATGCTGTTGGATGAAGCGGGAAATGAATTCTCAAAAGAACGGATTTCAGATGGAACATTGACACCTGTATTTTTTGGAAGCGCCTTGACGACTTTCGGTGTACAGACTTTCCTTGATTCATACCTGCAATTTGCGCCGGCACCACAGCCGAGGAATTCGACAGCAGGGGAAATTGATCCCCATTCAGAGGAGTTTTCTGGTTTTATCTTTAAAATCCAGGCGAATATGAACCCGGCCCATCGTGACAGAATTGCCTTCCTCCGCATCTGCTCAGGCAAGTTTGAGCGAGGCATGACCGTCCAGCTTAGCCGTACAGGGAAATCAATGAAACTTGCACAGTCTACGCAATTCATGGCTGATGATCGCAGTACTGTTGAGGAAGCTGTAGCAGGTGACATCATCGGGCTTTACGATCCGGGCACATACCAGATTGGTGATACGATTGTTTCCGGCAAGGAAGGATACCAATATGAAAAGCTTCCACAATTCACACCAGAACTTTTCGTAAGGGTTTCAGCAAAGAACGTTATGAAACAAAAGCACTTCCATAAAGGAATCCAGCAGCTTGTCCAGGAGGGAGCCATCCAGCTATTCAAGACATTGAAGACGGAAGAGTACCTTCTTGGTGCTGTAGGTCAGCTCCAGTTCGAAGTATTCGAAGCAAGGATGCGCAATGAATATAATGTAGAAGTCCTTATGGAAAGACAGGGCTCCAAGATTGCCCGCTGGATCGAAGGTGACGATGTAAACGAAAACCTGTCCAGCTCCAGGAGCCTTCTTGTCACTGACCGTTATGACAAAAAAGTATTCTTATTCGAAAATGAATTTGCCTTAAGATGGTTCCAGGACAAGAATCCAGAAGTAAAACTTTATAATCCTATGGATGCTTCATAAAAGCTAGGGCCGGTATTGTTGAATACCGGCTCTTTTTGTATGGTTATGGATTTGTGAGATATTGGTATCAGATAATAAGTAAGGTGCTCGAAGAAAGACAGTGAACATAGCAAAGTTTCACTTTATAAAGTATTATCTATTGACATTTTCTAAAACAGATACTATATTAATATTATTCTATAACGCTTTTATGCATAAAAGCGTTTAAGTATAAAAGTTAAGTATAAAGTGCCGGCAGAAATTAGTAGAATCTCCATGAGCAGCACAAAGAAACTGGATGGTTGCTGAAAATCCAGGCAATGGCTGATTTGAATTACACCTGTCGCATATAGGCACTGTTAATGAAGTGGGCAGATATTATTGTTTGCCAATTAGGGTGGTACCGCGGAGCTCCTTCGTCCCTAGACTCAGAGGAGCTTTTTGTATTTTACTACTAATTGGGGGAATCATCATGTTAAACCAAAGCCAATCAACCACGCTGAAAACTTCTGAGGCTGCTGCTGTTATATTATTGCTTCTGACGGGAATCGGTTATGGCATGATAAAACTAGAACTAATGCCACACATTCCGGTCGTGATAGGAATCGGGTCATTGATAATTTATGGATTGCTGAAAAAAATCAAGATGGCTGAGCTTGAACAAAGTATGGTTGACGGTGCCAAGGCTGGCCTTGGAGCGGTGCTGATTTTTTTCTTTATTGGGATGCTGGTCAGCAGCTGGATTGCTGCCGGGACCATTCCTACTTTGATCTATTTCGCATTTGATTTAGTGACTGGTAAATGGTTTTATGCGATTGTCTTTATCGTCACATCTGTTGTTGGGCTAAGCATTGGCAGTTCACTGACTACCTCCGCTGTGATCGGTGTAGCATTCATCGCGGTTAGTGAAACGCTAGGATTCTCATTGGCAATCACGGCCGGGGCGGTAGTTTCGGGAGCATTCCTTGGTGATAAAATGTCACCGCTCTCGGATACAACAGTCCTGGCGTCTTCTACTGTAAAAGTAGACCTATTTGAACATATTAAAAATATGTCCTGGACAACGATACCTGCGTTCTTCATTTCACTCGTCATGTTTGCCGCCTTGTCGCCAGAACTGAGTTCAGCTGACTTCACAAAACTTGGAAACTTGCAGAATACTCTCGTGGAGTTGAATCTTGTACACTGGTACTCGCTCATTCCGCTTGCTGTCATTGCGATACTTGCAGTGAAAAAAGTGTCTTCTATTTTGACACTTGGAGCGGGAACGCTCTCCGCGATGGCAATCAGCATGATGGTTGTCCCGCAAAAGGACTGGGGCCAGCTACCGGGAATTTTATATTCAGGCTATGTTTCTGAGAGCGGCAATGAGCAGCTGGATTCCCTGTTGACCCGCGGAGGCCTTGAGAGCATGTTTTTTTCAGTCTCGCTCGTACTCCTTGCTTTAAGCATGGGCGGATTGTTATTCAAGCTTGGTGTTCTTCCGGCTTTATTGCGAGGGCTTGCCAGCAGTCTGGAAAAGGTGCCTGTTCTGGTTGGATCGACAGCTTTATCTGCGATTGGGATTAACTTTTTGATCGGTGAGCAATATCTTTCAATTCTTATAACAGGTAACACATTTGCAGGCCACTTCGAAAAAGCTGGACTGCATCCAAAAAATCTCTCTCGTGTCCTGGAGGATGCCGGGACAGTACTTAATCCACTTGTTCCCTGGAGTGTGTGCGGCGTTTTCCTTAGCAGCGTCCTTGGAGTCAGCACAATGGATTATGTACCATTTGCGTTCTTTTGTCTGCTGTCACCGGTATTGACACTGGCAGCAGGATTTACTGGAATAACCTTAACGAAGACAGGGAAAAATGCGGTGGCATAAGCTGCCGCTTTTTTTGTATTTTTACTGATTTTGATTATGTGCCCGAAACCTCAAAAATACATCTAAGTTGGGGCACATTACCCTATAAATAAAATGGGTGGTAATGTTAATACCTAAAAGTTTCAATAATCATTTGTTTCCGATAAAATGAAAGGTATGCTCATGGGATACAAATGTTAAAAATTGTTCCTTAAAATTGCATACTGGATAGTTGAATAATCCATGGTGCTTCACTATATTAATGATTGTACAGTAATAAACGTCCGGTCAGTCACTGTGTTTTATCGCCGAAAGGAGTTAGCGTATGAAAATCAGCAATTTTTCGATCAGAAGGCCTGTTTTTACATTAGTGACCATGTTCTTGGTCCTGATTCTTGGGGTTGTTTCATTGATGAGGATTCCTTTGAAACTGATTCCAGATATAAATCCTCCTGTTGGGGTAGTTGTGACCAATTACCAGGGAGCGAGTCCAGAGGAAGTCGTCGAAAAGGTGACCAAGCCACTTGAAGCTAATTTGGCTACTCTGCCAGGGATCAAGACGATGACGTCTACCTCACAGGAGGGGGCCAACCTTATCCTGATGCAATTTTCCTGGACAACCAATATTGATGATATCCAGGATGAAGTCATCCAAAGGCTGGATATGACGCCTATACCGGACGACGCGAATAAGCCGAGATTCATGAAGTTTGATCCGTCTCAATTTCCGGTCATCCAGCTATCATTAAGCTCTGGGCAGGATGAATCTGCGCTAAGGGAGCTGGCGGAAGAGCTAGAACTCGAGCTCACCAAGGTTGAAGGTGTAGCAAGTGTCAATTTATCCGGTACTTCCGTGCAGGAAGTAAGGGTTGAACTCGACCAGGATAAACTTAGAAGCTATAAACTGAGCCAGTCTGATATTGTGGACTTGATCAGGGCTAACGATGTGTCGATGCCAGGTGATACGATCTTGACGGATGGCAAAGAACTGACCACCAGAATCATCAGTACTTTGGATTCATTAGATACGTTGAAAAATCTGACAGTATTCAATAATCCCGTGACAAAGCAAAAGGTCACATTAAAGGATGTTGGAAAAGTTGAACTGCAGAAACAGGATGATCATACAATTACGAGGACGAACCAGACTCCTTCCGTCCTGTTGAGTGTCCTTCAGCAATCCGATGCCAACACTGCAGAAGTTTCTGAAGCTTTTCTCGAAGAGTTGGAGGTATTGCTTGAAAGGGACAAATACGCTGGGATAGAGTCGGAGGTACTCTTTGACCAAGGTGACTACATAAAAATGGCAATCGGCAATATTTCAAGCTCCCTGATTATCGGGGGATTGCTTGCGATGGCCGTTCTGTTCTTTTTCCTTAGAAATGTGAAGAGTCCGCTCATCATCGGAATTGCTATTCCGTATTCCGTCATCTTCACCTTCGTATTGATGTTCTTTGCTGATTTTACTTTGAATATCATGACACTTGGCGGGCTGGCACTTGGAATCGGGATGCTGGTTGATAACGCCATTGTCGTCATTGAAAATATTTATCGCCATCTTTCAATGGGCAAAGACTCTAAAACCGCTGCAAGGGATGGAGCTAAGGAAGTAGGAGCTGCCATTACTGCTTCAACTTTGACGACTGTAGCAGTGTTTTTGCCGGTTGTCTTCATCTCAGGTATCATCGGCGAGCTGTTTACAGAGTTTGCATTGACGATTTCATTCAGTTTGTTTGCTTCATTAGTGGTTGCATTAACCGTTGTTCCAATGTTAGCCAGCAGACTGTTGAAAGCTCCTAAGAAAAATATCGAAGCGAGAAGACAGCGTTCTGGCTCAATGAGAGGGTTGGAAAAATCGATCAGATGGGCACTTCGCCATCGATTCATTGTCATATTGATCACTTTACTGATGCTTGCTGGAGGCGGTTATGGCGTGACAACCGTGGGTACCCAGTTTATTCCTCCTACGGATGAAGGATTCTTCAGCATCAGGGTGAATCTCGAAAATGGAGCCGCTCTATCAGAAACTCAAAAAGTCATGGCTGCACTCGAAGATAAATTGAAAGGTGAAGAAAATGTCGATGTATATGTAAGCTTGGTTGGCACTACTCAAGAGGCTTCATTCAGGGGCACGACGAATGCCAATATCGGGGAACTATATGTAAAGATGGATGAGCTTGAAGAACGGGAAATCAGTACCTTCCAGTTTGTCGATGATGTAAAAAAAGAACTGGAACAAGCTGCGGAAAGTGCAAACAGTAGTGCTGAACTAAGTTTTAATATGCAGTCCACATCCGGGTCTGCTCCGAACACACTGACTTTCAACGTTCGCGACTCCAGTGAAAAACGGCTAAATGAGTCAGTTGATCAAATATATGATTCACTGAGGGAGCTCGAGGATGTTAATGAGCTGACTACAAGCCAGAATGAAACAGTCGAGGAAATCCAGATAACGGTTGACAGGGATAAAGCACTGACCCAGGGACTAGCGCCAGCGCAAATTGCCATGATTGTCAATAACGTGACAAGAGGGAATATGGCGACACAAATGCCTGGTGAAGATGGTGAAATTCTTGGTGTATATGTAGAATATGATAGTGAAGTAACGAAAAATATTGATGAGCTGAAACAGCTGTTAATCAAGAAGCCTGATGGTAACTTTGTCACTCTCGGCCAAGTTGCCAATATTGAGACCGGCAGCGGTCCTGTCAAAATTCAGCGAATCAATCAACAGGGTGCAGTTGAATTCACGATGAAATACAAATCCTCAACGAACCTTGGTGATATATCCAAGAAGGTGGATGAGAAGATAGAAGAGCTTGATTTACCAGAGGAAACTGAAGTTATATTCAGTGGAGACAGAGAACTGCTCGAATCATCAATTGATGATCTTGTATTGGCATTCGTTCTGGCTATCATCTTGATTTATCTCGTAATGGCGGCCCAGTTCGAGTCATTGAAGTATCCATTTGTCATCATGTTCACGGTCCCGTTGATGGTAATCGGTGTCGCACTGGCACTGACGGCAACGGGAACACCAGTCAGCTTGACAGTGGTTATCGGCATCATTGTGCTTGCGGGTATCGTTGTTAACAATGCAATTGTGATTGTCGACTATATCAACCAGAAGAAAGAGCGCGGTTTGATTCCACACGAAGCCATTGTCCTTTCGGTAAAAGACAGGGCACGCCCTATCTTGATGACGGCGCTGACGACCATTCTTGGGCTTCTCCCGCTTGCGCTTGGCGTCGGAGAAGGAACTGAAATCAACCAGCCAATGGGAATTACGGTCATTGGCGGCCTGATTAGCAGTACATTCCTCACCCTGTTTGTCATTCCGGTGGTTTATAGTTTCTTTGACAGGGATTATCGAAGGAGAAATAAAATGTATGCAACACCAGATGGACATCTTGTACCGGCTTATCTGCTACAAGAGCATTCAGAATCAGAATATGGAACCTTAGGTGAAGAGGGGCCGACTACCTTTCAAAGGGGAAAATACACTAAAGAAGAAATGGCCGGCATGTTAGAAGAGCTCCTTCGCCAAATAAAAAGCGAAGAAGATTCAAATCAAGATTTTAAAAGACGAAGGTAATTGCGAGATGCTTGGCTAAGATTAGCAAGCATCTTTTTTTCGAATAAGAGGGCTCCATGAAAAGAGAGGGGGTTTTCTTTGGGTAGTTCACACAGTATTTATTGTATTTTTCAGAATTATCAGCAAAATAATTGCCCTTGGAAGCGCTTATCGTTAAAATATAGCTAATTAACGGTGAGGAGGACATTAATGGAGTACGGATACTTTTTTACAGGATTTCCTGGATTCATCAGCAACCAATTGATTCGAGAAGTTTTGCGCAAAAATGATGGCAAAGGAAAATTTCATGTATTGGTACTGCCAAATATGGTTGAAAAGGCAGAGACTGAGAGAGTGGCAATCATTCAGGATTTTAGCCTGGATGAAAGTCAGTTTGAGATTATAAAAGGGGATATTACGTTTTCTGGCCTGGCGATTGACCAAGAAAAGCAAGCTCAGCTTGAGTCAGCAGTAACACATATCTTCCACCTGGCAGCTATATATGACCTCGCGGTTCCAAAGGGAATTGCGTACCGTGTAAATGTGGATGGAACCAGGAACGTGAATGAATGGGTGAAGACCTTAAAGAATCTCAAGCGCTATACGTACTTCAGCACCGGATATGTTGCCGGCAAAAGGGAAGGTATATTGTATGAGGATGAATTAATCAAGCCCCCCGGTTTCAAAAACTACTATGAAGAGACTAAATATGAAGCCGAAGTCCTTGTAGATGCATTGAAATCTGAGGTTCCTGTCACTATCATCCGGCCAGGAATCGTGAAGGGGCATTCAACAACAGGGGAAACCATCAAGTTTGATGGACCGTATTTCATCATGAATTTTATCGACCGCCTTAGCTTCATGCCATTCTTGCCAAAGCTCGGCAAAGGAGATACTGTTGTCAATCTTGTGCCAGTGGATTATATTATTGAGGCAACAACCTATTTGTCATTTTCAGATAAAGGGGCAGGGAAAACATATCATCTTACAGACCCTAAACCATACAAGGTGTCTGAGCTTTATGAAATGATGATGTACGAATTATTGAAGAAGCAGCCAAAAGGTGCTGTACCATTGGTGCTGGCAAAAGGAGGACTCAATTTCCGGGTGATCCGGCGGTATCTTGGGGTCGAAAAAGAAGCGCTTGATTATTTTACATGGAGAGGCAGTTTCGATTCATCCCAGGCACAGGACGACCTAAAGGATTCAGGAATCAATTGCCCGGATTTCAAAGAAGGGATTGCAGCAATGGCGGCTTTCTACCGAGAGAACAAACATAAAACTCAATACCAAATCGACATAATATAAAAACTCAATTTTTTTGGCAGGTGAATGAACGTGCATTCAGTTGAAGAAGTAAGAAAGATGTCTGTTGTGGCACCAGCGACAGGAGAGGTTATTGCCGAGATTGAAGAAACTCCTGTCCATGAGGTTCCAGTCTTCTACCAGAAGGCTAGGGAGGGTTTTGAAAATTGGAGCGGCCTTACCATCTCTGAACGTAGCGGATATTTAAAGAAGCTAAAGCAGCTGATGGTCGATGAAATGGACCAAATTGCCAAGGTCATATCAGATGATACAGGCAAGGTGTTAACCGAGTCCATTGTGGCCGATATCATGCCGACACTTGATGCAATCGATCATATTATCAGTCATGCAGAAAAGGTTCTTAGCAGGAAAAAAGTAAAAACACCTTTATTGCTAATCGGCAAAAAATCCTTTATTGAATATATGCCGCGTGGTGTTGTCCTTGTAATATCTCCCTGGAATTACCCTCTGCAGCTGGCGATGGTCCCGATGATCAGTGCTCTGGCAGGAGGCAATTCTGTAATTTTGAAGCCATCAGAAGTAACCCCGCTTGTTGGAAAGTGCATTGAGGACTTGTTCCGTCGCTCAGGCTTCCCGGAAGGAACAGTCCAGATCGCGCATGGCGGCAAAGAAGTTGGTGCTGCTTTTACTTCAGGTAAGCCAGATTACATCTTTTTTACAGGCTCGGTACGTACAGGGAAAATCATCCAGCAGCAGGCTGCGAAAGATTTGATTCCGACAACTCTCGAGCTTGGCGGTAAGGACCCGATGATTGTTTTTGAAGATGCAAACCTCGATAGAGCAGTGAAAGCAGCTGCCTGGGGTGCTTTTACAAACAGCGGTCAGGTTTGCATGAGTGCTGAACGGTTATATGTGGAACGGTCAATATATAGCAAGTTACTTGAAAAATTGAAAGAAGAAGTCAATTCTCTTCAGTTGGGGAACGATATTGATTCAGATGTCGGGTCAATGACTTTTCCAGCCCAGAAAGACGTGGTGAAAGCTCAGCTCGATGAAGCACTTGAACGGGGAGCGAAATTGGAGACTGGGCTGAAGCCTTCTGATTGGAAGGGAGATATGTTCCTGCCGCTTACAGTCATTACTGGAGTAGAGCAAGATATGAAAATCATCCAAGAGGAATCCTTTGGCCCGTTGCTCCCAGTTGTCCCATTCGATACGGAAGAGGAAGCAATTGCCTATGCTAATGGAACCGTGTTTGGACTAAATGCAAGTGTCTGGACCAGTGATAAAGCTAAGGCTCGTCGTGTCGCTTCCAGACTAGTGTCAGGAGCTGTCGTCATCAATGATGTGCTCATTACAGTTGCTAACCATGGTCTTCCATTTGGAGGGACCAAGGAAAGCGGAATTGGCAGATATCATTCTGAGGCGGGATTAAGAATCTTTTGTCATGAAAAAGCAATCATGGAAGACATGGGTTTCATGAATTCCGAAATTCAATGGTACCCTTATAAAGGCAAATATCCATTGTTTTTGAATTTATTCAAAAGCTATTTTGCCGACAAAAGAGATTGGATCACTTTTGCGAAAAACTATATCGCCCTTTTAAAGAGCAACAAATAATTACAGCCGTCTCGTTACTCGGGGCGGTTTTCTTTTGGAGCTAGTTTAACAGAAGGAGAAGTGCTATCTTTTCCGTGGTTATGATTTTAGTTGATAACAGGATCATATTTTCACGAAATAAATTTAACAATTAACTGGAAAAATGATAATTCAAAGCACAATTTGGACAATCTAAAACAAGTAGCAAGATGTACAGGGATTTTTAAACCATCGAACTATTAAGGTGTCCTTTTAATACTGTTGAAAATTCAGCATTAAAAATAGCACCAACAATATGACTAAAGGATGAAACATGACGTGGCGATAAAAAAGAAATTAACCAAACTAGAAGCGGTAATGTGGAGCATCGCACTGCCAGGGTTTGCCCAGTTACTGACGGGAAACCTTGTAAAGGGGATATTTTTTGTCATACTGGAGTTCCTTGTTAACGTTAATAGTAATTTTAACAAAGGAATAATGTATAGCTTCCTTGGTGAGACAGAAAAGGCTATGTATGTCCTGGACTATCAGTGGCTGATGTTTTATCCATGTTTATATATGTTCGCCATGTGGGATGCATATAGGAGCGTCATGCCTGAAGGAGAAAAAATCACCTTCTTGCCTTTTGTTTTTTCTGCCTATTTCGTAACTGTTGGTTTGATGATATCCCCAAAGGTTAAAATATTTGGTGTATTTCCAGGACCAGTTTTCCTTCCAATGCTTTTTGTCATTCCCGGAATGCTTACCGGATTCCTGATCAGGAAGTTATTGCTTAAGTTTTATTACCACTAGAATTCAGGGGTTAACCTATACATAGGCTTAACAATGAGCCCTTTCTGCTGGGAGTACTCATATGTGTGAATTTCAACAGGAATAATTAATAACTACATTACAATTTATTGGTAATAAAAGGTTAAATGAGAAAGGTTTTATTTGTTCAAATGGTAATTGCTTGATTTTTAATGTTTTTAATAACTAAAATCCCTTACAAAACCTTATATAACAACAATCTTCTTCATACTTCGGTCATATTTTGACTGAAGCTTTTTTATTTTTTCCCAAAAAACCCCCATAACATAGTAAGCACATACGTAACCATTTAGTGATTAAAGCGGCCGCTCCTAAAAACATACGAGGTGAACTGAGAATGAAGAAACTTTCTAACCAAGAGATGAAAAAAATCGCTAAGAGTACATTGGCTCTAGTGCTTGCTGGAACATTTACATTTTCGCCAGTTGCAATGGCGGAAGAGAACAATTCTGAGATCGAAACTGTAGAGTTGCAAAATGTCAGCACTGAAGAGATTGAAGAAGTAAAGACACAGGTCGATGAGCTTGAAGAAACGAATCCATCTTTGATTCCTGGTGACTTCTTCTACTTTGCTAAAATCGCACTGGAGAAAATAAGGCTTGCTTTTACAATTGATGATGCTAAAGAAGCAGAATTACTTGCTACATATGCAGCAGAACGCCTTCAAGAGGCAAGTGCTTTGTTCGCTGAGGGTAACGAAGAAGAAGCCCTTAAAGTAATCGAAGCTGCTGTTGAATACATGGAATCTTCACAGGAAATTGTAGATGAGGAAGTATCAAAGGAAGAAGAAACAAACACTGAAGATGGAGCAACCACTGATGAAGACACAGAAGGAACAGATTCAGAAGAGTCAACTGAAACTGGTGAAGAGCCTGCCGATGATTTAGTCGCTGAAGAGCCAAGTGATCTAGACGGGGAAGAAGAGTCAGTGGAAGAAGAAGTTGAAGGTGAAGATCCTTTCGAAGAGATTGAAGGAATGCTCAGGCAGAATATCGTTGCATTGAAAGCTGCTATGGAACACGTTGGCAATGACAATGCGAGAGCACAGCTTCAAAAGAACATTGATAAAACATACGCTAAGATGGCAAAGAAATTAGCTAAATTAGAAGAAAAATATGCTGAGGAGCCTGTTGAGGAAGAGGAAAATACTGAAACAACTGAGCCAGTTGAATTAGAACCAGTAGTTGAATCAGACCTCTTGCCTGCAGATGAAACAGCTGAAGTGCCTGAAGAAACAATGCCTGCAGATGATGATACAACGGTTGTTCCAGCAGTAGTTTCAGTAAAGGCAGAAAAAGAAAAAGCTAAGCAAGAACGCAAGGAAGCTAAACAGCAAAAGAAAGAAGAAAAACAACAGGCTAAGCAGGATAAGAAAGAACAGAAATCAAACAAGCATGGAAATAAAGGCAATGGAAATGGCAACGGAAAAGGTAACGATAAAAACTAATGCAAAATGAACAATAGACTCGAAAAGGTAGCCGTAATTGGCTATCTTTTCACTGCCTAACCACAGAAAGAGAATTTGACAGTCTATGATATAATGTGGGAAGAAAAGAGGTGAGGCTATTGCTAAGTTTATTGTTCATGGCAAAGAAAAAGCGCAGGCCACTGGAAGAAACCGTAGAAAAAATCCACCAGGGGGATGCTGCTTTAAGAGAAGAATTGATTGATTCTTACAAGCCATTTATCGCGAAGACTGTTTCGTCTGTCTGCAAGAGATACATACATGAGTCTGACGATGAATTTAGCATTGGCCTCATCGCATTTAACGAGGCAATTCAGAAATATTCATCTGAAAAAGGAAATTCTTTATTAAGCTTTGCAGAAGTCATGATCAAGCGAAGGGTGATTGATTATATCCGCCAGCAAAGCCGGAATCAAAACCTGAGCTTCCACATCTCAAATGACCCGACTGAGGAAGAACAACAGCGGTCGACTATTGAAGATGAGCTATCTCTAGATGAGTTCAGAAAAAAAACAGAACAGGAACTTAGAAGAGAAGAAATCATGCAATTCCAAGCGGTATTGAAAGAATTTGACCTATCTTTCCAGGATTTGCTCGAGCAGTCGCCTAAGCATGCAGATGCTCGTAAAAACGCAATGCTTGTTGCAAAATCAATGGTTGAAGACGAGGAATTGAAGAATTTCCTTCTCGATAAAAAACGCTTGCCAATCAAGCAATTAGAAGACATGGTCAAAGTCAGCAGAAAAACCATAGAGAGAAACAGAAAATATATTATTGCTATCGCACTTATATTAATTGGGGATTATGTCTATTTAAAGGATTATATTAAAGGGGTGTTAGAGACATGAGAAAAGGGGTTATCCTTGAAATCAATGATCTTTACCTAACATTGTTGACCCCCGAAGGCGAGTTTTTGCGAGCCCGAAAGCATCAACAAGATTATCAGTTAGGAGAAGAAATTCATTTTTTTCCCGAAACAGAAACTGTTAAAAGAAAGAAATTCAATTTATCGTTTTTAAATAGCTTCAAGGCAAGGACTATTGCACTTGCTGCAGCATTTATGCTGATCATGTCTGCGCTTCTTCCGGCCTACCACGACGGACAGGTTTACGCGTATATGTCTATTGATGTGAACCCTAGCATTGAACTGGCAGTAAACGATGATTTAAAGGTCCTTCAAATGATAGGCTATAACCCTGAAGGGGAAGAAATCATTGGTGAAATAAAGGGCTGGAAAAAAAGAGATGCAGCCGTGGTCGCAGAGATGATCATTGAGGAAATCGAGGAAGAAGGTTTCTTAAAAGAAAAAAATGACATTGTCATCGCAACTGTCCACAATAAACAGGCAAAAGAATCAGTAGATCAAAAACTAGAAAAAAAGATATCTGAAATTAAAAAATCAACACAAATGGAAGACCTGAATGTTAAAGTGATGGAAGCAACAATGGAAGACAGGGAGAAGGCACAAAAGCAGGGTGTTACTACTGGTGTATACAAAGAAAAGCAAAAGGATATGCCGAAGCCTGCAGAAAAGCCGGTTGAAAAGAACAAAAAAGCCAACCCAGAACCTGCAAAGAAAGATCCTGCTCCAGCAGTTGTTCCACAGCCTGAAAAGAAGGAACCACCAGGTCAGGAAAAGAAAAATAATCCTGCAATTCCAGAAGGAAATCCGAACAAGTCGGATACACAGGCACCTAAAAAAGGCAATGGGAATAAAAATTCTGGTTATAACAGTAATAGCCAGGGTAACAACAAACATGCTTATAAAGGCAATAAAAACAGTCAAGACCGACACCAATATAAAAATGGAAAAAAGTCTAACACTCAGCAAGGCCCAAAAAGTGACAGCAGGGGACAAGCTGAGAAAAACAAAGACAATCGCAGAAGTATGAAATAGCTAATTTTAAAAGTCCGGAACCTACATCCGGACTTTTTTCCATGTTCATATTCAATTGTTTGTTTGATAATGGATATCCTAAATACGATAACCAATATTCTTGTACATTATTGCTGATTTTGCCCAGATAGCTGTGCCTGAGCCTGTTGGACAAGGCGTTTTGTGATCTCTCCGCCTACTGAACCATTTGCTCTGGAAACCGTATCTGAACCGAGGTTAACTCCGAATTCCTGAGCAATTTCATATTTAACCTGGTCCATGAACTGTTCCACTCCAGGAACCAGCAATTTATTTGAATTTCGAGCCATTATTATCAACTCCTTTGATGGTATACAGAGAGAAATTTTCTCTGTATAGATAGTTTGAACAATGCAGGCAAGTTCATGAGTGGTAATCTTTTATCCATTTGGATAATGTTTACCGTATAGTATCGGGAGAAACTGCAAGAAAGTACTTTATTAATCAGATGATATTCTTTATCATAGGTATGTATATGATTCAGGGCTGAAAGGAAGCAATTATGTGGATTAATATTAGAAGAAGGTTAGACAAATTATCTCCTGCGCAAATTATCGTTGCGTATTATTTGATTGCGGTAGTAGTCTCGATGAGCTTATTAAGTTTACCTATTGCCATACAGCCCGGGGCAAAATGGTCTTTCATGGATGCGTTATTCACTGCCGCAAGTGCCGTAAGTGTTACCGGTCTTTCAGTAATAACGGTACGGGATACATTCACTGTGCCGGGAATCTTTATCCTTATGTTTGTCCTGCAGTTCGGCGGGATTGGTGTCATGGCACTTGGAACCTTCTTCTGGTTGATCATACGGAAGAAGATTGGACTTAAGGAACGCAGATTAATCATGATGGACCAGAACCAGACCTCGATGTCAGGCCTCGTCAAAATGCTAAAAGAAATTCTTGTGATCATTGTCATTATTGAAATAATTGGTGCGCTGCTATTAGGATTATATTTTTTACAATACTTCCCGACATGGCAGGAAGCTTTTCTCCATGGTTTGTTTGCATCTGTTAGTGCTACAACCAATGGAGGGTTTGATATTACCGGAGCCTCATTGATTCCATATGCACAGGATTATTTTGTGGTTACAATCAATATACTCCTGATTACACTTGGTGCAATTGGATTCCCTGTATTGGTTGAGTTGAAAAGTTTCATTTTTAGGAGAAAAAAGAGTGCTCCATTTCATTTTTCACTATTCCTAAAAATCACGACTCTAATGTTTCTCGTTCTCCTGATTTTTGGAACTGTTTCTATTTGGGCTTTGGAATATAATCATTTTTTCTCTGATAAATCGTTGCTGGATTCTTTCTTTTATGCGTTTTTCCAATCCACGACAACCAGAAGTGGTGGTTTGTCGACAATGGATGTAAATGATTTTACAGATCCGACACTGTTCCTGATGGCAGCTTTGATGTTTATTGGAGCTTCTCCAAGCTCTGTCGGCGGAGGAATCCGTACAACAACCTTTGCGCTGAATCTCTTATTCCTCTACCATTTTGCACGCGGAAGAAGAGCGGTAAAAATTTTCAACAGAGAACTGCACCAGGATGATGTTATAAAATCTCTGGTTATTTCAATTATGGCTGTGCTAATATGTTTCCTCGCCGTCATTATCCTAATGGTGACAGAGAATCAATCACTATTGGCCATTATTTTTGAAGTTGCTTCTGCATTTGGTACAACAGGCTTATCCATGGGAATCACCCCAGATCTTTCGACTGTCGGTAAAATGGTCTTAATCATCCTGATGTTCATCGGAAGAGTTGGAGTTATATCCTTCCTGTTGATTATTGGCGGAAAAACAGAGAAAGAAAGCATCCATTATCCAAAAGAGCGTGTAATAATAGGCTGATGGTTGATATCAAAAAAATCCGGGAAATCCCGGATTTTTTTGTTCTTCTTTAAAAATGCTTCGAAGAATGTCCCATCTCTATAGATTGTAGTCGCCCACCATGGTGATTATGTTGTCTTAGTCCTGGCCTTTGCTTGCATCTTTTGTAGGGTGCATGAATGGATAGGCTTGCGGTTTTCTCTTTTCCTCAAGAAGTTCCCTGTTTTCAGCAGTATTCCATCCTATATCGTTCGTCGGGTGCACCCATTCATCACCGGCCATTACTGCTGGATCCGTATCATCGGTCCATTTTTCCAGCGGTGAGTTTTCTGATTCATAAAGACTGTCTCCAATGATGACGCCATGCTCATTTTTGAATGGAGCTTTCATTTCGATACCTGTATCCTTGAAGCTGGGAGCGTTAATTTGGTGAGGCAGGGTTTCCTCAATATCTATTGGTTTTAGCTCCCGTTCTTTTTTTGTCATTGCAGCTCCTCCTTTTTAATTTATTTTTTGTTTGATGCCGTTTTTTATAAGACAGTTCATTTTGTAAAATTAGGTAATCAAATCAGTACATAGCAAATCGCCGATTGAAAAAAATAGTAGTATGGAGGTGGTTAGAATGGCTAAACGGAAGGCAGAAAGAAATGCTTTGGCTAAATATACAAACACACCTAAGAAAAATCTTCAGGAAAGCGAATTTTCTGCAGAATTTGCCCATGGGGAAGATCCAGGCAAATTTGCAAACAGAAATTCAAAGCAGGGCAGGAAAGGAAGATCGTGATGAAAAAGCATGAAGGTCGGCACCAAAAGCCAATGAACGTTGAATTTGGCATGGAATTTGGCGATATAAATGCTGTTAAGTTTCATGAAATCCCTTTTAGTGGGAAAAAAGCGAAAAGCAAAGCTGATAAAGAGTGTAAATAACATTAAGTAGAGTCAAAAAAAAAGCCGGCTGTATTAAGCCGGCTTTACATCTTGCGCTTTAAAAGTGAAAAATTGAGGGCGATCCAATTTAGAATCAAAATAAACAAGCATATAAGAAGGGGAGTGCTCAATTTCTCCATCTTCAATAAACTTTTCCAAATCAATAGTTATATCTTCAAGCAGCGTATGCTTATATAATTCTTTTTCACTAATGTTCAATTCGGAGTACTGATGGCCAAGGACCTCAGGATTATGAATGATGCCACGGTACAATTCAGAACGTTCCTGTTTGTCCAAACTAAGTTCCCACCAGGGCTTTCGCGGCTTGTATTTCATGCTTGCAAGGTAATCATACTTCATCAAGCTCTCAATTCCTTCTAGATTTTCCACACCTATTTCCTGCAGGAAATGGAATAGCCTCTTGAATAAGTCTTCGAGCTGATGGCCAATTCGAGACCAGCCCCTCATCTCCCAATAAGAGCCGAAATCCTGGAAGAAATCAAATGGTGATGGGAATACCTTTGTGACTAGATATTCAACGGTTCGATCCATCCTGTGGTCATTCCAATATTTTTCGAGTACATCTTCAACCTGCTTGATCTTGATGATGTCGTTGAAATCGAGGACATTATTCCCAAGGATTTCATATGGAGAATGATCCATATATACATAATTTTGCTGGTCAGCTCTCAGTCTCAATCCCGTCCCTCTGAGCATCTTCAGGAAGCCAAGCTGCAATTCTTCAGGCCGCATTGCAAATACATCATTAAATGTTTTTTTGAACGATTGATAATCTTCTTCTGGTAAACCGGCAATTAAGTCAAGGTGCTGGTCAATCTTGCCCCCTTCCTTAACCATTGTGACAGTCCGCTTTAGCTTATCGAAATTCTGTTTTCTCATGACCAACTCATTTGTATAATCATTGGTCGACTGAACCCCAATTTCAAAGCGGAACAATCCGGCAGGCGCTTCCTGGTTCAGGAATTCAATAACCTCAGGACGCATGATATCGGCTGTGATTTCGAATTGGAACACCGTGCCAGGCAGGTGCTCATCAATCAAGAACCGGAACATTTCCATTGCATAGCTCCGGCTGATATTAAACGTCCTGTCGACGAATTTAATGGTCTTTGCCCCATTCGCCATTAAATAACGTATATCGTCCTTGATTTTCTCCCTGTCAAAGTAACGGACACCTACTTCAATGGAGGAGAGGCAAAACTGGCAGCTAAAGGGGCAGCCGCGGCTTGTCTCAAGATAAGTTACCCTCTTGGAGAGATGGGGTAGGTCTTCTTCAAAACGATATGGAGATGGAAGCTCTTTCAACTCCAACTTATTCCGTTGGGGATTCATTCGGATGCTCTCGTCTTTTCGATAGGCTATCCCGGGGACTTCTGAAAAGTCAGTTCCTGAAGCTAGTGCAGAAAGAAGCTGCTTGAATGTCTGTTCACCTTCACCGATGACGATAAAATCAAACTCTGGCACTTCCTGCATCCAATCCTGAACGTCATAAGTAACCTCTGGGCCCCCTACAATAATTTTAATTTCAGGGTTGATTTTTTTAATCATCTTGATGACTTTAATTGTTTCTTCAATATTCCAAATGTAGCAGCTGAATCCAATGACATCAGGTTGCTTTTGAACCAAATCAGATACAATATTGATTGCGGGGTCTTTGATTGTATACTCAACGAGCTTGACATCAAACTCTGGATTAGCATATGCCTTAAGATATCTGATCGCAAGATTGGTGTGTATATATTTCGCGTTTAGCGTTGTTAAAACTATGTTCATTGAAAAAATCTCCTTTGTATAAATCCAGCAGCAAATCAACTTTTAATTATATCTCAGTTTGGACAAAAAAGACAGCTTGAATGCAGTTGAAGAAAAAGGAAAAGAGGCTGTTTAAAAAGTAGCTTTTCAAACAGCCTTGTTTTTTCTTGTTAAATGGCATTGTTGATTTCCTCTCCACTTACTTCGCTTTCCTGGGAAGAATTTTGTAAAAGCCCAATTGCCGGCTTTTACAAAATTCTTCCTAGGGCGTGCCGGGGAGCCTCCTCGAAATTGCCCACGCACGATGGAAATGCGTTAGCATTATCGGAGGAGTCTTCGTGCCTTCCGCTTGAGCCAACATAAAGTGAGTCACTTAATATAGGGCATAGAAAAAGAGACTGTTTGGTAATTTGTATACCTTTTAACAGTCTCTTTTTAGTCTACAATGCTATTTGTCTAACTACTCAACAGCTTTCTTCTATAAAACCTCAGGATGGCTGTGAAGCGGGTTTTAAGGCGGTTGATCCGTGAGGTTTTAAACTCGATTAACGGTTGTGCTATTGCTGCTGCGTACTTGCTGGACAACAGGAAAGTGAGCAGCAGTGCGATGACTGCAAGCAAAAGGATTCGTTCAGGACTATGGAAGAAGTTCTGAACTTCGCTTTCGCGGAAGGTTCGTACAAAAAAGCCGTGCAGCAGATATACGTAAAGTGTATTTTTTCCAAGGTCTGTAAAGAAATATTGCTTCTTAGGAACAATTGTCAAGAAGCTGAACACCATCAGCAAGCTTAATAAGTAAAAGCCCAAACGAGTGAACATGCTTGATAATGAAGCTGCTTCCATCAATGAGTAAGGTTTAGAACCAAGAAGCCATTTATAGTCTATATCTGGATTAAAATAGAATCCTAAAAATACTATTGCGAAGCTTAACAGTGCTCCAACCTTGAAGGCTGGACTTGTCAATGTTTTTATATGGTCCTTCGTCAAATGGTACCCGAGCAGGAACAACGGAAAGAAGACAAATGTCCTTGAAAGGCTCAGATAGTTGGATATCCAGTCTACATACCCGACACCTAATCCCAATCCAAAAGCAATCAGCAGTCCAGCCGGTGCGTTAAGTTTTGTAAAAGCAATCAGCATAACGTTCCAGCAGAATAAACTGATCAAAAACCATAGAGACCAATGCGGGTTCAGTGGATCCATAGTAAAAGTGGACTTGCTGTAAAGGAAATAATAGAAAATAGAATAGATCAACTGAAAAATAAAGTATGGCAGAATTAACTTTTTGGCAATTTTCATTACATAGCCTTTTTTATTGAAGCCTCTCGCAAAAAATCCAGAAACCAGGATGAAGGCAGGCATATGGAATGTATAAATGACTTTATAAACATTATAAATCATTTCATTGTCTTCAATGAACGAGCGCAAAAGATGGCCAAATACGACGAAAAAAATCAAGATGAACTTGGCATTGTCAAAGTAGTAATCTCGTTGTTTCATATTTCCTCCCTTAATTAGAGACCCCCAAAATACTAACCCTTTTATACCCCAACTAGGATAAATACAAACTAGGCTAATTGCTCAAAATTAAGGAACTAGTTCCTGATTAAGAAAAAAACGCTTCTGTACTAATACAAATTTATCTCTGTTATATAAAAGTATTTCATTATAAAATACGGCTTAACTAGAATATTTTTGGGCGTGTTCCAATAAAAAAGTTCAAATGTTTGATATATGTCACAGCTTAATGATCGTAAAGTCTATAAAATTATTAGTGGGGAATGTTTAAATTCAATTACCTTTTAACTAAATTGGGGAGGGAGATTATGTCTATCTTACCGAAAAAGAATGAATTAGGATTTTATGAGATACGACTTGAATCGATTGGAGGGCTTGGCGCAAACCTTGCAGGGAAGATGCTTGCGGAAGCAGGTGTTCTTGGCCTCGGGTTGAATGGTTCCAACTTTTCTTCTTATGGATCGGAGAAAAAAGGATCGCCGGTGAAAAGCTTTGTCCGTTTCTGTGAACCTGATACTGAAATCAGGGTCCACAGTCCAATAGAAGAACCGCATGTTGTCGGCGTATTTCATGAGGCACTTTATAAAATGGTCGATGTAGTAAGTGGTTTGCGTCCAGATGGAATCCTACTGGTGAATTCGACGAGAGATTTTGATGACATCAAAAAAAATCTTCATCTGGAGCATGGGACA
The DNA here is from genome assembly GCF_018424685.1 of Mesobacillus boroniphilus. NCBI lineage: Bacteria > Bacillati > Bacillota > Bacilli > Caryophanales > Bacillaceae > Mesobacillus > Mesobacillus boroniphilus. The sequence continues at coordinate 422,419 of NZ_QTKX01000001.1, forward strand.
CTGGCAATTGTTGATGCGCTATCCATCGCTGTTGAGGAAAAAACGAAAGTAAATACTGCGATGCTTGGTGCATTATACCGTATTATTGATTTCCTCGATCCCGAAGCGATGAAAAATGTTATCCGCAAAACTTTTGAAAAGAAATATCCTCATTTAGTTGAGCCGAATATCAGAACGTTCGAGAGAGGCTACAATGACGTTCAATTTAAAACATACGCACCAGAAGAAGGGGCTCAGGGCAAGGAATTCAAGCGTCCAATGCCGCTTCTAGGATATGAAACACAGGAAATCGGCGGAGTGATTACTGCCCAGGCAAATAGCATCCTCAAGGATTTAAGCGGTTCGAGACAGGGATTCCTGCCTCAATTCAATCAGCAGGACTGCATCAACTGCGCCGCATGTGATACTGCATGTCCTGATTATTGCTTTGTATGGGAAGAAGGAGAGGACAAACGCGGCAGAAAGCAAATGTTCCTAAAGGGAATCGATTATCAATATTGCAAAGGCTGCCTGAAGTGTGTAGAGGCATGTCCAACTTCTGCGTTGAGCGAGCTGAGGGAAATGATCGGCTATGCTGAGGAGAATCAAGTAAAACATAACTATCCTTATGTGACTGGAGGGGTTTCTTAATGTCCATTCTTGAAGAAAACGTGAAGGCAATGAGTACAGCAGAACAGGTGACAACCTTTGAATCCGGAAATGAAATGGCGGCGATGGCTGCAGCTCAGATCAATTATCATATCATGGGCTATTTTCCGATTACCCCTTCTACAGAAGTAGCACAGTATCTGGATATGATGAAATCCAGGGGAGAGCATGATATCAAACTGATCCCTGCTGATGGAGAACATGGTTCCGCAGGTATCTGCTATGGTGCAGCGGCAACCGGAGCCCGCGTGTTCAACGCAACGAGCGCGAACGGGTTGATGTATATGCTGGAGCAGCTTCCAGTCCAATCGGGAACACGATATCCAATGGTCTTGAACCTGGTAACACGTTCAATCAGCGGTCCGCTTGATATCCGCGGCGACCACTCAGATTTGTATTTTGCGTTAAACACAGGATGGGTGATCCTCACTGCCAGGACACCGCAGGCTGTTTACGATATGAACATTATGGCACTGAAAATAGCTGAACACTCAGATGTGCGGCTGCCTGTCATGGTTGCTTATGATGGCTTCTTTACATCCCACCAAAAGCGCAAAGTGAACTATTTTAGTGATCGGGCTGTAGTCCAGAGATTTGTTGGCGAGGCACCGACTGAATATAATTTTGCCAGGGACCCAAAGAAACCGTTGACAATCGGAGCACATATGAATGGCGACGATTTGATCAACAACCACTTCCAGCAATCGGAAGCGATGTATAGAGCGAAAGATGTTTATAAAGAAGTGGCAGCAGAATATGCAAAACTATCAGGACGAAACTATGATATTCTTGACCTTTATCAAATGGAAGATGCTGACGTCGCGCTGTTCCTGTTGAACTCAGCAGCAGAATCTGCCAAGGATGTTGTAGACAGACTTCGTGAGAAGGGAATCAAGGCTGGTGTCATCAGTCCTAACATCATCCGCCCATTCCCTGCACAGGAAATCAGGGAAGCACTGAAAAATGTAAAATCAATTCTTGTAGGTGAGCGTGCTGATTCCTACGGTGGACATGGACCTAACCTGACGCACGAAATTAAATCTGCGCTACAGGAAGACAAGAATAATGCTACAATCGTCCAAAGCAGGGTGTTTGGACTTGGCGGCAAAGACTTTTATGCGGATGATGCTGAAGCATTTTTTGGCATGGCGATAGACGCTATGGAGAAAGGATACGCAGAAAAGCCATTCGACTACTACGGACATGTTGCTGGCGATCCAGAAATAGCATTGAAGCAGGTCATTGAGCCACAGCATGGTGATGTCTATAATTCAGGACTTATCCAGGTAACAAGAGATGAAGAAAAGAATAAACTGAATGTAAAAATTCCGCCTTTGAGAGCCTTAACTACAAAGCCGAAACGAATTGCATCAGGCCATGGCGCATGTCCTGGCTGTGGAATCTTCGGCGGACTGGAGCTATTCTTTAAAGGAATTGAAGGAGATCTCGTCATTCTTTTCCAAACGGGCTGCGCGTACGTTGTTACAACAGCGTATCCTCATACATCCCATAAGCAGACGACGATCCATAACTTGTTCCAGAATGGTGCGGCAACATTATCAGGAACGCTCGAAGCATTCCTTGAACTGAAACGCCGCGGTGAAATCGAAGTGTCAGCAGATGCAACCTTCGTAATGGTAACCGGCGATGGCGGTATGGACATTGGAATGGGATCGGCTATCGGTACGGCACTTCGCGGACACAAGCTGATCATGCTTGAATACGATAACGAGGGGTATATGAATACCGGTTCCCAGCTTTCATACTCCACTCCTTTTGGGCACATGACGAGTACATCAAACGTAGGCAAGGCACAAAAGGGTAAGACTTTCCACCATAAAGATACAGTCCAGATCATGGCTTCTACCAATATTCCTTATGTATTCACAGGAACGGAAGCATTCCCGCAGGACCTTGTTAAAAAGGCAGCGAAGGCACAGTGGTATGCGCAAAATGTAGGGACTGTATACGGCAAGCTTCTGATAACATGCCCACTCAACTGGAAATCGGAAGACCGCTTTGGCCAGACCATTGTCGAGGCAGCTGTGAATTCGAACTTCTTCCCGCTTTATGAAGTAGAACAAGGAATTACGAACATCACATACGATCCAGAAGCGAAAAGCAAGAAGATTCCATTGGCAGATTGGCTGAAATTCATGGGTAAAACCAAGCATTTATTAAAAGAAGAAAATAAGGATATGCTAGTGGAATTTGAAGAAGAAGTCGAGAAAAGGTGGCAGCGCCTAAAGGCTAAGCACGAAAACGAGTATTTATAAGACAAGAGAAGCCAGGAAAACGAATCCCTGGCTTCTTTTTTGATGGCAGTTGTTTTAAGTTATCCAGGAAATAATCGCGGTTTTGAAGGAATTTCCACCTTTCATGTAGAAAACACTAGAAAAATGGGAATCCGACAAGGAGGCTTTTTGGTGAGTAGTGCTAACATGGCAGATGAGATTCAGGCACTGAAAGATAAATTAGCCGCTTTAGAACGAGAAAATTCCTCTTTAAAAGAGTGGAAGGATAAGCATCAACGGGCAGCCAATGACTTTTCTGTTCAAATTCCCGCTGACGGCCCAGCAACAAATTTTGATGAAAGATTCATTGAAGACCAGGGTTTATTAAAAAACTTATTCCTAGAAACACTCGATGGGATAGTGTTTTGGGGCAAGTGTGGAAAAATCATTGCTGCAAATGAAGCAACCTGCAAGATTTTCGGACTTACTCATGAGGAAATGTTACAGCATAAAATTTCTGACTTCATTTATCAAAAAGATGAGAAATATAGCGAGATGAAACAAATTATCTATGAAAAAGGTGCGTTGCGTGAGGAAGCGTTTTTTCTGCTGCCAAATGGGGAGAAGAGACTGCTCGAATTTACTGTCAAGCTCAATGCTGGGGACGGCTATCATATGACAATTGTCCGTGACGCAAGTGACCGTTACCATATGGAACAACAGCTCCGGAAGAGTGAAGAACGATTCAGGAGAATTTTTGAAGGTTCGATTGAGGGAATGATTCTTTGGGATGAAAATTGCAAAAACTATGAAATTAACCCCTCTGGAATGGCGAAACTTGAGTTGGAGCCGGAAGACCTTGAGGAGAGGAACTTTCGGAAGCTTTTCATGAATCTTGGGCTTGCAGAAGAACTAATCGAAGAAAAGCTGCAAGCACTGCTTCGGAAAGGGAGGCTGGACGGAAGGATTACCATTCCATATGAAGAAGGCAGGATGAAGCATTTTGAATACAGTGTCAAACATCAATTGGTCGATAGCTTGAATCTGATTGTTTTCAAGAATATCACCGAAAAAATAGAGATGGAAGCCCAGCTGCATAAATCAGATACGCTTAATTTGCTTGGGGAGCTTGCAGCGGGCATTGCCCATGAAATCCGCAACCCAATGACCGCGCTAAAAGGTTTCATCCAGTTGCTCGAAAACAGTACAGGTGATGCTTATTCATTATATTTCCAGGTAATCAAGACTGAACTTCAAAGGATTGACTCGATCATCAACGAGTTTCTGATTTTGGCCAAACCTCAGTCTATAAAATATGAATATACCGATATTTCAAAGATCATGAATGAAACTGCTGCCCTCCTTACTGCCCAGGCAGTGCTCCATGATGTGCAGATCAAAACCATTTATGACGATGATTTGCCAGAGCTTATGTGCGAACCTAATCAATTAAAAAAGGTTTTTATCAATATTATAAAAAACGCGATAGAAGTCATGCCAAAAGGTGGCTTCGTGACTGCGACGGTCGGTCAAGCACCCGGGAACAGATTACATATCTGCATCAAGGATGAAGGCGAAGGAATACCTGCAGATAAGGTAAAAAAGCTTGGGGAACCTTTTTACACCACTAAGGAAAGGGGAACAGGCCTGGGGCTGATGGTTAGCTTTAAAATCATTGAAGAACACGGTGGCACAATCGAAATAGAGAGTGAAGTAGGGCACGGAACGATCTTCCATATTTATTTGCCAATAACCAAGGAAACGTCTGATTGAAATCCAATCAGGCGTTTTATTTCGTTAAAAGCAAGAGACGCTAACCCTTTCGGAGAGAGTGATTATTTAAAAATAAATAAATTTGCAAATTTCCCCCTTTAAAAATAATGCGGAATGAATTATATTAGATATATACCTAATTAGATAATCATTAAATTAAATGGAGTGGTTTTATGCAACTGGACAGAATAGTCGCTTTCCATAAAGCGATGGGGGACCCAACAAGGATAAGGATTGTGGCGTTACTAGCCAATGGGCCGCTTCATGGACAGGCGATTGCAGGAAAGCTGGGCCTTACGCCTCCAACGATCACACATCATATCAAGAAATTGCGGGATATCAATGTCATCTACGAGCGCAGGGACAAGAATACAATTTACTTTCACTTAAATGAGTCAGTAATCAAGCAACAGGCGAAGACGCTTGGGAAGTTAATCGAGAAAAAGGAAGGGGAGATGGAAGCGATGATTGAACAAAATATCGAAAGGCAAAAGGTTATTGAGAATTTCTTGACGAAAGATGGTAAATTAAAGAATATTCCGGCACAACGAAAGAAGAAGCTGATGGTATTCGAATACATGGTTCGAGGCTTGAAAGCCGGGAAAAAATATCCGGAAAAGGAACTAAACGAATATATCACGAAGTTCCATGAGGACTATGCGACAATCAGAAGAGAATTTATCATTAATCACTACATGTATCGTGAAAATGGGATTTATGAATTGAACCCTGAAGAGATGTGGGCAAAACCAGAATGATTTATTATGAACAGAAAAACCGCCTCAGACATTGTCTCTGGGCGGTTTTCTTGTTGATTAGAAAATTAAAAAATAATCTCATTGTGATAACTATAATTAATTTTCTTAATCCAGCTCCAGCGCCTAGCCCCTCGATCGCTTGTTTAGTTTCTGGTCAGTCGGCTATACTTTTCGATTTCGGTCCCCCCAATGAAGTCAAAGACCGACTTCACCGGTCGACCCTCTAAGGCACAGGACGTGCATACCCGCCAGCCACACGATGTGGCGTTTTAGGCGGGCAGCACTTGTCGGGGCTCAACGAGGCGCTTGCGTTTTTTGTTCTTAATACAATTCAGGCCGGCGGTCGGCGAAGATTGGAATTTTGCCTCTTGCTTCCTTAACTTCCTCAAGATCGATTTCTGCCAGGAGGATTTCTTCTTCTTCTCCACCCTCTGCAATCACGTCTCCCCATGGCCCGATGACCATGGAATGGCCAGCGAATTTATTGTTAGGGTCTGAGCCAGCACGGTTACAGGCTATTACAAAGCATTGGTTCTCAATCGCTCGGGCGATGAGCAATGCTCGCCAATGTTCTAAACGCTGGATTGGCCATTCAGCGACAACAAACATCGCTTCAACATCATGTAGTGCATGGGCACGGACCCATTCCGGGAACCGGATATCATAGCAGATCAGCCCGGCAAATTTGTGGCCTTCCAAAGAAAATAACCCTTTTTCCTTTCCAGCAGCAAGATACAGATGCTCATCCATGAGCTTGAACAAGTGAAGCTTGCTGTATATTCCTGCCTGCTCACCATTTTTGTCGAAAACAAGCAGTGTATTTTCAATGCCTGCTTCTGTTTTATTGGCAACAGAACCACCTATAAAATGGGAATTGTATTTCACGGCTGCATCCTTGAGAAACACTTTGGCTTCTTGTGCTTTTTCATCTGCAGTGTTTTTTAAATTCTCCAGATCATATCCGGTAGTCCAGAGCTCGGGAAGTACTATGATATCATGCTTTTGAGCATTTGCCTGGTCGATCAGTTCAGACGCTTTTTTGTAATTTTGCTCAGGATTCCCAAAAGCAATGTCCATTTGCAGGCATGCTATTTTAAATTTCATTATTCATCACCGCCATACTTTCTGAAAATTATATCTTTACAAGTTACTATTTACGTTATATCATTTGTGACTAGAATTTCAAATTAAAATTTTTAAATACTAATATATTTCCTAAGCAGGTGAGAACATGGAATTCGCACAATCAGATTTACTGAAAAGCCTGCCCAAGCAGTTTTTTGCTTCACTCGTTCAAAAAGTGGGCGCGTATACTGAAAAAGGGGCAGACATTATAAACCTGGGACAGGGAAATCCTGACCAACCAACTCCACAGCACATTGTTGAAAAGTTAAAGCAAGCTGCGGATAACCCTATTAATCATAAGTATTCACCTTTCAGAGGATTGCGCTCGTTAAAAGAAGCTGCAGCAGCATTTTATAAAAGGCAGTATGGAGTCGATCTCGATCCAGAAGAAGAAATTGCCATCCTATTCGGGGGCAAGGCTGGCCTGGTAGAAATACCTCAATGCCTGTTGAACCCTGGAGACTCGATTCTTGTTCCTGATCCCGGCTACCCTGACTACTGGTCTGGAGTCGAACTGGCAAAGGCTAGGATGGTTACCATGCCACTCCGAGAAGAGAATGGCTTTCTGCCCGATTATACTGAATTAAGTGCGGGGGAATTGGATAAAGCAAAGCTGATGTTCCTGAACTACCCTAATAATCCTACAGGTGCAGTTGCCGACAAAGAATTTTTTGATCGGACAATCGAGCTGGCTCGAAAAAATGAGATTTGTGTAGTACACGATTTTGCCTATGGAGCAATTGGCTTTGACGGGAACCAGCCACAAAGCTTTTTACAGTCAAAAGGTGCTAAGGACGTAGGAATCGAGATTTATACTCTGTCAAAAACGTATAATATGGCTGGATGGCGTGTTGGGTTTGCTGCAGGGAACAAGAGTGTGATTGCTGCGATCAACTTGCTTCAAGACCATATGTATGTCAGCTTGTTTGGTGCAGTCCAGGAGGCGGCAGCAGAGGCTCTGTTAGGATCGCAGGAATGCGTTGCTGAGTTAAATGATCTATATGAATCGAGAAGAAATATACTCATTGACGGTCTTACGAATATTGGCTGGCAGGTGACTGCTCCGAAAGGCTCATTTTTTGCCTGGCTGAATGTGCCTGAACCGTTCACTTCGGTGGAGTTCGCGGATTTCTTGCTTGAAAAAGCACATATAGCTGTTGCGCCAGGTGTAGGGTTTGGTGAACATGGTGAGGGTTTTGTAAGGGTTGGCTTATTGACTTCCGAGGAGAGATTGTATGAGGCAGTAAGTAGAATTGAAAGCTTGGGAATTTTCAAAAAATAGTTGACATTGATTTATGAACCTGACATAATCCTAATTAACAAATTTACTTTAACCAATTAAATAACTTGATTAAATTATTTTCTTATCAAGAGCAGGCGGAGGGACGAGCCCGATGAAGCCCGGCAACCGATCCAGCATTTAGCTGGGCACGGTGCTAATTCTTGCAGCGAAAGCTGAAAGATGAGAAGAGTTTAGTGTATTTTCTAACCTCTTCTTTGTGAAGAGGTTTTTTTATTATTTTTTGCACTTTGATTAATGTCTAGCTCCAGCGCCTAGCCCCTCGAGTCGCTTGTCTAGCTGCGGCTCCTAACTCCTCGAGACGCTTCGGTCCTGCCAATGAAGTCAAAGACCGACTTCACTGGTCGGCCCTCCGTGGCACACGATGTGCTAGACCCGCCAGCCACACGACGTGGCGTTTTAGGCGGGCAACGATTGTCGGGGCTGGACAAGGCGCTTGCGCTTTTCTAACAGAAAGGGATTGATCTTAATGAGTGAAATTACAGCGACATATATAGTCCATGATGCTAAACATAACCCGGAGAAAAAAGCAGAGGGAATCGCCCTTGGATTGACAGTGGGATCCTGGACTGACTTGCCTGAACTGGACCAAAAACAATTAAAAAAACATAAGGGGAGAGTTGTATCTGTAGAAGGTTCAAGCCTGGACAGCAATTCAGAGACGGTGGCAACAATCAAAATCGCTTATCCTGCCCTCAATTTTTCACCAGACCTGCCGGCAATTTTAACAACGGTATTTGGAAAACTTTCGCTTGATGGCAAGGTTAAATTGGTCGACCTTGAATTTGGAGAAGAATTAAAAAAAGAATTCCCTGGTCCCCGCTTTGGAATTGAAGGAATCAGGAAAAAGCTTGGTGTACACGACCGGCCATTGCTTATGAGTATCTTCAAGGGTGTCATCGGACGTGATATGGACTTTCTGTTAAAACAGCTGAAAGAACAGAGCCTCGGAGGAGTTGACCTGATCAAGGATGACGAAATCCTTTTTGAAAATGAGCTTACTCCTTTCGAAAAGAGGATCGCTCTTGGGAAACAGGTTCTGGATGAAGTCTATGAATCTACTGGACACAGAACCTTATATGCTGCCAACCTGACAGGAAGAACATCACAGTTGAGGGACAAAGCGAGAAAAGCGGCTGAACTTGGAGCCGACGCATTTTTGTTCAATGTATTTGCCTATGGCTTGGATGTTTTGCAGGAACTTAGGGAAGATGACGAAATCGGCATTCCAATCATGGCTCACCCTGCAGTAAGTGGCGCGCTTACATCGGCAGATGAATATGGTTTTTCACATTCCTTGCTTCTGGGAAAATTACTCCGTTATGCCGGAGCAGACTTCTCGCTGTTTCCGTCACCTTATGGAAGTGTTGCGCTCGAAAAGCAGCAGGCAATATCAATAGCTGAGGCACTGACTGCTGAGGATCAATTTAAAAGGACTTTCCCAGTTCCATCAGCAGGCATACATCCTGGAATGGTCCCGCTGCTTGTAAAAGATTTCGGAGTAGATTCTATTATTAATGCAGGTGGAGGCGTTCATGGCCATCCTGGTGGAGCCAAGGGCGGTGGCAAGGCATTCAGGCAGGCAATTGAAACAGTGCTTCAAGGAAAATCACTTGAAGAAGGCGCCCTTGAGCATGATGAGTTAAAGACTGCTATAAGTCTTTGGGGTTCGGCTGAGGCGGTGGCAAAGTGAGGCAGCCAGTGATTTTTTGCGACTTTGATGGAACAGTGACCGAAAAGGACAATATCATTGCAATCATGAATGAATTTGGGCCTGAAGGCTGGGACGGATTAAAAGAAGCAGTTCTTAACCGCACCATTTCTATAAGGGAAGGGGTAGGGAAAATGTTTTCCCTCCTTCCAGTCACCTCGAAGAAAGAAATCGTTGAGTTTGCGGTCCGGAATGCGAGGATTCGCCATGGTTTTCAGGAATTCCTGGATTATGCCAGCAAGGAAGGAATACCAGTATACATCGTAAGCGGCGGCATTGATTTTTTCATAGAACCTATCATTCAACAATTTGGCCCAATAGATGGCGTTTACTGTAACAGTTCTGATTTTTCTGGAAAAACAATAAAAATTGAGTGGCCAAACAGCTGCGATGATCAATGTTCAAATGATTGCGGCTGCTGCAAACCATCAATCATGAGAAAGCTGGAACAAACTGGAGCTTATAAAATCGTCATCGGTGACTCCGTGACGGATCTTGAAGCGGCAAAAAAAGCAGATTTTGTGCTGGCTAGAGATTACTTGAAAGATAAATGTGAAGAGTGGGAGATTCCACATAGACCATTTGAAACTTTTTACGACTGTATTGAAGCTCTTAAAACTGAGACAGGGGTGAAGGGATGAGCATTTTAGAATCGAAGTGGGAAGAACTGGCGGATGTAAAGGCCGAACTGGCAGAGCGTGATTGGTTCATGGGAACTAGCGGCAACCTTGCGATTAAAGTGAAAAGCGACCCGGTGCAATTCCTTGTGACGGCAAGTGGAAAGGATAAGCGGAAAAGAACTGATGAAGACTTTTTGCTTGTTGACCAATACGGCCGGCCGGTGGAGGAAACACATCTGAAGCCTTCTGCCGAAACACTGCTCCATGTCGAGGTATACAAGAAGACAAATGCTGGATGCAGCCTCCATGTCCATACGATTGATAACAATGTCATCTCCGAAGTCTATGGAGACAGGGGCGAGGTGCAATTCCAGGGACAGGAATTAATTAAGGCTTTCAATATTTGGGAGGAAGATGCCGTCCTCAAAATTCCCATTATTCCAAATTATGCGCATATCCCAAGCCTTGCTAAGTCATTCTCAGAGCACGTAAAAGGGGATACTGGCGCAGTCCTTATCCGTAACCATGGCATTACAGTCTGGGGCAGGAACGCATTTGAAGCTAAAAAAATTCTCGAAGCTACTGAGTTTTTATTCCGTTACCAGTTAAGATTACTCGAGCACAAGCCATTCCAATTGTTCAAGGTAGTTTAACTCAGGATCTTTAGAGCAGATTCCATTTGGTAAATAATACACATTTTAAAAAAGGAGAGATTCACATGGCATTTATCGTAAAGCAAAACACACAGGAGAGAATCGTTGATGAGCAGCAGGTAGAAGCTTTTCTGAACGCACAGGAAGTTATCTATGAAAAGTGGGAGATCAATAAGCTGCCAGCAAACCTTCAGGAAAAGTTCCTGTTAACTGACGAGGAAAAACAGCAAATCCTTGAAGCGTTCAAAACGGAGATTGAACACATTTCCGCACGCAGAGGCTACAAGGCCCAGGACGTCATTTCATTATCAGACAATACACCGAACCTTGACCAGTTGCTTGCGAATTTCAAGCAGGAACACCATCACACGGATGATGAAGTAAGATTCATTGTCAGCGGCCATGGAGTATTTGTCATTCAGGGCAAGGACGGAGAGTTTTTTGAAGTATTCCTTAATCCAGGAGACCTGATCTCTGTTCCTGAAAACACTCGTCACTACTTCACGCTTCAGGATGACCGCCAGGTAGTTGCGGTAAGAATTTTCGTTACAACTGAGGGCTGGGTGCCAATTTACGAAGAGGAAAAAGTCAGCCAGTAAGCATCACAGATCGCAAACTTTGTCGAAGAAAAAAATTTTTGCTATGAAAATTGTCTTATTTTGCGATACTATTTACAATCAAACAAGCATTTGCAATAATTCTCAAGTAAACTTTTATTTGTTTAAGGAATTAAAGTAGTAGAGGAGATATGGAAGTGTATCAATCGCAAAATGCTTTGTTGAAGGAAATTGATCGCGTTAGGGAATTGATGGTGGCTGCTGCTATGGAAACTGGATACACGAGTGACGAAACAATCTATCGAAGCCAGGAACTAGACCGTCTCATCTATGAATATCAAACTTTATGCAAAGAGACAGAAATACAGCGTCAAAAAGCAAAGGTTTTATTTAGACAAATGATTCTGCTCACAAAGAAACAATATATCTTATCACTTGCATAATTTTTCAATCGTACGTTTGGATAAATAAGCCACTGCCTGAAAATCGGCGGTGGCTACATTGTTTCTAAAGGAAGAACAATGAATAACAGGCTGACTATAAAGAAATAGGTGGCAGACCTTTCATTACCGTCCCCATTCCACCTGCCCATTGGGCTGCTGCCCTTCATTTTCCTGGAGGTGGAAGTGTTCTGTGAAAAAAAGAATAAATTCCCCATATGTCCTAATCCAATCAACAGTACCCAGAGGAAGCTCCCCGATCATAAAGCACCAAAGTTCTTTCCAACTCCTGCCGAGGCAGTTGTACTTAATTTTAACAATTTGCTCAAATTTTCACGAGAATACAACTTTGTGTGATTTTTATCATATTTTTATATGCTTATTTTATATATTTTTAACATAGATAGGTTTTTATCATCATTTTGCTAACGCACCCCAACAAGTTTACTTCAACTACATTACCATTTTATACATTAGTTTATTTTTGTTCATGAATGTTTTAACCTCATTTTTTACAAACCTTTGTTATCTACTTTTTTAATTGTTGGTACTATGCTTGTAATGCGATTCATATATCGTACTACATAGCATTTTATTTATATAAGGCTGTGTGAAAAGTATTTGACTGGATGGAACTCCAAAAAAAGTCATATTAGCCTTTATTGAAGCTGTTTTCACCATACACGTTTTCTGAAAGGGCAATTGCAATCTAATCAGGAGGATTTTCTTGGTATCAAAAATTCCTTCCTTATTATATTTCCCATCTTTTATGGAAAACGGTTTTTAAACGAAAACAGCTAAAAGTAACCGCTTACAAGTTAATAGTTTTTCATTTTGAGGAGGGGAAAAGAGAGTATGCACATTGTCGTATGTGTCAAGCAAGTGCCCGATACAAAGATCATCAAAATCAATCCTAAGACTAATACTCTGGACAGGCGAAGCGCACCAGCAATTTTGAACCCTTATGATGCTCACGCCGTACAGGAAGCAGTCAAGATCAGGAACAAAACAGGCGGAACGATTTCTGTTCTTTCAATGGGACCGCCACAGGCTGTAGCTGTTATTAAGAAAAGTGTTGAAATTGGCGCAAATCAGGGATACCTGATTTCAGACAGGGCGTTTGCGGGTGCAGATACCCTGGCTACAAGCTATGCGCTCTCCAAAGCGCTGGAAAAAATATCGAAGGATAATCCGATAGACCTGGTCATCTGCGGTAAGCATGCGATTGATGGTGACACAGGACAGGTAGGACCTGGAATTGCACGCAGGCTTGATATACCGCCAATTACGAATGTTATTGAAGTTTCAGAGGTTAATAAAGAAGAGAAATATGTTCATATCAAACGTAAGCAAATAGATGGATACGAGGTTCTTCAATCACAGCTTCCTTGCTTACTGACTGTCGAAAAGGAGATTAATGACATAGAGTATGCGCCGCTTACAAATATGATCAATGCAGCACGATATGAGCCGGTCATCTGGTCTGTGAACGATCTTGAGGATGTTGATAAGACCCAGCTGGGATTAAAAGGATCTCCAACGATTGTCGGCAAGATGTTCAGTCCGCCAAAGCTTGAAGGCGGAAAGAGAATTGAAGGCAACCCTGATTCTCAAGTAGAACAGCTTATGGGAATTTTAATGGAAAGAAAAGATTTATTGAAATTAAAAACAGCCAACTCTTGATTCCGATAATAAAGGGGGAATAACAGAATGGAAGAAAACCAGGGCGTCTGGGTATTCATTGAAGTAAATGATGGAACGATTGAAGGGGTTTCACTGGAATTGCTAGGTGCGGGAAGAAAGCTTGCAGACAAGCTGGAAGTGCCGCTTTCCGGAGTGATGCTCGGGCAAGGCGTCATGCCTTTAGCTAATGAAGTTATCTATGCTGGTGCAGATCAAGTATATGTCGTTGATCATCCGGTCCTTAAGAATTACCGGACTGAATCATATATGAAGGGTGTCTGTGTACTGGCTGAAAAATATAAACCGGAAATCTTCCTTTATGGAGCAACACCAAATGGAAAAGACCTGGCGAGTGCTGTTGCAACGGATTTAAGTACAGGTTTGACAGCAGACACGACGATGCTCGATGTCGATGTTGAGAAAAGATTGCTAGAGGCAAGCCGTCCTGCGTTTGGCGGAAATATAATGGCAACCATTCTATGTAAGAAACACAGGCCGCAAATGGCAACGGTAAGGCCTAAGGTGATGAAAGCCCTCGAACCAGATGAAGGCAGGAAGGGAATCATCATTGAAGAAGAGTTAGAACTTCGGGAAGAAGATATGCGTACAAAAGTGCTTAGAATTGTGAAGGATGTAACAAAAAAAGCAAGCCTTGCAGAAGCCCATGTCATCGTGGCCGGCGGAAAAGGATTAGGCGACATCCAGGGATTCCAGCTAATTCATGAGTTAGCGGAAGTAATTGGTGCTAGTGTCGGGGGCACAAGGGATGTCGTTGAGGCAGGATGGCTGAAGCATGAGCAGCAAATCGGCCAGACTGGCGAGACCGTCACTCCGAAAATCTATTTTGCCATTGGCATCTCAGGGGCAATCCAGCATGTAGAAGGAATGAAGAATTCTGAATTGATCATCGCAATCAACAAGGATGCGAATGCTCCAATTTTCGATGTTGCCACATATGGCATTGTCGGCGATGCAATGGAAATTGTGCCGAAACTAATTAAGCAGTTCAAAGAGCTCAGCAAAGAGAAGGGCGGGGAAATGAGCTATGTCTGAAAAATTTGATGTAATCGTCGTAGGAGCCGGCCCTGCTGGAACTTCATGTGCCTACAACTGTGCCAAAAACGGACTAAAAGTAATGTTGATCGAGCGCGGTGAATACCCAGGCTCAAAGAATGTGATGGGTGGAGTCCTTTACCGCAAACAGATGGAGGACATCATTCCTGAGTTTTGGAAGGAAGCGCCTTTGGAGCGGCCTGTAGTTGAACAGCGATTCTGGATGATGGATAAAGAATCAGTTGTCCAGTTAGGTTACAAAGGTCTTGAATGGGCAGCTGAACCATATAATAACTTTACAGTACTGCGTGCGCATTTTGACCAATGGTTCGCACAAAAAGCAGTTGAACAAGGTGCATTATTGATAAATGAAACGGTTGTCACTGAATGTATCGTAGAAAATGGCAAGGTTGTAGGTGTGCGTACCGATCGCCCTGATGGAGAAGCATTTGCAGACGTTGTCGTGCTTGCAGACGGAGTGAACTCGCTGCTTTCCAAGCAGCTTGGCTTCCACAGGGAATTCCGTCCTGATGAAGTTGCCCTGACGGTTATGGAAGTCATCAATCTGCCGAAGGACAAAATCAATGAACGCTTCAATCTCGAAGGAAATCACGGAACAACGATTGAGATTTTTGGTGATTCAACCAAGGGCAATCTTGGTACTGCCTTCCTTTATACAAACAAAGAAAGCTTGAACATCGGAGTTGGAACCACACTATCAAGCATGATCAAAGCCAAGTTAAAGCCATATGAGCTGCTTGATTACTTGAAGAAACATCCAATGGTCCGTCCTTATCTCGAGGGAGGGGAATCAGCAGAGTACCTGGCTCACTTGATACCTGAAGGAGGATTCCATTCCGTTCCGAGAGTTGCGGGCAATGGTGTGCTTGTAGTAGGAGATGCTGCCCAGCTAGTCAATGCCATTCACCGTGAGGGCTCTAACATGGCGATGGCTTCGGGACAAATGGCTGCAGAAGCAATCGTTGAGGCCAAAAAAGATGGCGACTTCAGTGAGAGAAGCCTGAATCGCTATAAGGAAGCATTATTCGGAAGCTTCATCATTAAGGACCTTGAAAAATATAAGGATGCAGCACATACATTTGAGACCTATCCACAATACTTCAAGGAATACCTGCCAATGATGAACAAAGCAATGAGCAAGTTCTTTACAGTTGATGGAACACCGAAGAGGGAAAAGCAAAAGGAAATCATGCGCAGCGTAACGGCCGAAAAAGGAACCTTTAAGGTTATGCAAGACATCTATCGTGCCTGGAAGGCGGTGAAATAATGTCAACGACAAACATCGAGGAAAAACAATTTCTTTTAAGGTTTAAGTGTGACACGAAATCGCATCTGACAGTTTTGGACCATGACGTCTGCATGACTCAGTGCCCTGACAAACTCTGTACCGTATTTTGCCCGGCTGAAGTATACAAGTGGGAAGGAAAGAGAATGCAGGTAGGCTATGAAGGCTGTCATGAATGCGGCAGCTGCCGGATCGGCTGCCCTTACCAGAATATCAAATGGGAATATCCAAAAGGCGGACACGGAATCGTATTCAGGCTAGCTTAATAGTTAGAAGGTGGGACTGGCGGACATAAATTGTTCGTCGGTCTTTTTTCTGCTTTAAAGGGCCGAATAATTGAATCAAAGAGGATAAGGGTAAATGAAGCCTGATTAAATTGCTTCAAGTGCTGTGAAGAGGCAAAAGGGTCATTTAATTATTTTTATATCCTGTAATGGACTTGAATGAGGATGAAAGGGAAGGTACTTTTAGCAAGATATAAACAAATATTCTATATTCATCATATGTAAGTTAATTCACAAATGGGTTCAAAAAAGGGTGGAGCTATCAAGAGAGGGATAAATGAGGGGGATTAACTGATTTTTTCTTTCTGGCGCACTGCGTGAAGCTGGTCACTGCGGATCTCTTTTTCTATATTCCGCGCTGCCTCAACAGCTTCATCAAACCGGTCATACAGAGTGGATGCATATACTGGTTTGTCAGCATCATAGATTCCAGAAGAATCTGCCTTGTAAATAGTTACGTTCCAATGGTAAAATTCCCGGCCATCTTCCTGGTGCCCCTGAAGACCAATCAATAAATGGGTATGCAGAATGTCAGGCTGTATATCGAGGAAGGCTTTCTTGTCACTGAGTCCTGCTGGCACAAGTGACTTTTCGTAAAAATCTCGATACAAATTATTTTGCAATGTAAACTCACTCCTTTTACATTAAGCTATAAATTCATTATATGTAAGGTTTTAGAATATTTGAAGGCTAATTGTTAAAATTTTTAGAAATTTTAACAAAGTGTCATTTTTTCTTCACATTTTCTCAAATTAATTAAAATTGTGATGCCTATCACAACCAGGGATACGATCGCTTTTTATAATTAAATTATCAAAACATATAGGAGGCCGATTTAAGATGACAGGCTGTATGAGTGGTATTAACCAGGATTCAAGTTTTACATTAAGTGCAGGTCTTCAACAACTTAAAAATGAACATCCAGCTTTATTGGAGATGCTTTCGACCCTTTTGGATATTTCATTGAAAATTGAGGAAGGGGAGCAAATGGAGGAGAATTTCTCGAAGCTGAGAGAGAGGGTCATTGAGTTCTTGGCTGAGCTTGAGCCCCATTCTGAGCGAGAGGAAGGCGTATTGTTTGAGATGATGGCTTCCTATATTGGAAGGGAGATGGGGCCAATTGCAGTTATGGAATACGAACATGACCAGGCAAAACGATTCATTGGAACCTTCCTCCATAACACCAAAGATGGCACGACAGGTTTTACAAATGAGAAAATGATCGAAAATGCACAAATGATAAAAAATGCAAACTACACTTTGGTGAGCCACTTCGCTAAAGAAGAAAGCATTCTTTTCCCAATGGCAGAGAATATGTTCAGCGAGGAAGAAAAACAGGAGCTGGCAGCACGTATAAAACTAATTTAATAGTGACTAAAAAGGGTGAAGCCATCAAAGCTTCACCCTTCCTATATATAGATTAAGCTTCTGTGATGGTAACAAGCTTAATGTCTTTTGTATCGAATTTATAAAAAACATTATCTTCTCCAGTGAATTCGATCTGGCCCTCTTGATCTTTGGCATCCTGGATAGCTTCTGAAATGTCTTCTACCTCGATTGGTCGTGACACTTTAAAATCTTTTTCAAAAAAATAATTAATCTTATACTTAGACATGATGATCTCCCTTCTTTTTATCCTCACTATCTTTCTTTCCTTATGAGGAGGATGTCTAAACATAAAAATGTAAATGGAATATTTTTATTGTCTGACAAGCGCTTAATTGTTCCATTCAGCAAGTTTTTCATCTGTTGGAAGGAACATGGTCAGTATTCCGAGCAAGGGGAGGAATCCGACACTGATGATCATCATTGGCAATCCAATCAAGTCAGCAAGATATCCGAGTCCGACAGACCCAATGGCACCCATCCCGAATGCGAGGCCTACTGTCAGGCCAGCCATCGTACCGATTTTACCCGGAACAAGCTCCTGGGCATATACAACTGTAACTGAAAAACTCGACATCAGGATAAAGCCGCTTACCGTCAGCAGGAGAAATGCACCGGCTGCCGGAACAAATGGAATAATTGCTGACAAAGGCGCAGTCGCGATCATTGAAAGAAAAATGATATTTTTCTTTCCAAAACGATCAGCGAGCGGGCCGCCGAAGAAAGTTCCGAACGCGCCAGCGACGAGGAACGCAAACAAAAACATTTGAGCTTCTTTAATCGATAAGCCATATTTGTCGATTGCATAAAATGCGTAGAAATTCGTCATACCCGAAATATACCAGGACCGGGCAAAAATCAGGAATAAAATGAGAATAAGGGCGATTTTGATATTTTTCGATATTCCCTTGTTTACCTGTTTGCTAGCTTGCTTCGCTTTGGCCGCTATCTTGTCATAATCCAGTTTCTGGCTATACCAGGAAGCGATATATAGTAGCAATCCCACGGCAACAGCTGCGACAAGTGTGAACCAGACTGCCCCGAACTGTCCTAATGGTACGAGTATAAGGGCTGTGATCAACGGTGCAAGTGCCTGCCCTGAATTGCCTCCGACCTGGTAAATGGACTGTGCCAATCCCCTGCGTGGGCCGGCTGCCATATAGGCTACACGGGATCCTTCTGGATGGAAAACAGCTGAACCAAGACCGATGAATAAAACTGAAAGAATAACAAACCCAAAACTCGAAGCGAATGCGAGACCGAGAACACCGAACATTGTCGAGGTCAAACCTAGCGGCAGGGCATAAGGCATTGGTTTTTTGTCAGTTGCCATTCCAATTAAAGGCTGAAGAATGGAAGAAACGATATTTAAAGAAAAGGCGATCATCCCTAGTTGGGTGAATGAAAGACCCATCGATTTTTCAAGAATTGGGAACATGGCAGGAATGACGGATTGAATGGAATCATTCAATAAATGTACTAACCCGATGATGAAGAGTATTTTATACGCTGTATCGTTTTGATTCTGCGGTTTCGCTCTAACGGCGGCAGCTGATTGGTTCATGAATGTCTCCTTCTAAAATTATTTCGGTTTTCTACATATCATTTTACAAAAAAAGTCACGAGATAAAAATAGCTTTTCTAATGAAATATAAGGTCTGGTATAATTTAAGAAAATACAGACTATTTCGAAGGGGGAGACGAATCAGTATGGAAAAAGCTGTGGAGACATTGCTGACACAGGAATTGTTAGATGAATTCCTAGAGCGTTTCAGCTTAGAGAGGGAAGTTAAAAAACTTGGTGACTTTGAAAATTATGTTTTTGAAACTTCTAAAAATGGCCAGCCGTATATATTGCGGCTTACCCATAGTTCCCACCGAAACAAAGAAGAAATTTTATCAGAGTTGGACTGGATGAGGCATTTAAACAAAAAAGGTTTATCAGTACCTGAGGTCTTTTCATCCGAAAGCGGTCTTTTCGTGGAAGAAATTCCTGCATCTGATGAGAGTATGTTTTATGGATGCTTAACTGCAAAAGCGAACGGGACAGCCATCAGTGTCCGTTCTGAACTATTCAATAGAGAACTGTTCAGTAAATGGGGAGAAACAACTGGAAGAATGCATTGCGCCACAAAATCTTATAAGCCATCTGAAGGCATAAAAAAGCGCGGCAGCTGGGACGAGGACGAACTGCTCAATGTTGAAAAGTATTATCCTTCCGAGGAGAGGCAATTAGTAGAAAACGCGAAAGAAGTGATTGCCACGATTTCCGCCCTTCCGAAAAACATGGATAATTATGGCGTTATCCATACGGATATCCATTCCGGGAATTTCTTTTATGATGGAGAACAGATTCACGTTTTCGACTTCGACGATGCGAGTTATCATTGGTTCGCTTCAGATATTGCGATACCCTTGTACTACTCAATCATTTATCGAATCCCTGCCAGCGAGGAAGCAGAGCGATATCGCTTTGGCCAGTTGTTTCTGGATGCTTTTATTGAAGGATATCAACAAGCGAATCAGCTGCCAGAAGGCTGGAAGGAGCACGTTCCGTTGTTCTTGATGCTCCGGGATATTGTCCTGTACGCAGTATTGCATAAAAAAATCGCCCCAGAGGATCGGGACGAAAAATTACAGGCAATGATGGAAGAAATCGCAGACAGAATCAGGAACAAACGGCCGATAATGAATATTGGTTAACCACTTCTATTATTTTTTTTATAGAAGGTATAAAGTAAAAAGGTACCACTTAAAAGGAGAGCTACCATCAAGAAGAAAAAAAAGAAACCAATTTCATCGATTAGCGTGCTCAAATAGGCAATCAGAGCAATATCTGTGATTACCGAGATCATGAGGAAGTAACGGATGTATTGTGGGTACATGAACTTTCACCTGCTTTTATTTTTTATTATGTTTGTTTAAGGAATATATAATGCAAAAAACACCAGAGCAATTGCTGCTGGTGTTTTTGTTTTGAAGTAGGGATTATATAATTTAGCTTGAGAAATGCCCAGCTCCAGCACCTAGCCAGTTTTCATCCCTGGGTTGGCTTCCCCGAGTATCTTGCGAGAAGCGTCAGCTTTGAGCAGCTCGAGTCGCTTGTAGCGCTTGTCGGGGCTGACCAAGGCGCTGCTGCTTTCTTATTACCAACCGCGGCTGGCACCGCCGCCTCCGGAAGATCCATCGCCGCCTCCTCGAGGTCCACCTCCACGGCCGCCTCTCGACATGATTGATAACAAGAGGTAGGTTAGGGTGCCCCCGAAGAACATAAAATCGAGGACCACCACGCCGATTACAATGATGATGAGCAGCCAGGATGGTATTGGAAAGTCCTGCTGCTGGTCATCACGCGGAGCACTCCCGAATTCATTTGTAGCTGATACCTCGTTAGCAAGCGCTTGATACGTATTCATGACAGCAAGGCTAGGCTGGCCATTTTGCAGATGAGGAATGGCATATTCATCAAGGATTCTCCCTGCTTTGCCGTCGGGAATGACTCCCTCAAGTCCATAGCCGACTTCAATCCTGATTTTTTTCTCCTGCATAGCTATTATAAGCAGCACGCCATTATCATTCTCTTCCGTTCCAAGTCCAAATTTACGGTAAGCTTCGACGGAGTATTCCTCTATGCTTGACTCACCGATCGAGTCGACGGTAAGGACAGCAATCTGTGTGGTAGTCTGGTTGTCAATTGAACTTCCGATATTTTTTAATTGGATTTCCTCGTTCTCGCTTAAAACATTGGCGAAATCCTGTACATATATATCCCCAACTGGTGCAGGTATCTCATTTGGTGCGGCGATTGCCCCGGTGGGAAGCAGCAATAGCAGGATGCCAAGTATTGCTGCCAGGCCAGGGAATCTGTTCTGGCTCATCATCAGCCACCGAAATCTACCTCAGGGGCTTCCTGTGCCTGAGGGTCCGCTTGGAAGTAATCTTTTTCGTCAAAACCTGTTATGTTGGCGATAATGGCACCTGGAAATTGCTTCACTTTCCTATTATAAACGGATACCTGATCATTATAATCCTTCCTCGCTACTGCCAATCTGTTCTCTGTCCCCGCAAGCTCATCCATCAGTTGAGTGAACTGCCTGTCCGCTTTCAGGTTCGGGTAATTCTCGACAACCACAAGCAAGCGGCTTAATGCGCTAGACAACTCGGCATTTGCTGTAGCCTGTTCTTCTGGTGTGTTCGCTCCGGCCAATCTTGCACGAGCATCTGAAATGGATTGTATGACCTCTTTTTCATGTGCTGCATAGCCCTTGACTGAATTGACAAGGTTCGGGATGAGGTCGAGTCTTCTCTGAAGCTGGTTCTCTACCTGGGCATATGCCTGATTGACATTCTCCTCTTCGGCAACGAAGTTATTATAGCTGCCAACTCCCATCATGATGAAAATTCCAATTATGACTAATAAACCGATAACAATTCCTAAACCTTTTTTCATTATAGACACTCCTAATTTCATTGTGGTTTGTTGATGCCCGTATTTTTCCCTTAATTTAGATTGATTTAAACTTAGTGTAGATGACATTTTCTTGCTGGCGTTGTTTTTAAAAAAGGATGACAGATTCTACGGAAAGACTTTAAATAGTTTTTCTTATAAAATTAAGGGAAATACTGATAAAAACAACAAATTCAGATATACTCTAGTTATGGATTAGTCGTTTAAGGTAAAGGAATGAAAATTGTATGAACAATGAGAGAGAAAAATCTTTAAAGTTATTTATTGTATTGTCCAGAGCATACAGGGCTGTTAATGAAAAGGTGAACAAAGTCATCCAAAGAAATGGACTCAACCCGACTGAATTTGCTGTTCTAGAGCTTCTATACCACAAAGGTGAGCAGCCATTGCAGCAAATCGGGGGTAAGATTTTACTAGCAAGCGGAAGTATTACCTATGTAGTCGATAAGCTTGAAGAAAAGGGTTATTTAAATCGAGTAGCCTGCCCAAAAGACCGAAGGGTGACATATGCGAAAATTTCTGATGATGGAAAAAAGTTGATAGAAGAAATTTTTCCTGAACACAGCGCCCTTATCCATGAACTTATGGACAGCCTGAATGATGATGAAAAAGATGCAGCGATCGAATTGCTAAAAAAGTTGGGTCTTTCTGTAAGCAAATATTAAAAAACGGCAAATGCCGTTTTTTTATTTTTACGGAAAAGTTAATGAAAAGAGCTAGTAATAAAAAGGGAAAAAGGGAATAACCGTAGAATAGGAAAGGGATGGGGATAAACATACATCCCTTATAAAGATAAAGGGGGCAATACCATGAAATTTGAGCAATATACATATACGCGTCCGAATTTGGAGGAGGTCACTGCCAAGTTCGATAAGCTGCTTGAACAATTCAAAAATGCTGGCTCTGTTGAGGAGCAAAGCATAGCAATGAATGGAATCAATGATTTGCGTAATGATGTTGGCACCATGTTCAACCTTTGCTATATCCGCCATTCAATCGATACCGAGGATGAATTCTATAAACAAGAGCAGGATTTCCTGGATGAACTGGCGCCAGAGGTAGAAGGTTTGGTAACAAAATATTATGAAGCACTTGTTACATCTCAATACCGTAATGACCTTGAAGCGAAATGGGGACGTCAGCTATTTGCGCTGGCTGACGCTCAATTAAAACAATTTTCACCAGAAATCGTTCCATTGATGCAGAAGGAAAATAAACTTTCTACTGAATATACAAAGCTTGTTGCTTCGGCAAAAATCATGTTTGAAGGTGAAGAGCGGACGCTTGCGCAGCTTGACCCTTTTACCGAGTCTAAAGACCGTGAAACGAGAAAGAAAGCAAGTGAAGCAAAATTCGCGTTCTTCTCTGAGCACGGAGAAGAGTTTGACCGCATTTATGATGAGCTTGTAAAAGTCAGGACAGAAATGGCCCACAAGCTTGGCTACAGCAACTTTGTAGAGTTGGCATACTACCGCATGTTCCGTACTGACTATGACAGCAGCATGGTAGCAGCCTTCAGGGATCAGGTCCACAAATACATTGTACCGGTTGCAACAAAGCTTAAGGAACGACAGAAGAACCGTATCGGTACAGAAGAGTTAAAATACTATGATGAGCCATTCGGATTCAAAACCGGAAATGCAGCACCAAAGGGAACTCCTGAGTGGATCATTGAAAACGGTCAGAAAATGTATGATGAGCTGTCCCCTGAGACAGGTGGATTTTTCCGTTACATGAATGAAAACAACCTGATGGACCTGGTTGCGAAGAAAGGTAAAGCTGGCGGAGGATATTGCACATACATTGAAAATTATAAGTCACCATTCATCTTCTCCAATTTTAACGGAACCTCAGGTGATATTGATGTCCTGACGCATGAAGCGGGGCACGCCTTCCAGGTATATTCAAGCCGTCATTTTGAAATTCCAGAATATAATTGGCCTACTTATGAGGCTTGCGAAATCCATTCGATGAGCATGGAATTCTTCACATGGCCATGGATGGAGCTATTCTTTAAAGAAGATACAGATAAATATAAATTCTCACATCTAAGCAGTGGCTTGCTATTCATGCCATACGGAGTTTCAGTTGACGAATTCCAACACTGGGTTTATGAAAATCCTGAAGCCACTCCAGCAGAACGAAAGCAGCAATGGCGAGAAATCGAAAAGAAGTATCTTCCGCATAAAGACTATGATGGAAATACTTATTTAGAGGAAGGCGGATTCTGGCAGCGTCAGGGCCATATCTACAATTCACCTTTCTACTACATCGATTACACGCTTGCACAAATTTGCGCATTCCAATTCTGGAAGCGTTCAAGAGAAAATCAGGAAGAAGCATGGAAAGATTATGCGAACCTGTGCAAGCTAGGAGGAAGCATGGCTTTCACTGACCTAGTCAAGGAAGCAAACCTTATTTCCCCATTTGAAGAAGGCTGTGTCCAGTCAGTGATTGGTGAGATTGAGAGCTGGCTTGATTCCGTCGACGATACCAAGTTGTAAATTGGAAAAGCGAAGTTCGTGCGCTTTGCTACAGACTGCAGACAAACTTGATGAAAATCCAGTTTGTCTGCAGTTTTTTGTTTGAAAAAATTAAATTTCCCGTCTTGGACCTGGTTGCATTAACAGAAAAAGCACGGGACAATTTAAAACGGGAAAAATTTGCATATCCCGAAAATAGGAACGTGATCTCGTAACGGTAAAAGGAAAGCCCCTGCATTGCCCGTAAATAACGTGATGATCAAAAAATGGTAAATGGAGCTATTATCTCCTCCGAAACATCCTGAAAAAACCTTGCACGTGTTTTTGATCTCTATTCAAATTAAAAAAAGCCCGCAGTTTCATGCGGGCTTCATCTTACCTACTGCGTTCCTTTCTCACCTGTCTGAAGAAAAACACTTCATAAATAACCGGAATCAAGATCAAAGTTAATAAAGTTGAGGAGGTAAGTCCTCCGATTACGGTTACTGCCAGCCCTTTTGAAATCAAAGTGCCTGCTGAAGTGGTAAGCGCCAGTGGGATCAATGCAGCGATTGTCGCAAAGGCTGTCATCAGGATTGGACGCAGTCTCGTGATTCCTGCTTCAATCAGTGCCTCACGTATAGGCATGGCTTTTTCTGTACGGTTCTGGCCAATTCGGTCGACCATGACAATCGCGTTGGTCGTAACGATCCCAATCAGCATCAGCAGTCCAATCATTACGCTTACTGACATTGGTTCATCGGCAATCCACAGTCCGAGCAGGGAGCCGATTGGCACGAAAATCAAGGATGACAGGATAATAAACGGAATCCGAGCCTGACCGAATGTAATTAGCATGGTCAAATAGACAAGTCCGATGGCCACAATCATCGCAATGCCTAGCTGTGTAAATGTTTCAACAGTCTCATCACTGCCGCCACCGCCTTCAAGGGAAACACCTTCAGGCAGTTCAATGTCATTTTGGACACCATCTATAACGGCGTTCGAAACTGTTCTAATATCATTCGAATCAATTTGGGCTGTAACTCGGGCAAATATCTTTCCATCTAACTTCTGGATGGAGGTGAATGCTTCCGTTTCAGTGATACTGGCGATCTCAGTAATCCCAACAGGTCCTTGTTGAGTGAAGATCACCGTGCTTTTTAAATCCTCGATTGTTTCGGACTTTTCATCATAGGTTATGGAAATACGTCGTTCTTCATCGCCCAGTTTCATTGAGCCAGCGTCAACGGGTTTTGTTTTATCGGCGATGGTACCAAGAATTTGAAAACCGGATATCCCTAATTGAGCAGATTTTTCGGAGTTGATATCTACAATCACTTGCTTTTGCTTCTCGGAAAAATTATTAGAAACATATTTTAGGTCTGCCTGCTTCATCATGTAAGCTTCTACGCTGGCAGCCGCGTCTTGCAATGCAGCCAGGTCAGTAGAGTACAAGTCGATGTTGACATTATTATTTGATGGCGGTCCGCCTGTAGATTGCTCCTGGATACCGAGTTTGGCATCTGGCTCTATTGATAGAACGATATTTTCCATTTCTTTTTCAAGCTTAGGTATAAACTCGGATACACTTACACCATCTCCGAGACTGATAAAATAGTTCGCCTGGTTCTGGCGTTTGAGACCGGTCTGGAAATCCCGGCTGCCGATTCCAACAGTAACATCATTGATTTCTTTTTGCTCTGCGAACATGTTCTCGACCTTCAAAGAGACTTCATTCGTCTTTTCGAGTGAAGTAGAAGATGGAAGCTGGAAAGTAGCGACTAGCAGCTTTTGTTCTTCATTAGGAATGAAGGTGAAGCCAAGACCTTTGACAAGGAATCCTGAACCTGCTAACAGGGCAATGGAAAGAAAAATGACCAGAGCTTTGTGGTTCAGGGACCATTTTATTGAAGATGCATATGCTCTTTGAAGCACACCTTCTTTTTCTTCCTTCGGCACTTTCTTGAATGAGAATTTTGCCAGGATTGGAACGATAGTAACGGCTACAATTAATGATGCAAGCAAAGAAAATACAATTGTTAGAGCAAAAGGAAGGAAGAATTCCCCGGTAATTCCCCCGACAAGTCCTAACGGTAAAAATACAACAACCGTGGTTATGGTTGATGATGTGATCGCCTTCAGGATTTCCTTCGTGGAATCCTGTATTAAATCATCCGTCATGTCCTTATTTGTTTTCCGGACTCTGCGGAAAATATTCTCAATAACAACGATACTATCATCCACCACCCGGCCAACTGCAACAGCCATACCGCCAAGTGTCATGATGTTCAATGATATATCCAGCTGATTCAAAAAGATTGATGAAATCAATAGCGAAAGCGGAATCGATACAATCGCGATAATCGTCGCCCTAAAGTTCCTCAAGAAAATAAGTACAGCGATCGAAGCGAATAGGGCTCCGAGCAGTCCTTCCTTTACCAGGGTATTTACCGATTTTTCAATACCTTCCGCAGAATCAAAACCAATTGCGTACTCAAGGCGGTCGTCAAAACTGTTTATGACAGCCAAAACCTTATCAGCAACTTCAACCGTATTTGCATCCTGCTTTTTTGTGATGGCCATCGATAAAGATTCTTTCTTGTTGTAGCGTGTGATTTCCGGCTTTTCGGTAACAACTTCAATCGATGCAATATCCCCGAGTTTAACTGGTGGTGCATCCTTCGCGAAATTCGACTGCATCACAAGGTTCTCGAGTTCATCGATTTCTTCAATTTTTTCCTGGACTCTTACAGGCACCTGGATTTCGTTTTCATTCAAGTTGCCAGCAGGAAAGCTGAATTTCTTGGCATTAATGCTTTCTTTAATGTCATTTAAACTAAGGGCAAGCTGCGAAGCCTTTTCCTCATCCACAGTGATTTGGAGGATATCCTCGGTCATACCGCCAACTGAAACACTGTTTATTCCCTGGATTTTATTCAGCTCCGGTATGATTTCTTCGTTCACAAGCTGTTCCAGATCCTGATCACCTTTTGCAAAGAGGGAAATATTAAAGATCGGGAATGTGCCAAAAGAGAATCGATTAATATTTGTTTCTACATTTTCTGGCAGTCCTGCCTCCTTGATGAAGGTATTGACCTGCTGTTCAGCATCGTCCAGTTCAGCATCAAAAGGAAATTCAAGGTTGATGATGGCGATGCTTTCAAATGATGAACTCTGGATTTTCTTGAGTCCATCAATTCCCTTGAATTTGGTTTCTAGCTTTTCCGTCACTTGTTCATTGATATCCTGAGGCGATGCCCCGGGATATATGACTTCAACAGAAAGCTGCGGGAACTCGATATTCGGTAATAAATCGACCTTCAGGCGAGTGAAGGAATACAGTCCGCCAAGTATCAATAAAAAAGAGATAATAAAAACAGCAAAAGCATTTTTAAGACTGAATCTTGTCAAAAAACCCATTAGGTTTACCTCATTTCTTTAAAAAGTTATGCTTTTATTCTATATGTCTTCTATGTACATTTCATTTTTAAACTGTAAAAATTTTATTAGATTATCACATTGCCTGTTGGGTTATGAACAAAGCTTCATCAATAAGACTTTTGAACTGGGAATGCAAAGGTAGATGTGCAGCCAACAAAGGTGAAAAGGGCAAAAAAAAAGGTCGGATTCACTCCGAACCTTCAAAGTTATTATTTTCGCGTAATGATGATTACATCATTTTCGATAACTGCTTTTAATTCAGCTGCATCCGGTTCTTCAAGGATAAAGTCCGCGATGGAATCTTCGAGTTGTTCCTGGATGGAGCGGCGAAGAGGGCGTGCACCAAATGCAGGGTGGTATCCTAGCTCAGCAAGCTTTTCCTTTACTTCAGCTTCAACTTCTAGGCTGATGTTCTGCTCTGAAAGTGTGTCCTTCAGTTCAGCAAGCATCAAGTCAACAATTTGAAGAAGATGTCTTTTTTCAAGTGCCTTGAACTCGATGATGCTGTCGAAGCGATTTAGGAATTCTGGCTTGAAGAAGCCTCCCAGGGAATCAAGGATACTTGATTCGTTGACAGCTGTGCTCTGATTGAATCCTACCTTAATTGTTTTATGTCCGACTCCAGCATTGCTTGTCATGATGATAACAGTGTCCTTGAAGCTTACAGTGCGGCCCTGGCTATCAGTCAGGCGGCCATCCTCAAGAATTTGCAGGAACATATGCTGGACGTCTGGGTGTGCCTTCTCGATTTCATCCAGCAGAATGATGCTGTAAGGATTCCGCCTTACTTTTTCGGTCAGTTGACCTGCTTCATCGTGACCTACATAACCAGGAGGTGAACCGATCAACTTGGATACACTGTGCTTTTCCATGTATTCACTCATGTCAAGACGGACCATTGAATCTTTCGAGCCAAACAGCTCTTCCGCCAGTGTCCTTGTTAATTCTGTCTTACCGACACCTGTTGGACCGACGAATAGGAATGATCCAATCGGACGGTTTTTTGATTTCAGTCCAGCACGGCTGCGGCGGATTGCCTTGGCTACTTTCTGTACAGCATCATCCTGTCCGATTACCTTGCCATTAAGGTTCGCGACAAGATTCTTCATCCTTACTTGTTCGTCCTCCTGAAGTTTGCCCACAGGAATTCCTGTCTTCTGTTCGATGATTTCCTGGATATGCAGGACTGTTACAAAAGGAGGTGCTGCATTGCCATTTTCATTTAATGCTTTTTCCAGCTTTGCTTCCTCGTCACGAAGCTTTGCAGCTGTTTCATAGTCTTCCTGCTTCAATGCCTCTTCCTTTTCCTTTGCGATTTCAGCAAGGCGGCTTTCGGCATCATTTTTATTTGTATAATCAGAAACCAGGTTAAGCTTAGAACCAGCTTCATCCATTAAATCAATCGCTTTGTCAGGAAGGAAGCGATCCTGGATATAACGGTGTGAGAGCTGGACACATGCCTTTATCGTTTCTTCCGGAAAGGAAACCTGATGGAAATCTTCGTACTTCGATTGAATTCCCTTCAGGATTTCGACAGCCTCGTCCACTGTTGGTTCGATGACATTTACTGGCTGGAAGCGTCTCTCGAGCGCCGCATCTTTTTCAATTTGACGATATTCCTTCAGAGTTGTTGCACCGACTACCTGAAGCTCACCTCGGGCAAGTGCTGGCTTCAGGATATTACCTGCATCCATGGAACCTTCTGCAGAGCCAGCACCAACAAGCTGATGGATTTCATCAATGAACAAAATGATATTTTTGCGGGCCTGTAATTCAGAAATCAGTTGTTTCATTCTCTCCTCAAATTGGCCGCGAATTCCTGTATTGGAAACCATCGAAGCAACATCTAAAAGATAAACTTCCTTGTTCTTCAGTTTATCAGGGACAGCATCCTCAATAATCTTTAGAGCGAGTCCTTCAGCAATGGCTGTCTTACCTACTCCAGGTTCCCCGATCAGCACAGGATTATTTTTATTCCTCCTATTTAATATCTCGATTACTCGTTTGATTTCTTCGTCTCGTCCAATTACAGGATCAATCAAACCGGTCTTTGCAATTTGGGTCAAGTTTCTCCCATATTGATCGATGAAGCCATTTCTTCCACCAGCAGTTTTCTTAACAGCAGCCGGGCGATGATTAGGTTCTTGATTATTCATATTGCTTGAAAACTGTTTGAACATATCATTAAAAGGCGAGCCACCTAAGCCGGAAAATCCAGACATCGGGCTGCCAAAGGAAGCACCTAATTTTTCTTTTTCTGTTTGGTAGCAATCTTCGCAGAGCATTAAATGCTTCTGATTACCGTTTAAATTTACTCTCAACTGGATATTTGCGTGTTTTTCCTGGCAATTTTGGCAAAGCATTTAAATTCCTCCTTCAAAAATGTAATTTCCATTTAAAATGATCAAAGATTTTTCTTTTGACCTTGACTATCTTTGATCAATTTGAATTTATTATACTTTGACCTAATTTGACTTTCAAGAAGTTTGATTATGGTAATTTTTTGAAATTGTGGTGTTTGAATTACCTTTTAAAAAAAGCTCGTCATGGTTTGTCTATCCTTACATATATTGAGAAGGAGGGAGGGGAACGCTTTGAAGACAAATTGGGGTGCTGCCTTTCAAATCGCTGCTGTTTATGTTGGTACTGTTGTGGGAGCCGGCTTTGCGACCGGGAGGGAAATCGTCGAATTCTTTTCCCGCTTTGGAATATTTGGATTGATTGGGGTTTTCATGGCGGGTTACATTCTTACATATTTGGGTGCAAAATTGATGCGTATTGCAGCGGCAATCGGGGCCCGTTCATATGAAGAAATGAATGTACATTTATTTGGGAAGTTTTTTGGCAGGATCATCAATATTATGATGCTGTTTATGCTGCTAGGGGTTTGTGCCGTTATGCTTTCGGGTGCAGGGGCAGTTTTCGAGGAGCAGCTTGGATTGACAAAATCGCTGGGAATCTTTATCACGATTGCATTGTCACTTGCCGTTATGGTTGTCGGTTTAAAGGGCGTATTTGCTGTCAACACCTTTGTCGTGCCGATGATGATCTTGTTCAGTCTGATCTTATTTTTCCTTTCCGTTAAGTTGCCTGGATTCATTGAACAGGTCGTTTTTATTCCATATGCAGAGGATGGCTGGAAGGCCGTAATCGGACCATTTTCATATACAGCCCTAAACCTGTCGCTTGCCCAGGCAGTGCTTGTTCCTGTTGCAGCAGAGATGAAAGACGATAATACTGTAAAATGGGGAGGAATCCTCGGCGGGATTGCGCTGACTTTAATCCTGCTTTCAAGCCATTTGACCTTAATCATGCTCCCAGGATTCGAAACTTTTGAAATACCGATGGCAGTCGTTATGAAGCAGCTAGCTGCAGGACTTTACTGGATTTTTGTCCTGATTGTATATGGTGAAATATTCACATCTGTAATCGGCAATATTTTTGGCCTTGAAAGGCAGATTCAAAAATATGTCAAGCTGCCAAGCCTACTCGTCGTCTCACTGCTCTTCTTAATTTGTTATTTCATCAGCTTGATCGATTATGGAACACTTCTTTCAATCTTGTACCCAGTTTTTGGCTATATCAGTTTAATCTTTATAGTGTTGTTATGGATGAAACCAGTTAATGAGAATAAATAAAAAAGAAGGGGGGAAGCCCCTTCTTTATTTATTCTCTTTCATGATCGTTTTGGCCATTTCCAGGAATGCGTTGCGATGGTCAGCATCTTCTTTTGTGAATAGAGTCAGTTTTAAAGGTT
This sequence comes from Mesobacillus boroniphilus, assembly GCF_018424685.1. NCBI lineage: Bacteria > Bacillati > Bacillota > Bacilli > Caryophanales > Bacillaceae > Mesobacillus > Mesobacillus boroniphilus. The sequence goes on from NZ_QTKX01000001.1 coordinate 454,081, forward strand.
GTTCCTGATTTTTAATTAAATAAGTTGTTACGATGTCTGATCCGCTTTGAGTTTCCATAGCCCATGCATTGTTGAAGAATGGGTCTTCAGGTTTTTGGGCTTCTTTTACTTCAGGACCTACAGCTGCTAGCTGAGCTTTTGAATTCTCTTCGACTAACGCCCATTCCGCGTCAGCTGGCAGTAATTCTATCCGCATAAACACACTGTCGTCTTCAGTCCACATCAATACATCCTTGTTAGGTTCCTCTGCTGACAATTCATATTCCGGTAAAACATACATAGAGTAATTTTGATTATCATTGTATTTCAAAAAAGCAGTTTGTTCCTTTTGTTCGCCTTTTATTGTATAGGCGATGTTTTGTTCCATTATGCGGATTAATCCCTCTTCATTACTTTTTTCTTGGTCCGTTGTCTTTTGATCTTCTTCATTTTTTTCTGGCGCAGCAGCCGGCTGGGCTGCAGGTGCCTTATCTGTCGGTTTGGATTCTTCTTGAGAACCACAGCCTGCAATGATTAGTGCTGAAAATCCGATTACCGCAAAAGGTTTCGCTAATTTGTTCATGCCTAATTGCCCCCTGTTATTTCGATTGGTGATTTCTACATTTTTAGACGGAATAGATTAATGAAAGTTACAGTACTTGCCGCTTTTACAAAATATCATGGACAGGCAGATAGGACAATAATGAAAATGACCCATAAGCCAATGATCGGCATGGGTCACTTTGAGTTGGAATTCTAATTATTTGCAATTTAGCTAAGAGGAAGAAAAACAAATAGTAATAAATCAAAGACGATGTGAGAGACAATAACGAGTGGCATGCTCCGTTTCCATGCATATAAAATACTCCACGACAGCCCTGCGATAATTGCAGCCAACACGAGAATGAACTCTCCAGAATAGAGATGGACAGAAGCATATAAAATAACAGAAAGACCAATCGAAATTTTCACACTAAAGTATTTGCTGAGTCGTTTTTGGATAAATCCTCGCCAAAAGATTTCTTCACCAGGTGCAAGTATTAACACCAAGACGAGATAATGCCAGAATAAGTCAGGTGAGAATCTGCTGTATAGACGCGAGATTTGGTTGGCGAAGGGTAAATTGAGCACCTCGATCAGGAAGCTCCCAAGCCAAAAGAGGCCAAACAAACCGAGACCCGAAGCAACCCCTAGCGTTAAGTAAGAGAGTGTTGAGGTATTGTCCTCGATTTCTTCGTGTATGATGGAGTAACTAATCAGAACCAGCATCGAAGCTGTGAATATATACCAGAATACGTCTTTATCCTCGAAGGTAAAAAATAGTAGTAGATGCGCGATCAAAATACCAAGAATTAATCTGCGATCCGCTATCCAATTCTTCATTTTTCATATAACCCCTTTCCAGAAACAAAATTTATTGTACCAAATAATTCATTAAAATTGTAAGGAAATGATTTCTTCCAGATGGGGCATGGTAATAATGAACGAAAATTTGAATGGAGGGAAGATCATGTCAGAATCAAAGCGCGAGAGGGAGCGTAATTGGACTGTCCGAAAACAGGATCAGCATCCGCATGGAAAAGTAAAATCCTTTAAAGAACTTGCTGGCAAGGAAAATAAAGAATAAAGAAGAAAAAGCAGCTTAGGCTGCTTTTCTCTTCTTGGCTTTCATATATTAATAGGCTGTTTCTTTAACAATTTTATAGTTTTTATGATTGATGACAGTGCGTTGATCGAGCTCCAAATCCCGGAAATTGTTCATATATGTCAAATCAACAATAACTGAGTTTTCATTGACTTTTTCTACGACACCTTGCAATCCTGCTTTGAATTCGATTACATTTCCAACTTCGGCTTTCTTCAAATAAACTCGCTCCTTCGTTATATTTCGAATTACTAACATTTTGCCTTAATTTTCACCTAGCGTAAAGGAAAATCAGTATTAAATTTCAAATGTTCACGAAACTTTCATTTTATAAAAGTTAGAAAATTCAATTTATATAACCTATTATATAGAAAAATTACATGTGCATCCAGATAAAATTTAAAATGTTTTCCATTTACAAATTTAGAAACATGGGAAAGAAAAATAATTGGAATTTGCAAATTGATTAATAGGAGATAAAATAGTTTTAGTTTATGAAACAAGGGGTGGTTATTTTGGATAAAGAACAGGCTGTCCGAATGCTGGAAAGTTTGAAAAATAAAGAAGTAGAAGAAATCTTTGTCGCGAAACAGGATTTTATGGATTTTCGTGAATTGTTGGTAGTAAGGCAAGATTTTAAGCACATCAGGGGTATCGCTCAAAGAGGTGGCGATGTCATCTTTAGATATATGGATGAAGCGAGGAGTTAAATTCAAAAAAAACTAACGGCTAGGGTAAATTTTTACTATCCCTATTAGTGGAATAGTAGTAAAATATTAACACAGACTGATGAGGTGATTCGTTGATGGAAACTTTGTGCCCTGAAAAGATAATGGTAGAAATCGAACACAAACGGAGAGAAATGATTTCAGCCGCTAAGGAAACAGGTTTTCTAAGCGTACAAACCATATCAGCCAGCCAGGAGCTTGATAAGCTTTTAAATATTATTCAGGAAGAACTGCATGTTTTTCAAAAAAAATTTCCGGGGGAGCACTAAAAAGTGTTCCTTTTTATTTGGATAAAATTGGTTGAAAATTCACATTTTTACTTTCGGGTGTTAAACTTTTCATAAGTCTTTTAAAGAAGGCAGTTTTTGCTTTGATTTGTTGCTTTTCGAACATGAACTTTTTACCACATTATTAAAGGTATCGGGGCTCTTTTCGAGAAGGCTACTGAACAAGGGCTGCAATCCTACTCGTAAAAACCCAGGTGCCGGCTTTTACTTTTCGTTGAAAAAGCAACGAAGTTTATGAAAAGAGCGTTACAAAAAGAAGACATGAGTTCATTCGCAATGGGGGAAAGAGAAATGGAAATAGTAAACAAACTAGAGCAGCTAAAAGAAGAAATTAGGAAAAATGTGGTTGGGCGTGATCATGAGGTAGAGATGATGGTCATAGCTCTATTGAATAATGGCCATATTCTCATGGAAAGCGTGCCAGGAACGGGGAAAACATTGCTTGCTAAAACATTTGCCAGGACGATAAGCGGTCATTTCTCAAGAATCCAATTCACACCGGACGTTTTGCCTAGTGATATTACAGGGATCCAGTTTTTTAATCCAAAACTTCAGGAGTTCGAATTAAAACCGGGTCCAATTGTCACCAATATTCTTCTGGCAGATGAAATCAACCGTGCAACACCAAGAACCCAGTCAAGCCTGCTGGAGGCAATGGAGGAACATCAGGTAACCATCGATGGCCATTCGATTTCCTTAAAATCGCCTTTCCTCGTTATTGCAACCCAGAATCCTGTAGAATCACAGCAGGGGACATTCCAGCTTCCGGTCGCACAGATGGACCGTTTCTTTATTAAGTTGGCTCTTGGGTATCCAGAAATAAATGAAGAGAGGGAAATGATAAAAAAACATAGATTTGGAACTGTAGTGTCAGAAGTCAACTCCGTTATAAGCGAAGAGGATATCAATTCTTTAAAGCAGGAACTCAGGAATGTGAAGTTAACTAAAGTGGTTGAAGAGTATCTATTGCAAATCACCCGGAAAACAAGGAAACATTCTTCAATAGAATTAGGGATTAGTCCTAGGGGAACGCTTGCTTTAGTGAAGGCTGCACAAGGAAGAGCCCTCATAAAAGGGCGTAGCTATGTTGTTCCAAATGATGTGAAAGAGATGGCCCCCTTCGTGTTAGGACACAGGATTTATTTGTCTGCGGAGGCTTCGCTGACATTGACACCAGAAAAAGTAATTGAGGATTTGCTGGAATCCATTCCGCTTCCGGTAGAATTCGAGGTTTAAGCCAATGCAATGGAAAAAAATCGTCATTGAGGACCGCTTTCTATCCATATTGGCCTTTCTAGGTATCCTATTACTGATTGCGAGTTTTTACATGAATTCCTTGCTGATGTTTGGAACTGGCCTGATGATCATTTTTATTGCAGCTGGGAATTCCTACTATCTGAAACATATTGGTGAAGGCTTGTTTTTCGATAATGACCGTAAGCGTAATCGGTTTTTCATCGGAGACAAAGGGGAGTGGTGCCTTCAGTTTCTCAATCAAGGCCTTCCAATTATGAAAGGCAATCTCTCCATCTATTTTGATAATGCGGTTGTCCCGGTTTCTGGCGAGTATCATATTCATTCTTCAAGAGTTGATGTCAGCCTGCCGTTCTCGTTGGGACAAAAAGAAAAAATCAACATCAATATTCCTTTTGTCGCTGAAAAGCGAGGATCATCAAAAATAAGAAAAATGGAGCTCCATATCCCGCATTTCTTTGGATTCGGAGATACGATTCTTGAGTTTACAGACGTTATCAATATAGAGGCATTAGTCTATCCAAGGGCTATTTCAGTGCGTAATATCGATAAACATAAGTCAGTTAAGCCTGGCCACAGCCCGTCCTTTTTCTCTGTGTTTGAAGATAATATGGGGCCAATCGGAACAAGAGATTATCTGCCGACAGACAGCTTCAACAGGATCGACTGGAATGCAAGTGCAAGGAAAATGACCTTGCAGACGAAGGAATATGAACGGATCAATGAGGCAGGTGCTGTTTTGTTCATTAATGTTACTGACGGGTATTCAGTGACTAGCAATCTGGAATTTTTGATGAGCAGCACAGCAGAAATGGCCTACTTTTTTCATGGGAGGAATATTCCCTTCTCGCTCTGCATGAATATCAGGTCTGCTGGCTTTACACCATTTACTTATCTGCCATTAGGGTCTGGCAAAGACCATCTTCAGAAGCTGCTTGATTTACTGGCAATAGCAGATTTCCATTCACCAACGATTCCTCATGAACAGCTGCTGTTTTTTTACAAACTGCATTTACCGATTGCCCCTACCATGATACATGCTGGAATCCGTACAAAAGGAGCAGATGGATATATCCAAGAATGGATTAGAGAAGGAGTTCAGGTATTCGAGCTGCAAATAGATAATGAACATGCTTTCCTGGAGCCAATGAAAATTATGTTGAAGGATGTGGCGGGCAAATGAAAAACAGAGTCTTAAATGTCTTTTTTCGCTTTTATATAGAATGGACCTTTGCAAGTCTCATTCTTGTGATATTTCATTTGCTATCTTCACAGGTAATGCCTTTACTTGCAGCCATGGGAATAGCTGCTGCAGCCTCTATGCTTTTTACGGTTTTATTGGAGCTGAAACCACATCTTGCAAAACCATTGTATTTTCTGGTGATCATGCCTCTTCTCTTCGTGGCAGGCAACTTGAGCAATCTAGAGATTTTTTATTTAGGGATTATGGCAATATTGATTTTTTCGAGGGTGCTTAAGTTCCATCAGGATTCTACAAGTCATTCAGAAAGTGTTTGGCTTGTCGTCACATTTCTGATCGGGGTTTTCGTTTCACCGCTTGCTTATTTTTATGGCGAGTCATACTTAATTCAAATCGTGTTCCTTTTAATCTTTCAGCTGCTGTTTGTATTATCGGGGCAATTTTTGCTGAAGTGGATGGATATTAAACTGGGTTCCAAAAAAAGATTTGTTGTCACCTACTCAAAGCTGCTGGGGTTTATTTTGCTCCTGGTTGCGGTATTAACGTTTGGAAGAGATCTACTGAAGCAAATTTTCTTTATTGTCCTCCAAGTGATAGGGTGGATGCTCTCTCTTCTGTTATATCCTTTTTTTGCCTGGATTGCTTCTCCAGCTATGCAAGCACGGGCCAACAAAGTATTCTCTGGGCAATTGCCCAATATGGAGAATGACATACCTTTTGAACAGTCCAGGCAGGTTTTCGATCCGGATTTTTGGGGACCTATTCTGTTTGTAATAATAATTGGACTTGCTTTTTACTTAATTTATAAAAAAACCAATTTATTTAGCAGGCAGACAAAGGAAGAAGCAGTACAGGCAGGGTTTTTCACCACCACCTCCATTGATGGTCCAGCAAACAGTGGCCATCTCACAAGAAGGCGGACAGTAGTACCAAGCAACCTTATAAGGAAGGAAATTTTCCAGCTTGAAAAATATGCCTATAAAAAGGAGCTGGGACGGCTTAACCATGAAGATGTCAAGGAATGGTTCGAAAGACTCGGCATCCATTATGAGCCACGTACCATCCAGACCTACGAAAGGGTTCGATATGGCGAGCATTTGGATGAAAATATTGATAGCTGGTTTAAGGATGAAATCAAAACAATAAAAAAACAGTTCAACGCACTGGAAAAATTACGGAAGGAAGAGAGCAAAACAGGATTGAAGGATAACATAAAGAATATCTTCAGACGATAAAATAACCTCTTGTCACAATTTCGATAAAATGAAAACGTTTTACTAAAAAAAAATGCTCTAAACCTTTAAAAATCAATGTTTTTTCATTGTCTAACCCTATCCAAAATGCTATTCTTTTGTGTGGGATGCCAATCCGAATTTCTTCGGAAATGATTGGAAACAATATATGGTGTGAAAGAACAATACAAATGGGTAAAATACAAATATCATTTTAGCTAGGCCTGAGTTTTGACCTTTCGCTGAATTGAACCATTTAGTTTGGAAGGCATCATGTATGGTCATCTTAATCATCTATTTAAAAGGAGAATGATATAGTATGGTACAAAAACAATTCAAGGTTGTTGCTGAAACAGGAATTCACGCACGCCCTGCTACGATGCTTGTACAAGCTGCTAGCAAGTTCGATTCAGAAATCCACTTAGAATATAAAGAAAAAAAGGTAAACCTTAAGTCAATCATGGGTGTAATGTCATTAGGTATCGGCCAGGGAGCAGAAATCACGATCATCGCTGAAGGAAGCGACGAGCAGGATGCTCTTAACACACTAGAAGAAGCTCTTAAAAAAGAAGGTTTAGCTGAATAATGGGCTTTCTCCAGGGAATTGCCGCTTCAAACGGCATTGCGATCGCGAAAGCCTATAAGCTTGTCGAACCAGATTTTTCTTTTGAAAAAAGAACAATCGATGCTCCAACTGATGAAATTGCGCGTTTCCAGTCAGCGCTTCAGACTTCAAAAGCTGAGCTTGAAAAAATCCGTGATCATGCCGGAACGGCTTTAGGTGCTGATAAAGCAGCGATTTTTGATGCTCATCTTCTAGTATTGAGCGATCCAGAATTAATTTCACCCATTGAAGATAAAATCAAAACTGAAAATGTCAATGCGGAACATGCATTGAAAGAAACGGCTGATATGTTCATCGGCATGTTCGAGTCGATGGACAATGAATATATGAAAGAGCGTGCAGCAGATATCCGCGACGTGACGAAGCGTGTATTGGCCAACCTGTTGGGAATCCAGATCCCGAATCCTAGCATGATCGCGGAAGAAGTAGTCATCGTGGCAGAGGATTTGACTCCTTCAGATACTGCTCAATTGAATCGCCAATTTGTAAAGGGCTTTACTACGAATATTGGGGGACGCACTTCCCATTCTGCAATCATGGCACGATCAATGGAAATTCCTGCAGTGGTAGGGACCAAGGCAGCTACAGAAGAAATCAACAACGGTGATATCGTTGTTGTTGATGGATTGAAAGGTGAAGTGCACTTCAATCCGACTCCTGAAGTGCTTGAAGCCTTTAAGAAGACTCAGGAAGATTTCGAAAAACAAAAAGCTGAATGGGCTAAGCTAGTTAATGAAAAATCTGTAACAGCAGATGGCCACCACGTAGAGCTTGCTGCCAATATTGGAACGCCTAAGGATTTAAAAGGTGTAGTTGAGAATGGCGGCGAGGGAGTAGGCCTTTACCGTACAGAATTCCTTTATATGGACAGGGACCAGCTTCCTACAGAAGAGGAACAATATACAGCTTATAAGGCAGTGCTTGAAGGCATGGAAGGCAAGCCAGTCGTTGTCCGTACATTGGATATAGGCGGAGATAAAGAGCTTCCATATTTAAACCTGCCTAAAGAAATGAATCCGTTCCTTGGCTTCAGGGCAATCCGCCTTTGCCTTGAGGAAGTGGATATTTTCCGCACACAATTGCGCGCTCTTTTACGTGCCAGTGTGCATGGCAACCTGAAGGTTATGTTCCCAATGATCGCTACTCTTAATGAGTTCAGGGAAGCAAAAGCGATGCTTGAAGAAGAAAAAGCGAAGTTAATTGAGGAAGGCATCGAGGTTGCTGAGCATATCGAACTCGGCATCATGGTTGAGATTCCTTCCACTGCAGTCCTAGCAGACCAATTCGCAAAGGAAGTCGACTTCTTCAGCATCGGAACAAATGACTTGATTCAATACACAATGGCAGCGGACAGGATGAATCAGCAAGTATCATACTTGTACCAGCCATACAACCCATCAATCCTTCGCCTTGTAAAAATGGTCATTGATGCAGCTCATAAAGAAGGCAAGTGGGCTGGAATGTGCGGAGAAATGGCCGGAGACGAAACGGCGATACCAATCCTGCTTGGCCTTGGCCTTGACGAGTTCTCCATGAGTGCGTCTTCAATCCTGAAAGCACGCTCACTGATCAGGAACTTAAACAAAGCAGATATGGAAAAACTGGCTTCAAGCGTGCTGAATATGAGCACAACAGAAGAAGTGGTAGAAGCAGTAAACCAGGCAATTTCTTTGTAACATAATTGTAATATAAAAAATGTTTTAACCTATATAGAGCGGGTATAGATGAGTAAGCACTTTGGTTAGACTGAAAGTAAGCTAATCATTCTCATTTTCCCCCAGATTTGGCCGGCTGTTCATCAGCCGGCATTTTTTTGTGCTTAAAAGCCTTTAAGTGCAATCTAAAAAGGTTGGGAAGTACAGGAGAAATATGAGAAGCTGTCAGAAGAAAGAGCAACTTCGGACAGGTTCAGAAAGTCCTCATTACGGCCCTCTTAAGGCTGTAGAATACAAAAAGCTGCCGGAAAGGCAGCTTCTATACTTTAAAAGGATTCTTCCATTCCATCAGCATCCCATAATTCAAGGATTCCTCATCCTCAAGATAGTTTGCTACAGGTTTGACCGGTGTTCGTCCGCATCGCAGCAAAAAGGAAACAACTGGGTCCTTCAAAGCACCTTCTAGCACCTTGTCTACATACTGGTCAATGGACATGACATTGGAGTGTATTTGATATCCTGGCATCCGGCCACCACCCAATAGTCTTTCGAGCCTTAATTGCACGACCGTCTCATACATAGCTTGCATCATCCATTTTCCAAGACCAAGCTTGCGATAAGCGGGACTTATGCAAATGTCGACAATGTAAAGGGTATTGCCTTCCGGATCATGATTCCTTATATACCCATTATCCGTTATTTCAGCCCAGGAATGGTCCTCGTCGTCATTTTCTAAATGAACAACCAATCCAGTAATTGAACCAGCAATCCTGCTGTCGATTTCCACACAGAGCGCACCTTCCGGAAATAAACTTATATGGTTGGTCAGCTGTTCGGCATTCCACAAGAGTTCTTCAGGAAACGGAGGCGGGAAGGACTCTTTCTGTACCTGGATCAACTGGTCAAAATCATCTTTTGTGTAGTTTCGGATGATCGCTTTTACCGGTTTGTTGCTGTCATAAACATATAGCTCTTTATAAAACATATCCGCACCTCAATAATACAGTATAGAAAAAGTATATAAAGATTTCCAGCGCAACGTCAAATCATTAAACGCAAGAAAAGTATGTTCTTCACTGGATATACGAGTTGCATCCCTTTCCAGGTTAAGACTAACTCGATATTATAGGTTTGGGATCAATACAGTCAGGGTAAACTATTGATGCGCATAGAATGGTAGATCGTTCTGGAGGCCGAGGAGTAAACTCTCGGCCTTTTCTTATGGATAATGTTAAAATAAATCTAAAATCTATAAGGGGAGAAGGAATACATATGCTGTCTAAAGAAGATACGGTAATCGGTTTTATTGGTACTGGAGTTATGGGAAAAAGTATGGCAGGCCATCTGCTAGATGCAGGTTACCAGCTAACCGTATATACACGAACACAGGAAAAGGCTGCGGATTTGCTAGAAAAGGGAGCAGTATGGTCAGATTCACCGCATGATGTAGCACAGAAGGCAGATGTGATTTTTACAATCGTTGGCTATCCTTCAGATGTGGAAGAAGTGTATCTTGGGGAAGATGGCATCATTGCCAATGCCAAGCCAGGCAGTTATTTAATTGATATGACCACTTCGACTCCGTCCCTTGCCCAAAAGATTTATGAACAGGCAAAAGAGAAAGGGATTCATGCAATTGATGCGCCTGTTTCCGGTGGGGATGTCGGTGCCCGTGAAGCAAGGCTTGCAATCATGGCAGGTGGCGATGATGAGGCTTTTCTTCAAGTAGAACCCCTGCTTAATATCCTTGGAACGAATATTGTTCACCAGGGTAAGGCTGGTGCTGGGCAGCATACGAAAATGTGTAACCAGATTGCGATTGCTTCCAATATGATCGGTGTATGCGAAGCGATTATCTATGCAGAAAAAGCTGGCCTTGATCCGGAATCCGTATTGAAGAGCATCTCTTCGGGTGCAGCAGGCAGCTGGTCGCTTTCCAACCTTGCACCAAGGATGATTGATGGCAATTTTGAGCCCGGATTTTACATCAAGCACTTTATCAAGGACATGAAAATCGCCCTGGACGAAGCGAAACGGATGGATATGGAAGTGCCAGGACTTTCTTTGGCATTGTCGTTATACGAGCAAATTGCCAACAAAGGCGAAGAAAACAGCGGTACACAGGCATTATATAAGTACTGGAAACAATCATAATATTTTCTAGTCATAGACTCCCCTCCCGGAAAAAATACTAAAACCTAAAGGAGGGGATTTCTATGGCTAAAAGGACGAAAAAGAACGACCCGCAGCAAAAGAACAAAAAGGGTTTTGACTCTGCTGTAATTGATTCTGAGTTCTCACATGAAATTGGCAGTGCAGCAACGAATAAGATCCATAAGGATAAGGCAAAAAAAGAGAAAGCTCCTAAGAATAACGGAAAATACAAGGGATAATAAAAAGCCGTTCCTGATGAGGGACGGCTTTCCAATTTAATTCCGCAAATAACTTTCCAAACGGTCGAGCCCTTCTTTTAGTGTATTCATCGAGTACGCATATGAAAGCCGGAAATATCCCTCTCCAAAGTCAGAGAAAGCACTTCCTGGAACCACAGCAAGTTTTACTTCATTTACTAATTCCATGCAAAAATCAAATGATGATATATTGGATGTTGGAATTTTGACAAAAAAGTAAAACGCGCCATCAGGCTTGATTACATCAAGTCCCATAGAATGGAGTCTGTTAAAGACATAATCCCGTCTTGAAGCATACTCCTGCTTCATTGGCAATGCGTCATCAATCCCGGCTGTCAAAGCCTCTAAAGCAGCCATTTGTGAAATAGAAGTCGCACACGTCACATTATATTGATGCACTTTCAGAATATGTTTCGCAAGATATTCAGGCGCAAATAGCATCCCTATTCGCCATCCAGTCATCGAGTGGGATTTGGAAAGTCCGTTAATGACAATTGTTTTTTCCTTCATGAACTGGGCAATTGAGACATGCTTCTGCTCATAAACAAGCTCACTGTAGATTTCATCCGCCAGGACAAAGATTTCCTTATCCTTAAGCAGCTGGGCTATTTCTTTCAGTTCTTCCTCATTTAAACTAACCCCGGTAGGATTTGAAGGATATGGGAGGACGATACACCTCGTTTTATCCGTAATCAGGCTTTCGATCAACCCTGCGGTCATCCTGAATTGTGTATTCCTGATGTCCGCATAGACTGGTGTAGCACCGCAAAGTTTGATAATTGGTTCATACCCTGGGTAAACAGGACCTGGGATGATAACTTCACATCCTTCTTCGAGAATGGTCCTAAAAGTAATGTCAATAGCCTCGCTTGCGCCTACTGTAATAATGACTTCATTATCCGCTGAATAATCAACATTATATTTTTTTTTGTAAAAATCTGCAGAAGCTTTCCTTAGCTGTATTAGTCCGGCGTTATGTGTATATGTAGTGATGTTCTGATCGATTGCTTTCTTGCCAGCTTCTTTGACATGTTCCGGTGTCGGAAAGTCAGGCTGGCCTATGGTCAAGGAAACCATGTCTTTTACATCTGCGACCATATTAAAGAATTTCCTGATTCCCGAGATTTCTATATTTTTCACCCTATTGTTAATTAAATGCTCCACGTCTTTCATCCCTCCGATTGAATATCACCATTTTACCATGCTGAAGCGAAAAGGTGTAAAAATCGTCTGCTCAAAAAATGAAGGTTATTTTCATTAAAGAGCGAATATTTATTATGATTGAAAAGTAAAGGGGAGAGTCTATTGAATCTGGAACAAATGAAACAGCATTATACAGAGTTTGATGTTTGGGTAAAATCCTTGAGAGATATTACAGATACCGAGTGGCAAATGCCTTTAGGTGAAGGTAAGTGGTCAGTTGCAGCAGTCGTTGCGCACCTGTTATTTTGGGATAAATATTCACTTGAAGAAAGGTTCCCATACTTTAAGGAAGGAGCTGTACTGCCTTCCTATCCTGATTTCCAGGGAGTCAACGACCGTGCTCGTGAATATGCGGAAAAGACAGCAACAAAAGATCAAGTGCTCGATGAACTGCTGGTGATTCGTAAAGAGTACCGAAAAATGCTTGATCAAATGGACAGTGATAAGCTGGCTGTTTCATTTAATATTTCCGATAACCACATGACGGTTGGAGCATATCTAATCGATTTTATCCAGCACGACCTTCATCATCAAAAGCAAGTAGGTACGGCATTAGGCAGGACATTGGTTAAATGATTTAGAGAAGTGAACCGAGAGCTTTCGGTTTGCTTTTTTATTTGGGCTATTATTTTAATTACATAAGTTCAATCTAACTACGCACCGAGATTCTCACACCTTCATCTAAACAGTTTAAATAATCCTGCCGATAAGAGGTATATAGTCCTAATTTTATAAAGAGAAGGTAGAAAATTATGAATGATAGCAGTATTCTATTAGAATCAGGCACGAATGAACTGGAAATTGTCGAGTTCGGCATTGGCGAGAATAAATTCGCGATAAATGTCATGAAAGTGAAAGAAATCCTCAATCCTGTACCGGTAGTGGCAATCCCGAACGCCCATCCATTTGTTGAGGGAATTATGGAACTAAGGGGAGAAGTGCTGCCAGTCATCAATGTAGCGGCCGCGCTAGGGCTTCAGGAATCGACAAATCCACAGCTTGATAAGTTCATCGTCGCGGAATTCAATCAGCTGAAAACGGTGTTCCATGTCCATATGGTTACGCAAATCCATCGCATCTCCTGGGCTCAAATTGAGAAGCCGTCAGATATGTATCAGGGACAGGAGAGCCAAATTATCGGAGTAATCAAGCTAGGAGGAGAAATGGTACTTTTCCTGGACTTTGAAAAAATCCTTCTTGAGATCAATCCTGAGTCTGGAATCAAAGTTAGCGATGTCAAGAAACTTGGTCCCAGGGAACGTTCCACGAAAAGAATCGTCATTGCGGAAGACTCTGCAATGTTAAGGAAAATGCTTCATGATACTTTGAGCGAAGCAGGATTCCAGTACCTTGAATTCTTTGAGAATGGCCAGGATTCCATAACCTACCTTGAACACCTGGCAGAGAATGTTGATGTTTTTTCAGAGTCAGTACAGCTTGTGATCACAGACATTGAAATGCCGCAGATGGATGGACATCATCTGACAAAGAGGATAAAAGAACATCCGGTTCTCGGAAGACTTCCTGTTATCATTTTTTCATCTTTAATCACGAATGAACTACGGCATAAGGGCAGTGTCGTAGGTGCCGATGCCCAGATCAGCAAGCCAGAGATTAGTGAATTGGTCCTGAAGATAGACGAATTGATTTTATAGTCAAAAAAACTGCAACCAAAAAAGAAAGCTGATTTTCAGCTTTCTTTTTGAGATAAGAGAGATTGAATTTCACTTAGAGAAATGTCTAGCTCCAGCGACTAGCCCCTCGAGACGCTTCGGTCATGCCAATGAAGTCAAAGAACGACTTCACTGGCATGACCTCTGAGGCACAGGACGTGCAGACCCGACAGCCACAGGACGTGGCGTTTTTGTCGGGCAGCGCTTGTCGAGGCTGACCAAGGCGCTTGCGCATTTCTTTTAAGGGTATCGTTCTCCAAGTTTCTTGAATACAGGTTTAGCATATTTCCTTGTCTTGCCTGCTCCGGAGGTCTCGTTGGATTCTTTCAATCCTGTGTAGGCTGACAATAACCTTTTAGCGTTGGTCAATGAAATGGTAGCCCTTGGATTCCTCACTGACTGATCGAGTTTTCCTAAATGGGGAAGCTGTTCGAAGTCCTGTTTAGTCGGCGGGATGTGGAATGTGTAATCACCGCAAACCACTAGTACGTCTGATTGCTGCTGGCTGTTTCTCGGATTATTTGAGAAATGGAGTCCAGTTTTTTTAGCTTTACCTTCCCGTAGCATTTTTTTTATCGCATCATGTTTTAACTGATATAAAAATTTCGGATTTGGAGCAGTCTTGGCATGACGGTTCACAGTGAAGATTGCTTGTGAGAGGTTCTCGATCGTTGGACGGAGTGGGGGGATCTTGTTCCTTTCATTATTCAATGGATAGGCTCCTTTCATTATTACGGCATTTGTTAAACCTATTTTCATTATACCCTTAATTTGGCTGATTGAGAAATAGAAGCCTTTTAATGGGGGACTATCTTGTGATTGTGACTCTCGTTCCGTTAGGTACTTGCCGTGCCAACTCAAGAACATCTTTGTTATGCATCCGGATGCATCCCTTCGAAACGGCCTTGCCAATCGACGCAGGGTTGTTTGTTCCATGAATGCCATATCCGAGTTTTGATAGCGACAGCCACATAGAGCCGTATGGTCCGCCGGGATTAGGTTCTCTGTTCACAATCACATATTCGCCAACCGGGGTTTGAGTTAGCATTTTCCCGATGCCTACAGGATAGGATTTTATCAGCCTGCCGGATTGAAAAAGTGTTAGCCTTTTGCTGCCCAATGAAACCGAAATCGAGTAGGGGATAGAAGCAGGGTCGGGAAGTCCCGGAATTGCGATTCGCTGGCCAGGATAGATAAGTGCTGGATTTGTGATACCAGGATTGGCCGTCAGGATTTGTTGAAGCGACCTGCGATAGTTAGCAGAAATCACTGCTAGCGTTTCGCCTCTTTTTACAATATGATACATCGAATCTCCTCCTCTAATGCAGTGTATGCTGGGTGATTGGGGAGGGCTCCATTCGAGTGTTAATTGTCGTTTTTTAGCGAAAAATTGTAAATTTTTAAAAAATAGTATCGTTTTTCCTTATTTTAAAGGGTAAAATAGGTACATAAAACTAGTTCGCAGTCATGAACCAGGTACTATTGTACTTCTGGAATGAGGATGGTTTGATGAATCAGATGAAGCAAACAAGAATAGCTAAAAGAAGAAGAGGCGTCTCTGCTTCGAAAAAAATAGAACAGATGATTTCAGATATCATCTTTAAACATGTGAAGGATCTTGTTTTTATCATGCAAGTCGAACCGGGTTACCAATTCCGTTATTTATTTGCCAATGAGAACGGCCTGCTCCATGCGGGGATGGCTGGTAGTGATATCGGAAGGACGATGGAAGAGGTTTTACCTCAAAAACATCTTAATCCTTTGAAACAACAATATATTAAGGCAGTGAAAGAGGGAGTGGAAGTTGCTTTCCTTGATGAAGTAGACATGGAAAATGACAATCAGGTTCTTGGAGAGACACTTCTGACCCCAGTCAAGGATGAAGACGGGGAAGTTCAATATGTTGTAGCGGTAACCAGGGATATGACAGAAAATTTCAAAGAAAAGATTAGATTGATTGATAGCGAGCAACGGTATCGTTCACTTATTGACCATAATCTGGATGCTGTTTTTTCAATTGATTTAAAGGGGAAGATCCTTGATGTCAACCCGGCGGCCCATTTATTGACAGGCTATACGGTCAAGCAGCTTAAATCAAGGAAAATCACTAGCTTGATATGTGAAAGTGACCTGCTGCTTTTTCAGGAAGTCTTATCTGATACGAAATTGGGTAATGCAAAGGAATCGCTCGATTGTCGGTTCATGCACAGAAATGGAAAGTTCCTGACGGTCCATCTGAAGACGATCCCCATTGTGATCCATTCTGAAATAAAGGGTATGTATTTCATTATCCGTGATCTTTCTGAGCAGGCAAAAAACACAGAACTGATCAAGTACATGGCCTTCCATGACCAGCTGACAGGATTGCGCAACAGACGCGCGCTCCTTGATCAACTGGATAGTCTTGTCAAAAATGAAAAGAAGCAAAAAGCCGAATTTGCCCTTTTGTTTCTTGATATAGATCGTTTCAAGTATTTGAATGATACACTTGGACATCTTGTTGGTGACCAGATTTTGAAGCAAGTAGCCGATCGATTGATCGACATCCAGAAAGAAAACTGTACGGTTTACAGACAGGGAGGCGATGAATTTATCATTCTCCTTGAAAAAACAGGCAGGCATAGTGCAGGAGAGTTTGCGCAAAAAGTATTATACAGGTTCAATGAATCTTTTTATTTTAATTCCCAGGAATATTATATTACACCAAGTATTGGAATAAGTATTTTCCCTAATGATGGGAAGGATGCTGAAACATTGATTAAACATGCTGATGAAGCTTTATATAGCGTGAAAGAAAAAGGAAAGGCCCATTATCAATTTTATCGCTCTGACATGCAGTCAACCGGGATAAATATCATTGCACTCGAGGCTCATTTGCGAAAAGCAATCGAACGCGACGAACTAGAACTCTATTATCAGCCACAGATCAATTTGCTTACCAATGAAACATCAAGCTTCGAAGCATTGCTGCGATGGAACAACAGCGAATTAGGCTTTATTTCACCAGCCGAATTCATCCCGCTGGCAGAGGACACTGGATTGATTATCCCGATTGGCAACTGGGTAATTGACGGAGCATGCCGACAAATAAAGGAATGGACGGAGAAGACAGGGAAGCCAATCAGGATAGCGATCAATATTTCTCCTAAGCAATTCATGCAATTAGATTTAGTACGGATCATCAAGAGTTCGATAGAAAAGTATAATATTGACCCATCTCTTCTGGAAATCGAAATTACCGAGGGTGCAATGCAAGATACAAAAGAGACGATCCCAATCCTGAAACGGTTGAAGGACTTAGGTATCCAAATCTCTGTAGATGATTTTGGAACTGGATACTCATCGCTTAGTTATTTGAAACAGTTTCCTATCGATGTGTTGAAAATTGATCAAAGTTTTATAAGAGATATAAAGTACAACGGCAAGGATGCCGCAATCATTACAACGATCATCCACTTGGGCAACAGTCTTGGAATGGAAGTGATTGCGGAGGGCGTCGAGGAACAGAGCCAGGTTGATTTCCTGACAAATGCCGATTGCGAAAAAGCGCAGGGGTACTTTTTTGCCAGACCATTAAGGGCACAGGAAGCAGAGGAAAAGTTCATCCTGAAAAGAAAAACAAGCAGCTGATCAGCTGCTTGTTTTTTCATTTTTTAAGGTGAAAATCGCAAGCTCAGGCTGGGATAAAAACCTGAAAGGAAGCCTGGTAGTTCCAAGGCCGCGATTCACGTATAGGGTTAGACCGCTGTTGCGGCCAACTGTATAGAAGCCCTCCATATATTTTTCGGCAAAAGGAGGAGTTACCAATGGTCCATAAAAGGGAATCTGGATTTGACCGCCATGGCTATGTCCGCTCAGCTGCAATTGAATCGGATATAGTGCAGCTTCTTCTGCTTTGTCAGGGGCATGGGATAAAAGGATGGTATATGAGTTATTTGGTACTTCGGCCATAGACGCGTTCAGGTCAGGCTTACCGAGCATAGCATCATCTATTCCAGCAATCCATATCGAACTGCCATCGAGTAGCTTGATGTTAGCTGAGGTGTTCAATAATAAAGAGAATCCTGATTGTTCCATTATCTGCTTAAAAAGATCGGATCCGTATCCACCATGGTCATGATTTCCGTATACGGCAAACTTTCCAAGAGGCGCATTCAAGTTGCTCAACATGGAAATAAGCTTGTTTTTTTCGGTGAAGTGTCTGGGGTCATCTAGTAAATCACCTGTAAAAACAATCAGGTCGGGATTCAGTTTATTGATTTGGGATATCAATTGCTTTAGCTGTTCCATCGTGTATTGGAATCCGATATGGGTATCGCTGAACTGAATGAGTTTCACTCCATTAAAACCAGATGGCAACGCCGCATTTTTAATAGTGTGACGGGTGATATCAAGCATGCGGGGTTCGACTTCACGTGCATAAAAATAGCCCCCTGTGCCGAGTCCACCAACAGTCAATAAAGTTCCAACTGCCCTTTTAATAAAAGTCCTCCGAGTGATTTGTTCAGACATGAAAAATACCAACCTATCTCCGAATTTTCTCTACTATACTAGCAAACAAACAAGGAAAATAGAAGTGCCATTTTAGGGAAAGGTCCTTATGCATGATGATTAAGTGTTTTTAATTAATGACAGAAGGGAAGAGAAATGAAACATGACAAACCCTTTATAGGTGAATGAAATTGAGGTGTTGTTGATGGAGGATTATGATATTAGAATGGAAATGATTTTTATTCCGGCAAAAAATGGGTATATAAAGGTTTTTGTTTATGGTTTTAATCATTTAGGAACGTGGGGGAATGCAGTAGCTGTCTTTAATGGTGTAAGTGCGACCGCAAAAGGGTTCAATAAGAAAAGGACAATTGTCAATTCGCTTGCCAAGCTTCACAGATCACTTGTGAAAAAGCGGAGAGAAAAATAATAGGTATTTTACAAATTAATCGTTGCTTTTTCCGAACATGCCGGTATTTGCTTTCTTTCGACTCTTGGGTAGAAGGATGTTGAAAAGATGTGAAAAGGTTCTATAAGCCCTAAATTGTACTTACAGATTAAATAAAAAGACAAGGCCGGAATAAACTCCAGCCTTATCCCATATTTTAACGGTAACTGACTGCTCTCGATTGCATCGCTTTCCAGGTTTCTATAAAGCGAGTCTTGTTCACTGGCACTTGTTTTCGGCCAGATAGGGGGTCATTCAGGTAGACTGTGGTTTCATTGAAACCGACCAGGACTACTGCATGTAAGTCTAGTGGCGTTTTGATGACCTCATTGCCATGCGTCCAGGATTCCCAGCGATTGGGCAGGCGATAGTCGCCTGTGGTCCATACAACTGCTGGATAACCAGCAGATACATGGTCCAGTACTGCGTCAAAATCCTTTCCGGTCAAATTGACGGCCCTGCCTGGTAAATAACGATTGATCAGATCAATCATTGGTTTATCGAAGACTGCATAGCCTGCGCGTTTTCCGGTCATATCTCCAACAAAACCTTCAACTGGGTTACCCCAGCTCAAAATATCACCA
This sequence comes from Mesobacillus boroniphilus, assembly GCF_018424685.1. Lineage (NCBI taxonomy): Bacteria > Bacillati > Bacillota > Bacilli > Caryophanales > Bacillaceae > Mesobacillus > Mesobacillus boroniphilus. Next base: position 473,497 of record NZ_QTKX01000001.1, read on the forward strand.
TTTGCAGATCTTTTCAAAGGATCATTATCTTTTTTTATTTCCTTGAAAAGCTTCATTTTATCAGTATCAGCTCCGGCATATTTTAGCATCATTGCCAGGCTGGTTACTTCACATCCATATTTTAATTCTGGATTTTGTTTAATCAAGGGTACGTTCAGTAATGCCTCGCTTTTACGTTGTTGGTGTTGTTCTTGTTTCTGATTAGAGTTTGGGACCGCCATTTCCTGAAATTGCTCAGGACTTTCATTCATAATGATTGGTTCATTATTGGTTCTCTGAGTTTGTGCTTCATTTTCGGCGGGCGAGCCGTGGCTGCATCCAAGCAATGGAAGAAGAATGCCAATGAAATGCCACGTTTTCATGTCATCATCCTTCCATAAGCCTATATTTATTTTTAGTCACTGTGAGGATTTTATGATATGAGGAAAATGGAAACAGTGTAACTGAGGGAATAATCATATTATGGTAAAATCATTCATATCACATTTAATGGGTAGAAAAATGATTATTAATGGTATTCGGCTGCAATAACATTTTGAAGGGAGGCTTTAGATTGAATTGGATGCTCTGGATATTTTAACCGACCTTGAACATGTCGTTCCTTTTTTTCAGCCGATTTTTAATGCAGAGGAGCATAAAATAATTGGGTATGAAATTTTAGGAAGGTATATAAACGGAATTGATGATATAAGTCTCGGGCCTTTTTTTCAGGATGATACCATCCCGGAAGAGTATCGGATTGAAGTGGATAATGTCGTATTCAACAAAGCGATGGAAGTTGCCTCTCATTCAGGAGAACAGGATCTTTTATGGTTTGTTAACAGAGATGCAGGATTGTTGATGATGGATGATGGAGAAGGATTTTTGCAACTGATCATTTCTTTCCAGGAAAAAGGGATCAATCCTGAGCACATTGTTCTTGAAATTTCTGACCGCAACGAACATAGCATAGAGCATCTAATCAACTACTACAAATCCTTTGGAATTAAAATCGCGATGGATAAGGTCGGCAGTGAAAGCAGCAATTTTGAGCGAATAGCGGGTATTGAACCTGAAATCCTGAAAATTGATATGTCTTCGCTAAGATCCAATAACGCAGGCCCTGCTTACATAGATGTCCTCCATTCCTTATCAATACTTGCCCGCAAAATAGGTGCAACCCTATTGTTTGAAAATATCGAAACCCCCTACCAGCTTCAGTTTGCCTGGAAGAATGGAGGCAGGTTTTATCAAGGATTTTATCTGAAGAAACCTCAAAAGGAATTAGTGGAAAAAGATATCCTGAAGGAAAAATTAAAGTTAGAAATTCATGGATTCATCTTATCCGAGAAGAAACGAATTCAATCTTTTTTTGACTTGAGAATCGAGTTGCACACAAAGTTCCAGGAACTGATAACCCGGAATAAAAAGGGACAAAATCCAAGTGAGTTCCTCCTCTCTATTGGAGAAAGCGTTAATGGGATTGCATTCCGGATGTATATATGTGACGAAGATGGATTCCAACTATCACCAAACCTTTATAAATCAGGAGATCAGTGGCTTCTCCAGCCAAAATACGAGGGCAAGAATTGGAGTTGGCGCCCGTATTTCCTCGAGAACATCATCAGAATGAGAACAGGAAAAAAAGGGATTCTGTCAGACCGCTACAGTGATATTGAAACAGGGGAGGTCATCCGGACGTTTTCGCTGCCTTTGAATGAAGCAAAATTTTTATTTGTAGATTTAAGCGCGTCTTTTCTCAATGAACGTGAAGGGTTATTTTAACAAGCGGAAAAGCGCATAGGAAGGCCAAATATGTACAATTTATAGATACAGCCTTCTATAAAGGGGGATTTCACATGAGTATCTATATGACAATGCTTTTATTGGCAGGCGCAGGGGTGCTGGTTGCTGGCCTTTTCTATACCTGGTCTTTCGGGAAGGGACAGAAAAGGGCTCATGGCAATTTGGATTCCCAGATCCCTGGTGCAGTACAGGAGCACGCTTATATCCGCAACCCGGTTTTTTTGACATATATAATCGTTCTTTCCATTGCCCTGTTGTTTGTCGTTTATTTTGCGGTGACCACAGGGACCAGATATTAACCTCCGAAACGGGGGTTATTTTTTTCGGTGAAAAGGCTCCCTGATAAAACTACAATTTTTTTAACATTTGCGTTAGTTCGAGTCAGATAAGGGTAAATTGATATTGTAAAACAAGTTTTGTGTCAGATGCTGAAGTTATTTTACGAATGAATTTCGTAATCAAATAGGGTAAATGTTGGTAGAATTGTATTTACTAGTCATCATGGAGGAGGGGGAGAAAATGGACAAGCGGTTAAAGCTATTATTTTTGTTTTTATCATTTTTGTTATTTTTGGTACCGGCCAATGCATATGCCAAGTCAGGTTTGGATGGCAGGGAAGACGTTTTCACATTCCTCGAAAAAGCGTTTGACTCACAGGTTTCCTTAAGTGAAAAAGGTAGGACTATGAAGGAAATTGAAGGAGTACTGGATCCTTATTTTACAGAAGGCTATAAAGCCCGATTCATTGAAGAGAATGTTGTAGGGCAGGAAAATGAATATCAAACTTATGGAACCGACTTCGCGCCATATTTTATTCCGTTTTACGCTTTTTCAGAAAAGACGAAAGTGGTGGAAATGGAGAACGAAATATATGTAGTCGAGTTTTTCCCTGGCAATGCTGAAGGTCCTGTAAGTTATGAAGACCATTATGAAGGCTTGAAGCTTGTTAATGAGGATGGTAACTGGAAGGTAGCTGATTACCTTTATGATCAGGTTCCACAGGAAGTAATCAATAAAGCCTATCCGGAAAAAGCGAAGGAGCAGCAACAGGCTGTAAATCCTGAAGAAAAGTCGATGATCGGAAAAATAGTATTTGGCCCGAATTTCTCAACCCTGAAGACGTTCATGGAGTTAGGTGTAATCTTCAAGAATGAGAACAGGACATTATTATTCGGGTTATTATAAAAAGTATTAAGCGTGAAATCCGAAATGAGATTTCACGCTTTAATTTTTATTCTTTGATATCCAATACCTTTTTCAACCTCTCAAGGTCAAAGCCTGTGATGACTTCTTCTCCAATCACGATCGTTGGTGTGGAATAGGAGTTGTAAGTGTTCGTAAGCTCCTGCCTGCTTTGTTCATCTTCGTTGATGTTTTTCTCTGTATAGGAAAAGCCGAATTCATTTAGGAACATTTTAATGATTTTGCAGGGAGGGCATTCGTTCTGGGTGTAAACAATAATGTCGTTCATTTTAATGGGTTCCTCCGGTAGTCTTATTCAAATAATGAGCTAGTCCCATGGCACTGACATTTACATCAAGATATAGCAGCTCATATATCGGATGCGTATCTGGCAGTCCTTGCTGGGTCAAGTGAATTTTAATTTTATCATAAAGTTTCTGTGTAATGTGCTCAACTTGTTTGCCTTCATGCTTTTCCTCTAAAACGACCTGTTTTGCTTCTTCAATGAAAACTTTAAGCCAACTCTCCACTTGCCTGAAAGCTTCAGACGGGTTTTCAGACATGCCATAATGTCCAAAATAAATTCGCTCTAACCCTAGCTCCTTAAAACGACTCATTGAATGAAGCATCTTTTCTGGGTCAAACTGGTTTGGCGATGTCGTAGGAAGGTAAAATTCAATGCCTTCGCGGTCGAGCTGCGGATAAAAGATTCCAGCAGTGTCACCAGAGAAAATGCCGTTAGTGAGCGGGTGGTAGATGCTGAAGTGGTGGTTGGCATGGCCTGGCGTATCTAAAAATTTTAGTGTAAGCTTCTCACTAATTTTCAGTGTGCCGCCTTCACCTTGTATCATAAGGCGTTCCTCGGGGATTTCAACGATTGGGTCGAATAGTTGCGAAAACTTATCGCCATATACAGCTTTTGCACCCATAATCAATCTTGATGGATCAGCTAGATGTCTGGCACCCTTTGGATGTACAACTACTTTCGCATTTGGGCAATGCTGTAGCATCAAGCCCGCCCCTCCCGCATGGTCGAGGTGTATATGTGTCACGATTATGTATGAGATATCGGCCGGAGATACACCAAGTGTTTTTAAGCCTTCAAGGATATAGGGAATGGAGGGGCTTGCGGATGTTTCTATAAGCGTCACCTTTTCTTCCGTTAAAACATATGTACCGGTGCGTTCCGCCATATTTAAATCAAAATCATCGATAAGAAAGACATTTTCGGATAGTTGTACTGGTTTTTTCAAAAAATCACTCCTTTTCAAAGCTTTTACTTGTACATCGTCTGACAATATTTTATTCTGTTAATATTGACATGTAAAGAATTATGTATAGAAAATTCTGAAATCATTTTACATGGATATAAATATGCCAATTGCAAAATCTATTTATAAGTTATTGGTTTTTGTTTTGAAAGGAGAGGGAGCAATGTCACAGCTTCAAGGAATTATCACTCGATTAAAGAATCTGCAAGAGCAGTCCAATGGAGGAGAACCTGCTCAACGCTTTTTTGAAGTGAATGGTGAGCGTAAGTGCCAGGTTACATACCATCCAAAAACTGAAACATACGAATTGGAAATATACAATGACAAAGAAAAGCCTAAGAAATATCAATTCGACAACATTGATATGATTACAATCGAGATCTTTGATCTTATTCAGTAATTAACAATGAAAAATGGGACCCATCTGTGGTCCTTTTTTATATCCATGTTTTTGGGAGAACTAAATAAAAGCCTCTTTATACATTTTGTGATAAAATGTAATGGAAAGAAATCCATTTTAGGGAGTTTTCGCCATGATTAGTCTTTACAGCGGTGAGTTTTTGGAAGTGTCGATTCGCGACCTGATGATCCCTTCTGAGCGCGTAGCCCACGTCCAAGTTGGCAATAGCCTGGAGCATGCTCTTCTTGTTTTAACAAAGAGCGGGTATACTGCAATTCCTGTACTTGATCCTCATTATCGTTTAATGGGTTTAATCAGTACACCTATCATAATGGATTCAATTCTCGGCCTGGAAAGAATCGAGTTTGAGCAGCTTGAGAAGAAACGAGTCGAAGAAGCCATGAATATGAAAATACCAAGAGTCAACATCCACTCAACTCTTCAATCCTCCTTAGACCTTCTTGTAGATCACCCATTTCTCTGTATAGAAGATGACTCAGGTTTCTTTGAGGGTATTCTGACAAGACGGACCGTATTGCTGAAATTGACCAAGCAAGTAAAAAGGTATAATAAGAAATAGTATGCATAACGCAGCTCCCGGATACGGGGGCTGAATTTTTTACTTCTCTAGAGGTGTGTTATGGGACAAGCCGAACAAAAAATGAACAAGAGGAAAACGAAACGCTCTTTTGTCTTGGCAACGGTCATGCTCGCCATGTTTATGGGAGCTGTTGAAGGGACGATCGTTTCTACTGCTATGCCAGCAATCGTCGGCGATCTGGGTGGTTTTGCGTTATACAGCTGGGTTTTCTCTGCCTATTTGCTTATGAATGCAGTTACAGTTCTTATTTATGGGAAATTATCCGATTTATTTGGCAGGAAACCGATATTAACATTTGGGATTATCGTTTTCTTGATTGGTTCGATCTTATCCGGGACGGCTGAAACGATGGAAATGCTGATTTTATACCGGTTCATCCAGGGGTTTGGAGCCGGTGCCGTCATGCCGATTGCCACTACAATTGTAGGGGATATCTATTCAAGGGAAGAAAGGGCGAAGATACAGGGGTATCTCTCCAGTGTATGGGGGATTTCAGCTATATCGGGACCGGCACTTGGTGGTTTGCTAGTAGAATATGCAAGCTGGAGATATGTCTTCTGGATCAATGTTCCACTCGGTATCCTTGCAATCGCAGGTCTTTGGCTTTATCTTCATGAAGATATTGAGAAAAAGAAGCATAAGATTGACTATCATGGAGCAGTGCTCCTTACTGTGGCGATAAGTTCACTGATGATTGTCCTGGTCGAAGCGGGAGCAAATTGGGCGTGGACATCTCCAAAAACGATCGGCCTGATCAGCTTGAGTGTCCTGACCTTGATCCTCTTTATTTTTCAAGAGAGAAGGGCAGAAGAGCCGATGATGCCATTTAATATTTGGCGTGAACGGTCAATATTCATTGCGAATATGACTTCCTTGACAACCGGTGTCATGCTGATTGGTATCTCAAGCTTTTTGCCTGCATTTGTACAGGGAGTCATGGAGAGGTCTCCGATTGTGGCTGGTTTCACCTTGACGGCCATGTCAATAGGATGGCCAATAGCAGCGGCTGTCAGCGGTCGCCTGCTCTTGAGAATCGGCTATCGCAAGACTTCTTTGTTTGGGGGTGCAGCATTGATTATCGGCAGTATCCTGTTCGTCACCCTGACGCCTGAAGCAGGTCCATTATGGGCTGCAGCAGGATCGTTTTTCGTTGGAGTGGGGATGGGTCTTACTAGTACGGCATTCATTGTTTCTATCCAAAGTACAGTTGCCTGGCAGCAAAGAGGGATTGCAACCGCAGCCAATATGTTCATGAGAAACCTGGGCAATACAGTGGGAGCTGCCTTGCTCGGTGGAGTGCTTAACAGCAGCATCCTGAGCTATATGAAAAAGAATGGAGCAACAGACCAGGATCTCACGATTGATACAGCGAATGTTCTGCTCAATGAATCAGAGCGAATGAAGCTTCCCGCAGATTTGAAGACAATCCTTCAAGATGCGTTAACAAATGCACTTCATTCGGTTTACATTGTCGTTTTCATTTTTGCTATTGTCAGTTTGCTGTTCATCTTATTCTTGCCTAAAAAGGAAACTGCAGAGTAATCTGCAGTTTTTTATCATAATGTAATTGGTGAAGTTTTCATTTATAATATAAGAAAAACTTATTAAGAGGTTCAGTTATGTCATCTATTTCTGAGTTTCATTTGTTATCTGTGCTGGCGCAGGAAATGAATATGAGGAAGGCCGCGGAGAGATTATTTGTATCCCAGCCTGCTTTGTCCCAGCGGCTGCAATCAATCGAGAAGGATTGGGGTACCAAGCTTTTTCTCCGTTCCCAAAAAGGGCTGACTTTAACACCTGCAGGAGAAGTCGTAATCCAATTTGTCAATGAGACTATTGCCAGAGAGGAAAAAGCTAGGGAATCAATTCATGCATTAAATTCAGAGGTGTATGGAACCCTTAAAATAGCTGTTGCTTCTATTGTCGGTCAAAACTGGCTCCCTCAGGTTTTGAAGAAATACGTAAGCCGTTACCCCCAGGCGAAAATTTCGCTTGTTACAGGGTGGAGCAGTGAAATATCAAAGGCACTATATGAAGATCAAGTGCACATCGGAATCATCAGAGGCACACCAGACTGGAAGGGTGTCAAAATCCACTTATTCAAGGACAGTCTGTATTTGGTTGACACGGAAATAACAAGTCCTGAACAAGTGTTGGATACAGACCGGCCGTTTATCCAGTTTAAAAGTGATTCGAATTACTACCAGGAAATCCAGGATTGGTGGTTACGGCAATTCCAGACAGCGCCAAAAAGGACAATAATCGTAGACCAGATTGAAACTTGCAAACAAATGACTTTCAACGGAATTGGCTACGCAATCCTCCCGGCAATAACACTGAATGGAGCGGAGAAAGATATCTTTAAAGTCCCGCTGCATGATGAAAATAATGAACCACTGGGCAGGGACACCTGGCTTCTTGGCTATGAATCAGCTTTCCAGTTAAAACAAGTACAAGCTTTCATAGAGATCGTCAAAGAACATATAGTCGAGACCAAAAAATCATAAAAGTAGTTTTTCTTGTTTTAAAAACTTTTGTTTGATAAAGTAATTTTTAGAAAAGGCTATTTCCGTGCAGTCGCTTTAGTACATTAACTCTGTATAAAAGTAACTTGATAGCGGAAATAGACTGCGATCACATACATAATTGGAGGTAAAGTATATGAAAATGATGGATGCTAACGAAATTATTTCGTTTATTCAAAATAGCAAAAAAGCCACTCCGGTAAAGGTTTATATTAAGGGTGACCTGGAAGGAATCGATTTTGGCGAGAATACGAAGACGTTCATCTCAGGCAATACAGGCGTTATTTTCGGCGAGTGGGCTGAAATCAATCCTGCAATCGAAGCAAACCAGGCTAAAATTGAAGAGTATGTCGTAGAGAACGACCGCAGAAATTCGGCTATCCCATTACTGGACATGAAGAATATCAAAGCACGCATTGAACCAGGTGCGATCATCAGGGACCAGGTAGAAATCGGTGATAATGCTGTTATTATGATGGGGGCTTCAATTAATATCGGCGCTGTTGTAGGCGAGGGTACTATGATTGACATGAACGTTGTACTAGGCGGACGTGCAACAGTCGGAAAGAACTGCCACATCGGTGCAGGTTCTGTACTTGCTGGTGTTATCGAGCCACCTTCAGCGAAGCCAGTCGTAGTTGAGGATGATGTAGTAATCGGAGCGAACGCTGTTGTCCTTGAAGGCGTTACAGTTGGGAAGGGTGCAGTTGTTGCTGCAGGCGCTATTGTCATCGACGATGTACCTCCTTATACAGTGGTAGCTGGAACACCAGCACGCGTCATCAAGGAAATCGATGAAAAAACAAAATCAAAAACCGAAATCAAGCAGGAGCTTCGCCAGCTTTAATAGCAAGAAACATAAAGCGCAAGCGCCTCGTTCAGCCCCGACAAGCGCTGGAGCGCCGACCAGTGAAGTCGCTCTTTGACTTCATTGGGCGGACCGAAACCGAAATGTATAGCCGACTGCCCGGAAACGCAGAAACTGGAGACTCCGACAAAGAAGCGCTTTTTGCTTCTGACGGCGGAGTTGAAGTTTCGGAGTTTCTAGGAGGCGAAACTAGACAAATCGAAATGCGGAGGCGACTGTCCAACTCCGACAAGCGCTGGAGGGTCTGCCAGTGAAGTCGGTCTTTGACTTCATTGGCAGGACCGAAGCGTCTCGAGGAGTTAGGAGCCGCAGCTAGACAAGCGACTCGAGCTGCTCAAAGCTAACGCTTCTCGCAAGATACTCCAGGAAGCCTTTTCAGGATGAAAACTGGCTAGGCGCTGAGCTGGATTAAGACCACTACCTGTAGTTATCTACAACTAAATCATTTTAATATTTCCTAAACAGCAAGAAAGCGTGGATATTAGGTCCGCGCTTTCTTTTATAAGGAGAGAATTCTATGGATTTTAATACTTTTATTAAAATTAGAAGAGATTTGCACCAGATTCCTGAACTTGGTTTCAAGGAGTTCAAAACGCAGGCCTATCTTCTTGATTATTTAAGCAGTCTCCCTCAGGACCGCCTGGAAATCAAGACATGGAAGACTGGGATCTTTGTCAAGATCAAGGGAAGTAATCCAAAGAAGACGATTGGTTACAGGGCAGACATCGACGGTCTTCCAATCACAGAGGCAACTGGTTTAGAATTCAAATCCCTTCATGAAGGACAGATGCATGCATGTGGGCATGATTTTCATATGTCCATCGCACTAGGGTTGATTTCATACTTCGTTGCTCACCCAATTGAAGATCATTTGCTGTTCATTTTCCAGCCTGCTGAGGAAGGACCGGGTGGTGCAGAACCCTTGCTTAAGACAGCTATCATGGAGGAATGGAAGCCTGATATGATTATTGCTTTGCATATTGCTCCCGAGTATCCGGTTGGCACGATTGCAACAAGAGAAGGACTTCTTTTCGCCAATACTTCCGAACTGTTCATTGACCTTGAGGGGAAGGGCGGGCATGCAGCTTATCCGCACCAAACAAATGATATGGTCGTTGCAGCATGTGCTCTTGTAAATCAACTACAGTCTGTTGTTTCAAGGAATATAGACCCTCTAGACAGTGCCGTTATCACGATTGGCAAGATAACCGGAGGAACCGTACAAAACATCATCGCAGAAACATCAAGACTTGAAGGTACCATTCGCACACTGTCTGTTGAATCGATGGCGAAAGTGAAAGAGAGGATTGAGGCACTGGTCAAGGGAGTCGAAGTAGGATATCAATGCAGGACTTCGATTGACTATGGGGCGATGTACCACCAAGTTTATAATAATGAAGAACTGGCACGTGATTTTATCGCCTTTGCTGAGAAAAAGGGAAATATCGACGTGATTGTTTGTAAAGAAGCAATGACTGGAGAAGACTTTGGTTATATGCTTAAAGAGATTCCTGGCTTCATGTTCTGGCTCGGTGTTAATTCTGAACATGGGCTACATCATGCCAAACTGAACCCGGATGAGAATGCCATCAAGACCGCCGTTGATTTATTGACTAAGTATATTGAATACAAAAGTAATTGAACCACAACCCTATCCATCTGACTTTCGTTTTGTTTTATAATGGACATTACTGCAGAGAGGTGTTCGAATTGAGACTACGTGAACCTTTACCCGAAATGCATGGTGCTACTGAGTGGCTGAATGGTGAAGTTAAGAGAGAACAACTGGTCGGTGAAAAGCCGACACTGATCCATTTTTGGTCCATCAGCTGTCATCTTTGCAAGGTAGCGATGCCAATGGTGAATGAACTCCGCGACAATTACAAAGATAAACTGAATGTTGTTTCTGTCCATATGCCCCGTTCAGAAAAGGACCTGAATATGGATGAAATCAAACAAGTGGCAGCAGAACACAGCATCTCCCAGCCCATTTTCATTGATAATGAACATGATTTGACGGATGCTTTTGAAAATCAATATGTCCCAGCTTATTACCTTTTTGATCATAACGGTTTGTTAAGGCATTTTCAGGCTGGAGGAAGCGGATTGAAGATGCTTGAAAAGCGTGTGAATCGAGTGCTGGAAGAAATCGAAAAGGACCATTAATCCCTCTTTATTTGAGCCGTCTAACAGACACTTTTTATCCATACAGGCACGAGTTTGTCCGATAGAGTCCTTCTATCGGACATTTTTCTTTAATGCGATCACGAGTTTGTCCGATAGAGCCCTTCTAACGGCCACATTTCTTTAATGCGATCACGAGTTTGTCCGATAAAGCCCTTCTAACGGCCATTTTACATCAATACGAGCATTCGATAATATCCGATTTTCAGAATCCTATTCTACATTATTTCCACATCAGTCAAAGTATACGATATCTATGCCACTTCTCATCTTTGTATTTAAAATCAGACAATTCATATAACCGAAAAAATAAAAAAATTCCTGAAAAAGGCTGGAAAAATATTTCGAAAGTCGATATATTATTGTATACGTGCCTTTTATTTTTTTCTAAGGTTTTCCAAAGGGGGGAAATGAATGGAGACATTCAAAAAATTAAAGGAATATTATTGGCCTTTTAAAAATTACTTTATATGGTCAATATTATTTATGTTGATTGTAACGGCAATCACAGTAGTTTATCCGATGATTCTGCAGCTTACTATTGACGAAGCCGTCATCGGAGGACGGTATGAGCTGATTCCGGTTCTAGCTGCCGGATTTGTGGGATCCATGGTCGTGAAAGGTATCTGTACCTACATTTATCAATATACAGGGGATCTGTTCGGGATACATTCTGTCTATAAGTTAAGAAACTCGCTTTATGAAAAGCTTCAGTTTCTTTCTTTCCGATATTATGACAATGCGAAGACTGGTGATTTAATGTCGAGGCTTACTGCAGATGTAGAAGGCTTCCGTTTTTTCCTAAGCTTTGGCTTCTCTGAGTTAATTCGCTTTGTCCTCTTAATTGGCATTAGTTTTTCTGTTATGTTCTATTATTCTATTTCATTGACTCTTGTGACTCTCGCGACGCTGCCTTTCCTTGCTGTAGTCGTGTATAAGTTTGACAGGGCAGTTCATCCAGCGTTCAGGGGGATCCGGAAATCGTTTGGAAAACTGAATACGAAGGTTCAGGAGAATATCAGCGGGATCAACACTGTAAAATCTCTTTCACGCGAAGATTATGAAATTGGCAGATTCAATGCATCGAATGGAAATTATAAAGATCAATATTTATTCACATCGGAAATTTGGGCGAAGTATTTTCCGTTAATGGAGTTTTTGGGGAATTTAAGTGTCGTCCTGCTTTTAGGTTATGGTGGTTTCCTTGTCATGAATGAATCTTTGCTCCCAGGAGAGCTGGTGGCTTTTTACAGCCTTGTATGGTACATCATGTGGCCAATCATGAACCTCGGATTCGTTGTGAATCTATTTTCCCAATCCAAAGCATCAGGAGAAAGATTAATAGAAATTCTTGAGGCCGATGAAGAGATTGAAGAGAAGAGTGGGGCCCTGAAAATTGAAAAGCTTTCAGGTGACGTAGAATTCAATAATGTAACTCTCCGGTATGGAGATGATGAAAATGAAGCTTTATATAATATTACCTTTAAAGCACAACCTGGACAGACAATTGGGCTGATTGGTTCGACTGGTTCAGGAAAAACAAGCATTACACAGCTGATGACAAGGTTTTATGAGCCAGTTGATGGCCAAGTCTTGGTTGATGGCCTGGATATAAAGGATTATTCAATTCGCTCACTTCGCAGCAATATAGGAATTGTCCTTCAGGAATCTTTCTTATTTTCTTCCTCAATCAAAGCGAATATCTCTTATGGAAATCCAGAAGCAACGATGGAGGAAATCATCGCTGCCGCAAAACGCGCTCAAGCACATAGTTTTATTATGGAGCTGCCGGATGGATACGATACGATTCTTGGAGAAAGAGGAATGGGCCTGTCTGGAGGCCAAAAGCAAAGAATCGCGATTGCCAGGGCGATTTGTGTCAATCCAAGCATTTTAATCCTTGATGATGCTACAAGTGCAGTAGATATGGAAACTGAATTCAAGATCCAACAAGCGTTACTGGAAGTCATGAAGGGACGGACGACCTTCATCATCGCACACCGTATTTCTTCCCTTAAGCATGCAGATGAGATTCTCGTACTTGAAAATGGGTCAATTGTTGAGCGAGGAACTCATGAACAACTGATTAAGAATGGCGGAACATATCAAAAAATCTATGATATACAATTTAAAGACCGCCAAAAGGTATCCCAAACTGGCTGATATGTAAATCCAAATATTTGATATCTGTTCGTCATTTTGGTTATAGCACCAGTTATCTACAATGTACAGGGGGGAAGGTTTTGAGTAAGAAAAGAAACTCTCAAGTTTTGAAAAGGTTCCATTATTCTACTGACCAGATTATTGACAAACCTTTTAACTGGAAACAGATGGTAAGACTTTTCGGTTATATGCTTCCATACAAGAAAAAGCTCGTTCCGCTGTCGATTGCTATGGTATTAATCACGACAGCAGTAAGGCTGGCAATCCCAATTTTAATTGGGATTTACACGCTTGACAGAGCTGTTAAAAACAAAGACGCCACCATGCTTTTATGGCTCGTCGCGATCATAGGAGGGTTATATACAGCTTCCTATATCGCAAATATTTTCAGAATCCGATGGATGAACCAATTGGGCCAAAATGTCATATATGATTTGCGCAAGCACTTATTCACCCATGTGCAAAATCTTTCTCATCGCTTTTTTGACCAGCGTTCAGCTGGTTCCATACTCGTGCGGATCATGAATGATATCAATTCCCTCCAGGAATTGTTCACCAACGGTGTCATCAACTTATTGATGGACATCGTTCTGCTGGTCGGTATCTTTTTTATCTTGTTCTCGCTAAGTCCGCAGCTTACACTTGCAATCATGATTATATTACCGATCATGTTCTTGATCTCAACAAAGCTGAGGAAAAACATCAGACGCTCCTGGCAGGATGTGCGCATGAAGCAATCCAAGTTAAATTCCCACCTGAATGAAAGTATCCAGGGAATTAGGGTTACACAATCTTTTACGCAGGAAAAGGAAAATATGGCGTTTTTTGATGGGGTCAACGATGAGACCTTCCAGAGCTGGAAGTCAGCTTCACAGAAAAATGCGATGTTCCGTCCGATGGTTGAATTGACCAATGCACTTGGAACAGCTGTCTTGATTTGGTATGGAGCGAGTTTAATCCAAAATGGAACGATCTCTATTGGTGTATTCGTCTCATTTGCCTTTTATCTTGGTATGTTCTGGGAACCGATTTCAAGGCTGGGTCAGGTGTACAATCAGTTATTGATGGGGATGGCTTCATCGGAACGTATCTTTGAGTTTCTTGATGAGAAGCCCATCGTTTCTGAGGCTGATCATCCGGTCGAACTGGAGGATATGCGAGGAGAAGTCAAATTTGAAAAAGTGGTCTTTTCATATGATGACAAGCGAACGGCGCTTAAAGGGATCAGCCTTGAAATGAAGGCTGGCCAGACAGTTGCCCTCGTTGGTCATACTGGATCTGGTAAGACGACAATCGCCAATTTAATCAGCAGGTTCTATGATCCCACATCCGGAAGGGTATTGGTTGACGATCATGACCTAAAAGAAGTTTCAATAGGCAGTCTAAGGCAGCATATTAGTATTGTCTTGCAGGATACCTTTATTTTTTCTGGAACTATTTACGATAATATTCTTTTTGGAAGGCCGGATGCGACAGAGGAAGAAGTGATGGCTGCTGCTGAAGCTGTAGGGGCAGCCGAGTTCATAAAGAAGCTGCCTAATGGTTATCAAACAGAGGTGGAAGAGAGGGGAAATATCCTTTCAGTCGGTGAAAGACAGCTTCTCTCATTCGCAAGGGCATTGCTGGCCAATCCAAGAATCCTGATCATGGATGAAGCAACGGCAAGTATCGATACAGAAACAGAAATGAAAATCCAAAAGGCCCTGAAGACCCTGTTAAAAGGCAGAACGGCAATCATCATTGCCCACAGACTGTCGACCATCAGGGAAGCGGATAACATCTTTGTGCTCGAGAATGGAATGATCATCGAGAAAGGCAATCATCAACAGCTGATGCAACTCGAGGGTGAATACCACGACCTTGTCAAAGCGCAATTCAATATGCTTGATGCAGTGTAGAAAGCCTTCTTCGTGAAGGCTTTTTTATATCCTAAGATTAACCGTACCAGAATCATGGTGATAGAAAATGTGAACATAGTCCGAAATAAAAGCAGATATGCTGTTCGGTTACAAGAAGATAGAGCATATGGCCGAAAAGGGAGTGCTTGTGCTTATCTCAGCAATCTGTAACTTTTTAACAAACTAACCGTCAAATTCATAAATAGAAGTGTTTCAAGGGGGCTTTTCATTGTTGAAAAAAATGATTTTCATGAGTCTTTTGTTCGTTCTTATTCTTGCAGGCTGCAGCGGAGGCATGTCACAGGATGAAAGTAAAATGAGTGCTGATGGTGATAGCAATACTAGCATGGAAAATGTTAGTCATGATGAAGTTGGTTTTTCAGAGGATAATAGTGCTGGAGAAGAATCAAAAGAAGAGGGTCAAGCCAGCCAAGAGATAGATGAATCAGCTTCTCAGCGGATGGTCATCTATAATGCTGAAATGGATATCAGAGTGGAGAGCTTTGAAAAAGCGCGCAATGCTCTTGAGAATAAAGCAAAAGAGTACAAGGGATATATTGTACAATCTAATTCAAATCGTTATGATGGCGAACAGCAAAGTGGCACAATGACGTTCAGGATTCCCCAGGAGCATTTTCATGCGTTCCTGAATGATGCTGAGGGTCTTTCAGTGCAAGTTAATAATCGGCACGTAAGCGGGCAGGACGTTACAGAGGAGTATGTTGACCTGGAATCTCGATTGAAATCAAAGAAGGCTGTCGAAGCGAGGCTGCTGGATTTCATGAAGCAGGCGCAAAAAACTGAGGATCTTTTGAAGATTTCATCTGATTTAGCAGATGTCCAGGAACAGATTGAACAAATTGCGGGCAGGAAGAAGTTCCTCGAAAACCAGACAGCACTTTCGACTGTAACAATCTCCCTGCAAGAAAATGAAGTGCCAGTCCCGAAAATAGATAATGACAGCTTGAACACCTGGCAGAAGATAAAAAAGCAATTTGCTGATAACATCAACATCTTGCTGGCAGCAGGTTCAGGTATCATAGTATTCCTGATTGGCAATCTCCCTATCCTCTTATTAGTAGGTGCGATTGTGGCTGCCATCATATACTTTGTTAGAAAGAAGGCAGGGCCAAGACAAAATAACAATATTGATTCCAATAGCTAACAAAAAACCGTTGCGATTGTCGCAACGGTTTTTCACTTATACTTCCATAATGATCGGCAGGATCATTGGACGTCGTTTTGTTTTTTCATAAAGGAAAGGTGCAAGAGTATCAGTGATTTCGTTTTTAATTTCTGACCACTGAGTCGTTTTTCGTTCCATCACTTTATTCAAGTGTTTATTGATTAAACTCTGGGCATCGTTGATCAAATCACCGGACTCTCTCATGTAGACAAATCCGCGTGAGATCAGGTCTGGGCCAGCTGCAATCTTGAATTCCTTCATATTGATGCTTACAACTACAACAACAAGGCCTTCCTCGGAAAGGATTCGGCGGTCACGAAGAACAATGTTCCCTATATCGCCAACTCCGCTTCCATCAATGTAAACATTGCCGGAAGGAATTTTGCCAGCTACGCCAACTTCATTATCACCCAGAGCAAGTACTTCGCCGTTATCCATGATAAAGCAGTTCTCTTCAGGAACTCCACAATCGGTAGCGAGTTTCGTATGCATCTTTTGCATGCGGTACTCACCATGGATTGGCATAAAGTATTTCGGTTTGATGAGGCGAAGCATCAATTTCTGTTCTTCCTGACCACCGTGGCCTGAAGTATGGATGTCATTCAATGATCCGTGGATAACATCAGCACCTGCTCGGGAAAGCATGTTGATTGTCCTGTTAACGCTGATGGTGTTACCCGGGATCGGAGAAGACGAGAATACAACTGTATCGCCTGGCTGAATTTGGATTTGGCGGTGTGTACCGTTCGCAATCCTTGATAACGCAGCCATTGGCTCGCCCTGGCTTCCAGTACAAAGGATTGTAACCTGGTTGGCAGGGAGTCTGTTGATTTGCTGCGCTTCAATGAATGTATCCTTTGGCGCAGTGATATAACCTAGGTCTTGTCCGATATTGATAGCTGATTCCATGCTTCGGCCGAATACGGCAACTTTTCTGCCGTTTGCGACTGCTGCTTCCACAACCTGCTGCAAGCGATGGATATTGGAAGCGAAGGTAGCAAAGATGATCCGTCCATCCACTTTTCGGAAAATATCATGAATGCTCTCGCCAACACGGCGCTCAGACATTGTGAAATGTGGAACCTCGGCATTTGTGCTGTCCGATAGCAAACAAAGGACACCTTCTTTGCCGATTTCAGCCATTTTAGTTAAATTGGCTGGTTCGCCAACAGGCGTAAAGTCAAATTTAAAATCGCCAGTGTGGACGACTTGCCCAGGAGGCGTTTTCACGACAACACCATATGAATCAGGAATACTGTGTGTAGTCCTGAAGAAAGTGACTGATGTCTTACGGAATTTGATGATATCTTCTTCTTTAATTTCAATCAGTTTTGCTTTTCGCAACAGTCCATGCTCTTCAAGCTTGTTTTTGATCAGGCCAAGTGCTAGCTTGCCGCCGTAGATCGGAACATTGATTTCACGCAGCAGATAAGGAATGCCGCCGATGTGGTCTTCGTGGCCATGGGTAATGAAAAGGCCTTTGATTTTGTCTTCATTTTTTACCAGGTACGAATAGTCAGGGATAACATAATCGATGCCGAGCAATTCATCCTCTGGGAATTTTATGCCGGCATCAATCAAGATGATTTCATCCTGGAACTGCACCCCATAGGTGTTCTTACCGATTTCGCCTAATCCACCGAGCGCGAAAACGGCTGTTTGGTCATTTTTAACGAATTTCATAAATTATTCGATCTCCAATACTTCAAAGTCTTCTTTTTGCTTCTCGTACTCAAAATAGTTACCCTCAACTGCCTCGACATATTCAATATTATATTGGCGGTCAGCTATTTTTGTCCGTACATCTCTTTCAGAGTCAGCTTCTACATAAATGGTTTGCGTTTTTTCGCGAACTGGTACTTGCTTGTTTGATTCCTGGAAGTAAACTTTAAAAATCATTAAAAATCTCTCTCCTTAAATTAACTTTTTCTTTATAGGCAATTTCCGATCAAACGCTTTGCAGATTTATGCGATTCCCTGTCTGATAAATTCCAAAGGTAGACGAACTCAAATAAGTAGGTAAAGCATAATTCTGTCAAAACAATATTCGAAATCAGCCAAATATAAAAATTAACAATGTTACCATTGTTATTATCCATCGTTCCATGTTTTCCGCTATTAACCAATTTACAATAAGGAAGGAGCCCTTCGCAAGTTTGAAGGGCTCAAAAAGTTAAGCGATTGTTTTTTTTCGAAGCAAATCTTTCCACTGTTTTAAAAGCTTCTTTCTTAGCTTCTTTAACATAGTGGATCATCTCCTTAGTTCTTATTTTAAACTATCCTTGTCCAAAGTAAAGTAAACAAGGAAAAGTTTAGCAAAGATTATTTTTCAAATTCCTATCTTTTTGTTTATATTATATGATGAAATAGCAAATTTTTTCATGGTTATTGATGGAATGACATAAATTGTCATATGTTTGACACAGAATTTCTTTTCTAATTTCTGTACACGCACCTATGAATTTGATAGACTACCGTGATTACATATAAAAAGCAAGGCTGATATCCAATGTTAATTGAGATAGCAATAGCGTATGGAAATATTTTCTCAACAAAATAAAATATACTTTCAAGAATAGCATCAAAGGAGAGAATCATGAGTAAAATCGTATTTTTTGATATTGATGGTACATTGCTGGACCATGATAAAAACCTGCCGTCGTCTGCAAAAGAGGCAATTAAAGCATTGAAGGAAAACAGTGTGTTCGTCGCCATTGCTACAGGAAGGGCTCCGTTCATGTTCGAAAGCCTTAGAAAAGAGCTGGACATTGATTCTTTTGTGAGCTTTAACGGACAATATGTTGTATTCGAAGGGGAGCCAATCTATAAGAATCCTTTGAACAATGATAAGATAGAAAAACTTTATTTAGAAGCATCTGATAAGGAACATCCAGTCGTTTTTATGAACCATATGACCATGAAATCATCAGTGAAGCACCACAGTTTTATCGAAAAGAGTCTTGGCGGACTGAAGTTTGCCCACCCTGAACATGACAATCGATTTTATGTAGACCGAGACCTCTACCAAACACTCTTGTTCTGTGAGGAAGGGCAGGAAAAGTATTATAGGGAAACCTACCCAGAATTTAACTTTATCAGGTGGCATCCATACTCTGTTGATATTCTGCCAGCAGGAGGGTCTAAAGCAGAAGGAATCAAGAAGATGGTGGACCGATTAGGTTTCAAACCGGAAGATGTATATGCTTTTGGTGATGGGTTGAATGATCTTGAGATGATTCAAGCAGTCGGCACGGGGGTTGCCATGGGCAATGCCGTACCAGAACTTAAGGAGCTGGCCAATAAGGTTACCCGAGATGTAGCTGACGACGGAATCTGGCATGGATTGAAAGAGTTGAAATTGATTTAGATCATTGCAATTCGAGAGTAAATGAAACAGGTTTGATGTGATATACCTGATGATGTTCTGTAGTGGTAGTTATTATGACAGGATGAATAAGAAAAACGGAAAAGCTGTCAAGATTACGCCTGAATTATGCCAGCTTCAAGCTTATTGATAGAGAAGTTGTCAAGAATACATCGGAATTATGACAGGTTGGAGGGGTAAACTGGAAAAGCTGTCAAGATTACGCTGGAATTATGACAGCTTCAAGCCTATTGATAGAGAAGCTGTCAAGAAAAGACCGGAATTTAGACAGGTTTGGCCGTAAAAGGCGAAAAGCTGTCAAGAAAAGGCTGTAATTCAGACACCTTGACTGTGAAAAGGAGAAAAGCTGTCAAGAAAAGACTGTAATTCAGACACCTTGGCTGTGAAAAGGAGAAAAGCTGTCAAGAAAACATCGGAATTCAGACAGGTTTACATGGTGAAAGTGGAATCCTGTCATAATTGAACTCCGATTTAGCCAAAGCATACAATATTACTAACGTAGTTAAAGCCACAAAAAAGCCGAATCATTCAGATTCGGCTTTTATCTTTCAACTGGTTTTGCATCGGGAACTTCGGCGAATGGATCTTGTTTATTAATGTGGTCGTAAAACATAATGCCATTCAGATGATCGATTTCGTGCTGGAAAACAATCGCTGGCAAGCCTTTCAAGCGAAGCTTTACTTCGTTTCCTTCAAGATTTACTCCTTTGACCGTTATTCTTGCATATCTCGGCACAAAACCTGGGATCGATTCATCAACTGACAGGCATCCTTCACCGGCTGCGAGGTAGGAACGTTCAACTGAATGGCTGATAATTTTTGGGTTGAAGAGGGCTTGGCTTAGTAGATTATCTTTTTCATCAGTAACATGAACAGCAATCATTCTTTTTGAAACATTTATTTGTGGTGCAGCAAGACCGATTCCAGGACGAAGTCCATGTTTTTGGGCAATCTCAGGGTCCTGGCTGTTTTTAACATATTCAATCAGGTTTTCAAGTACTGCCTTATCTTCCTGTGAAGGGGGCATTGGAACTTCTTCCGCGACTTTTCGGAGCACGGGATGTCCATCACGGACGATATCATTCATCGTCAACATAAACTTCACCTCTAGTATGTAATAATGTTAAGTCTAACAAATGAACAGTAAAAAGTTAACTAGAAAATGTTTAAAAGAGAGAGGTGTTTACCTCCCTCTTTCTCTCCCTTTAAAACTTCCAGCAGGCGCAGCCAACAATGATCAGAAGGATGAACAACACGACAATCAAAGCGAATCCATTGCCATACCCTGCTCCTGCAACCGGATAACCACATCCATATCCGTAACCGTGCATCAGGAAACCTCCTCAATTGTGTTTTTCGCCCGTTAATCGGTCGATTGCTATAGCCTATGCACAAGAAAATATTAAGTGTAGGCGTAAGCCTAGAGCATAAACACACTGGGGAATGAATATATTTAGGGAAAGGACAAGCATTTACCACTCCGATATGAACAATTAATTCCGCAAAATTTCATATCTATTGTCAAATCTCGCCGCAATCGCTATAGTAAAATTGGTATCAATGAGGAGGTTATTATTTTGTCCATTTTTAAAAAAATAAGTTTAGCTATTATAATGATGGCTGGAGTTTTAAGTCTAGCTGGGTGTCTGGACAAGCAATCACCAGAGGAAAAAATGTTTGAAGCACTTGAGAAGGTCGTTTCAATTGAAAAAGGGTTCGAGGATCAGCAGGATCCGCTTGTAGAGCTGGAAAAGAAGGAAAAGGAAATATATGAGCAAATCATTTCACTCGGAATGAAGGAATATGACCAAATTGTTAAGCTGGCAGATGAGGCATTGGCTATAGCTGACAAACGTGCAGAACATATTGATAAGGAAAAAGAAAGTATAGATGAATCCGAAAAAGAGTTTGGGAATGTGGACAAGATCATCGACGAAATAGATGACCCTAAACTGAAGAAGCAGGCAACTGAACTGCAGGCGACTATGAAAGAAAGATATGAAATCCATGATAAGCTTTACAAAAACTACAAACAAGGTCTTCAATTTGACAAAGAGCTTTATGAAATGCTTAAAGATAAGGAATTAAGCTTTGAAAAACTCGAAGAACAAATCAATAAAGTAAATGAAGTGTATGAAACTGTATTGAATAATAATCAGGAATTCAATGAAAAGACTGACCAGTATAATCAAGAAAAAATGAATTTTTACAAAAAAGCTGGTATAGAAGTTAGCTCGGAAAAGGAAAAGTAATAAGTGTGATGTAAGCCGCTTTTGTAAAAGCGGCTTTTTGT
Source organism: Mesobacillus boroniphilus (assembly GCF_018424685.1). NCBI lineage: Bacteria > Bacillati > Bacillota > Bacilli > Caryophanales > Bacillaceae > Mesobacillus > Mesobacillus boroniphilus. Next base: position 495,238 of record NZ_QTKX01000001.1, read on the forward strand.
TTTGCTTTTGAGAGGAACGCCCCCTGCGGAGAGGGAAACCTGCTAAAGGTTTATATCAATGCCAAATGCCTTCTTAAGCCATATAAATACCGTTTTACAGAACTAATACAGTTTGAATTAAAAGCAATTTATTATAGTACAGTAATTAATAAACAGTAATACAGTTGCTTTTTTGAGATAATAACATACCGATAGTGAATAAAATTAAAAAAGATGAAACATAGTATTTGACGGACATATTTTCGTGATGTAAACTAAAAAACGAATGAGTGAATTGTATTAATCTATTTTTGTTTTTTATTGATACAGCATTTTTGATACAAGAATGGAGAAATAAAAGTTTTTTTATAGTAAATCTGTGGAAAACTAAAGAATGGTGTGTTCATAAGTGTTCAGTGCAAAAGTTTTTTTGAAAAACCTTCCTGAATCATTCATGATCGGCCAAGAAAACAATTCAGCTCTGACATGTATTTAGAAACCCGGGGAAGTTTATCCTGATATTGGGTAACCTATTTTTGTATATTCAATTAAAATTTATGAAGCATGAAAGGAAGAGGTGGCTCTGATGGCATCTAAAACAAAAAACAACACTGTTGATGCAATGAAGCAGCTCGAAAAGATTGAAAGCCAATTTGAAATGTTCCAGATTTTGAATGAAGAGGGCGAAGTCGTAAATGAAGCGGCAATGCCTGAGCTTTCAGACGAGCAATTACAAGAATTAATGAAGCGTATGGTTTATACAAGGATTCTGGATCAGCGTTCAATTTCATTGAACCGCCAGGGACGCCTAGGATTCTATGCTCCTACAGCAGGACAGGAAGCTTCCCAGCTTGCATCTCAATTTGCACTTGAGAAAGAAGACTTTATCCTTCCAGGATATCGTGATGTTCCCCAAATGATTTGGCACGGACTTCCACTTACGCAAGCATTCTTATTCTCACGCGGGCACTTCAAGGGTAATCAAATACCTGAAGGTGTAAATGTAATCTCACCACAAATCATCATTGGTGCTCAGTACATCCAGGCTGCAGGTGTAGCGCTTGGAATGAAGAAGCGCGGAACGCAGGCAGTAGCTGTTACTTACACAGGTGATGGCGGTTCATCTCAAGGTGACTTCTATGAAGGAATCAACTTTGCAGGTGCATACAAAGCGCCGGCAATCTTCTTCGTTCAGAACAACCGTTTCGCGATTTCTACTCCAGTTGAAAAGCAAACTGCTGCTCAGACAATTGCTCAAAAAGCTGTTGCTGCTGGTATTCCTGGTATTCAGGTTGACGGTATGGACCCGCTTGCAGTTTACGCAGTTACTCTTGAAGCACGTAAGCGCGCAGTTAACGGAGAAGGCCCAACATTGATCGAAACAATGACTTACCGTTACGGTCCACATACAATGGCTGGTGATGATCCAACTCGTTACCGTACATCTGATCTGGACAATGAATGGGAAAAGAAAGATCCATTAGTACGTTTCCGTAAGTTCTTGGAAAAGAAAAACCTATGGACTGAAGATATGGAAAACGAAACAATCGAAAAAGCAAAAGAAGAAATCAAAAACGCTATCAAAGAAGCGGATGATACTCCTAAGCAAAAAGTAACTGACCTTATGGAAATCATGTATGAAGAAATGCCAGACTACTTAAAAGAACAGTATGAAATATATAAAGAGAAGGAGTCGAAGTAAGCCATGGCTCAAATGACAATGATTCAAGCAATTACAGACGCTCTTCGCGTAGAGATGAAGAACGATCCAAACGTACTTGTATTCGGGGAAGACGTAGGCGTTAACGGCGGTGTATTCCGTGCGACTGAAGGCCTTCAAAATGAATTTGGAGAAGACCGTGTATTTGATACACCGCTAGCAGAATCCGGAATTGGCGGATTGGCGATTGGTCTTGCGCTTCAAGGTTACCGTCCTGTTCCTGAAATCCAATTCTTCGGCTTTGTTTTCGAAGTAATGGATTCTATTGCAGGGCAAATGGCTCGTATGCGCTACCGTTCAGGCGGCCGCTACAGCTCACCAGTAACAATCCGTTCACCATTTGGCGGTGGCGTACATACTCCAGAGATGCACGCTGACAGCCTTGAAGGAATGGTTGCACAGCAGCCGGGCCTAAAGGTCGTTATCCCATCAACTCCATATGATGCAAAAGGATTACTGATTTCATCCATCCGTGATAACGATCCAGTCATTTTCCTTGAGCACATGAAGCTTTACCGCTCTTTCCGTCAGGAAGTACCGGAAGAAGAATACACAATTCCGCTAGGAAAAGCAGATGTTAAGCGTGAAGGAAAAGACCTGTCCATTATTACTTATGGTGCAATGGTTCACGAATCATTAAAAGCAGCTGAAGAGCTTGAAAAAGACGGATACTCTGTAGAAGTAATCGACTTAAGAACAGTAATGCCTTTCGACATTGAAACAATCATTGCTTCTGTTGAAAAAACAGGAAGAGCAATTGTTGTGCAGGAAGCTCAAAAACAGGCTGGTATGGCTGGACAGATTGTTGCAGAAATCAACGATCGTGCAATCCTTAGCCTTGAGGCACCAGTATTGCGTGTAGCAGCTCCAGATACAGTTTTTGCATTCTCTCAAGCAGAATCTGTTTGGCTGCCTAACTACAAAGATGTAATTGCAACAGCTAAAAAAGTACTTACATTCTAATTAAATGCTGAAATTATAAAGTTTGAAAAAACTTAGGAGGGTGAATTCCATTGGCATTCCAATTTAAGCTGCCAGACATCGGTGAAGGTATTCACGAAGGTGAAATAGTCAAGTGGTTCGTGAAGCCTGGCGAAAAAGTTCAGGAAGACGATGTACTTTGCGAAGTGCAAAATGACAAAGCGGTTGTTGAAATTCCTTCACCTGTCGCTGGTACAGTCGAAGAAGTTTTAGTAGAAGAAGGAACAGTAGCAACAGTAGGACAGGTTCTTGTAACGTTCGATGCTCCTGGCTACGAGCACCTTAAATTCAAAGGTGAAGAAGAGGATGCTCCTGCTGAGCAGCCTAAACAGGAAAAGACAGAAGCACAGGTTCAGTCTACAATGGAATCTGGTCAAAAAATTGAAAAAGAAGCAGCAGATGCTCCTGCTCCTGCAGGTCAGACTGGTGCTGGCGCAGCGGCTGCACCACAAGCTGAGGTTGATCCTGACCGCCGAATCGTCGCAATGCCATCAGTCCGTAAGTACGCGCGTGAAAAAGGCGTTGATATCCGTCAGGTTGCTGGTTCAGGCAAGAATGGCCGCATCGTTAAAGATGATATCGACAACTTCCTAAGCGGAGGCGCTCCTGCAGCGGCTGCACCGCAAGCAGATCAAGCTCAGGCAGCTCAAGCTGAAGCTGAAGAGGCACCAAAAGCCGCAGCGGCTCAGGCTATTCCAGAAGGACAATATCCTGAAACGCGCGAAAAAATGAGCGGAATCAGAAAAGCAATCGCTAAGGCAATGGTTAACTCCAAGCATACAGCTCCACACGTTACTTTGATGGACGAAGTAGACGTAACGAAGCTTGTCGCACATCGCAAGAAGTTCAAAGAAGTTGCTGCAGAAAAAGGAATCAAGCTTACATTCCTTCCTTATGTGGTAAAAGCATTAACAAGCGCATTGCGTGAATACCCAGCGTTGAACACATCTCTTGATGATGCAACAAGCGAAATCGTTCACAAGCACTATTATAATATTGGTATTGCAGCAGACACAGAAAAAGGCCTGCTTGTACCAGTTGTAAAAGACGCTGACCGTAAATCTGTGTTCTCTATCTCTAATGAGATCAATGAACTTGCAGGCAAAGCTCGTGATGGCAAGCTTGCGCCAGATGAAATGAAGGGTGCTTCTTGCACAATCACGAACATCGGATCTGCTGGCGGACAATGGTTCACACCAGTTATCAACCATCCAGAAGTAGCGATCCTGGGAATTGGCCGAATTGCTGAAAAGCCAGTAGTTAAAGAGGGGGAAATTGTAGCTGCTCCTGTACTAGCGCTTTCTCTAAGCTTCGACCACCGCATGATCGACGGCGCTACTGCACAGCACGCTTTGAATCACATCAAGCGCCTTTTGAACGATCCAGAACTATTGTTAATGGAGGGGTAATAAATGGTAGTAGGAGATTTTCCAATCGAAACTGATACTCTTGTCATTGGTGCCGGACCTGGCGGATACGTGGCAGCGATTCGCGCTGCCCAGCTAGGTCAAAAAGTAACAATCGTAGAAAAAGCAACTCTTGGCGGAGTGTGCCTGAACGTGGGATGTATTCCTTCAAAAGCTTTGATCTCAGCAGGTCACAGGTACGAAAACGCTTTGCACTCTGAAGACATGGGTATCAAAGCGGAAAACGTAACGCTTGATTTCTCTAAAGTTCAGGAGTTTAAGGCTGGAGTAGTCAAAAAATTGACTGGCGGAGTCGAAGGTCTATTGAAGGGTAACAAAATCGATATCGTAAGTGGTGAAGCTTATTTTGTCGATTCCAATACGATTCGTGTAATGGATGAAAATTCAGCCCAGACATATACTTTCAAAAATGCGATCATCGCTACTGGATCTCGTCCAATCGAGATTCCAGCGTTCAAATACTCCAAGCGCGTGCTTGATTCTACTGGAGCACTTAATCTTCAAGAGCTTCCAGAGAGCATTGTTGTTATTGGTGGCGGGTACATTGGTACGGAGCTAGGTGGAGCATACGCAAGCTTTGGAACTAAAGTAACCATTCTTGAAGGTGCAGACGAAATCCTTAATGGATTCGAAAAGCAGATGTCAGCTCTAGTAAAACGCAACCTGAAGAAGAAGGGTGCAGAAATCATTACTAAGGCACTTGCTAAAGGTGTCGAAGAAACTGACTCTGGCGTCACTGTTAAGTATGAAGCAAACGGTGAAGAGAAGAAAATCGAAGCAGACTACGTGTTTGTAATGGTAGGGAGAAAGCCTAACACTGACGAACTAGGCCTTGAGCAAGTTGGCATCGAGATGTCTGACCGTGGCGTTATCAAAATTGACAAACAGTGCCGCACAAATGTAAGCAATATCTATGCGATTGGTGACATTGTCGAAGGACCGCCATTAGCCCACAAAGCATCATACGAAGGTAAAATTGCTGCTGAAGCAATCGCTGGACATCCTTCAGAAATCGACTACCTGGCAATTCCAGCAGTTGTATTCTCTGATCCAGAATTAGCGTCAGTTGGCTACTCTGAAAAGGAAGCGAAAGATGCAGGCATCGATATCACAGCATCTAAATTCCCGTTTGCTGCAAATGGCCGTGCACTATCACTTAACCAGACAGACGGCTTCTTGAAGCTAATCACGCGCAAAGAAGATGATATTGTAATCGGTGCACAAATCGCTGGCCCGAATGCTTCTGATATGATCGCAGAGCTTGGTCTTGCAATTGAAGCAGGCATGACTGCTGAAGACCTGGCAATGACAATCCATGCTCACCCAACACTTGGTGAGATTACGATGGAGGCTGCAGAGGTAGCACTTGGAAATCCAATTCATATCGTAAAATAAATTAAAAAATCCTTTCCTGATTAGATGGAAAGGATTTTTTTATTCATTATTCAGAGCAGCCGATAGAGGTTCAATAATTTGTTCCTTCGATACATTGCCATTCACATTGGCAAGGACCTGATCCTGATGGATAATCAGGATTGCCGGGAATTGTTTAACCTTAAAAAGATCGTAGTATTTATTGGCGTTAGCTGCAGGAATGACAACAATATTATCAAAAGCGGCAGGATATTCTTTCTTTAATTCTATAATGGCATCATAGTAGGATGCTTCTTGTTTATAGTTTTCATCATCTGAAAAGAAAACGACTTGTTTTATATCTTCATTAAGCTCCAATTCATCTGAATCGTTGACTGGGTTGCATGAAGCCGTAAGGAATAGGAACGTAGCGACAAAAACAAAAGACAAACTTTTCATTTATCTTTGCCTCACTTTTTTTCGGAATGTTGTTTTACTATGAGTAACAGGTTGTCCATATTCTATCACAGTAATTTCCAAAAGAATGGAATGTTATTGAATTGTTACATAAATGAAAAATATCCTCACCAACCGGACATATACTAGTAAAAAGATTTGAATGTTTATTCTATCGTGACATGGGAAAAAGATAATTTAGATATGGTGGTGGAGGATTTGAAGGTGTATGCAGTTTTGCTGCTTCAATTAATTATCTGGAGTGGATATACCTTAATAGAATGGCTATCCAAACACGATCATCCAATTTATAATGGTATTATGTTCTTGGTATTTTTCTATTTAGCCATAATAATAGGCAATATTATTATGAAGTCGGCAAGGAAAACCTTTTTTATAACGATTTTGAGCCTTGCCATTTATGGATCGTTTCATATGACAATGTCTTTTATTTCTTTTATTTGGATTTCCTGAAATACTGAGAATGTAAAATATTTAAGCCATCAACTTTTTCATCAAAGATTTACTAGCAGGAGGGGAAAGTCTTGAAAAGAACATTTTTGTTAGCGATTGCAGTGTCATTGATTTTAGCAGGTTGCGGAGCTAAAGAAGAATCACAGAAGTCAAATGGCACAAGTGATGAAGGAAAAGAACAAGTCCATAAAGAGGAGGAAACTACTGAGGAGAAGCCGAAAACAGATGCTGCACAAGGAGCGGAGGAACCAGCTGAAGATGAAGTAAAGAGCGAAGAAGTAGTACAAGCGTCACCTCAGTATAAAATGAGCGGCGATTTTTCTATCCAAAATATCGACAACCCAGATGAAAAAATAGTTTTATTGACCATTGACGATGCACCGGACAAAAATGCACTTGATATGGCTAAAACGTTAAAAGAGTTAAATGTAAAAGCCATCTTTTTTGTGAATGGCCATTTCCTTGACACTCCTGAAGAAGGGGAAATCCTGAAGCAGATTCACAAAATGGGCTTTCCGATTGGGAACCATACATATAATCACAAATCTTTGAGAGACTTAACAGAGGAAGAACAAAGGAAAGAGATTGTTGACCTTAATGACAGGGTGGAGGAACTCATTGGCGAAAGGCCGCAATTTTTCAGGGCTCCGTTCGGTATGAATACGGATTACAGCAAACAACTGGCAGCGGATGAAAAAATGCTGCTAATGAATTGGACCTACGGTTATGATTGGGAGAAAGATTATCAATCAAAGGAAGCTCTTGCGGACATTATGGTGAATACGCCCTTACTCCGAAATGGGGCGAATTTGCTGATGCATGACAGGAAGTGGACAAGTGAAGCACTAGGGGATATCGTAAAAGGCCTGCAAAATAAAGGTTATAAAATCGTTGATCCAACTCAAATCGAAACTCCAGCAAATAAAGAAACGGCTGCTCAATAGCAGCCGTTTTTGATGTTTTAAAAAGTCAATCGGTGCGAACTATTTGAGTTCCGTATGCTGCGGAACCAGGAAAGTGTTTTTAGAGCGAAAATGTCTTTATTTGCGTGGATAGAAATACATAACCCTTCCATTGAATAAATGAAGCTCGCCCTGCAATTTTTTACCGATGAATTTACTGAATTCATTTGCTTTTCCCTTGTCCCCGGCTGTAGCTGTTGGAGGAAGGGTGATTTGTATGTATGATTGCTCGCGTTCTGTACCTTCTTCATCGACAACTTTTTCTTTATCAACGCCAATTAGAATTGCATTATAACGGTCTTGGGATGATTGCAGATAAAACCATGTGCCTTTCCCATCCTCTTTTTCCTTGAGGTCATAAGGAAATGCGGAATTTTCATAATTCCAATCAACCTGGTCACCTGTTTTAGCCGTTATTTCCTTATAGTAATTAAATAAATCCTTTAGTTCTTCGGTGGAAATGGCTTGCTGAGATGATGATGGAACAAGTTTGATATAAGCATTACTAGACATCGTCCAATCCCCTTTTCCTATCTATTCTTCATCATTTTATCACTCCTGAAAAAGCATTGACAATAGAATAAGTGCTTTTTAGCTTCTTACGCGCTTGCCTTTTTGACATAAATAAATTATAATAATATTCTAAATATTAAATTAAAAAAGGAGGAGGCATATGGAACTATTCGAAAAGCTTTATGATGAGCACGAAAAGGTTCACGTCAGGTTTGTGGGGTTCACTACTTATGATACTCGTTATGACTTTGGGATCGTGTCTACAAATATGTTTTTCGGAAAACCTCTTGTAGTCTGCATGCAGACGGGGCGTTCAGCACTCCTCGACCCTAAGGACATAGAAGACGTAGAATATTTGCAGAAAGCATTCCATATTACAGAAGTCCGGCAGGCTGAGGACCTTGCATTATTTTTCAATGAAGAATTGCCAACAGCCCCGTTCCAGACTCAATATGAATAAGCGGGAGACGAGAGCAGGCCAAAAAGGCCTGTTTTTTGGTTTGCGGTAATTACTTGAGGAAAAGTTCTTAATGGGCATCTACAAAATAACTCTCACCTAAAAAGTGTCATACTAATTGTTTGTATAACATATATTGTGGGTACATATAACATAAATTACCTCATAAAAAAATAAAAGTGTTATACAGTTTAGGCTTGAAATCTAAATAGTGTTATATTATTATAGACTTAGATATTGATAAAGCGCTTTCAAAAATCAAAACGAAAAGGAGTTTGAAAATATGGGCACAATCGTTTGTCAAACTTGCAATGCTACAATTGACCATTTCGAAGATGAGAAAGTAACGGTATTATATTCAAAAAAATGCAACTGCTGCGACCATGAAGGTGCAGAAGAAAGATAAGAATAGATAAAAGGGCATGCATACTGCATGCCCTTCTTTTTTACAAGATAAGAAAGTGTAGATTTTCACTTCGAGAATTGTCTAGCTCCAGCGCCTAGCCCCTCGAGTCGCTTGTCTAGCTGCGGCTCCTAACTCCTCGAGACGCTTCGGTCCTGCCAATGAAGTCAAAGACCGACTTCACTGGCAAGCCCTCCAGCGCTTGTCGGAGTTGGGCAGTCGCCTCCGCATTTCGATTTGTCTAGTGTCGCCTCCTAGAAACTCCGAAATTTCAACTCCACCGGCAGAAGCAAAAAGCGCTTCTTTGTCGGAGTCTCCAGTTTCTGCGTTTCTGGGCAGTCGGCTATACATTTCAGTTGAGGTCCGCCCAGTGAAGTCAAAGAACGACTTCACTGGGCGGACCTCCGTGGCACACGATGTGCTAGACCCGCCAGCCACAGGACGTGGCGCTTTCAGGCGGGCAGCGCTTGTCGGGCTCACCAAGGCGGTTGCGCTTTTCTTATCTGATTGCTTTGTGTTCTTTTATCACCCTGAATGATTTCATTTCATCATCTTCTGGTCCTTGTACAGGAAGGCCGGCTTCCATATTGGTCTTGATATATACAAGGTTTTCTTCTGTGATGATTTCTCCTGGTATGAAAATTGGAATTCCAGGTGGATATACCATAACGAATTCTGCAATGATCCGTCCCTCTGATTCTTCGACAGGCACCACTTCAGTATCTGCGTAGAAAGCATCCCTAGGTGTCAACGCCAATAATGGAATGTCCGGTAGCATAACTTCAGCATGTACTTTCTCTGCAAGATGATGGAATTCTTTTGAAAGTTCACGTAAGGCCTGAACAAGAATTTCAGCTTCCTTTTGAGTGTCACCAGGGGTGATGATGCAAAGGATATTGTACAAATCTGAAAGTTCAACTTCGATATTGTATTTCTCGCGAAGCCATTTTTCGACCTCATATCCAGTAATATTTAAATCTTTAATGCTTATTAGTACTTTTGTTGGGTCAAAGTCATAAGTAGCGTTCGTACCCAGCAAGTCTTCTCCTGGACAGTAAAGATGCTCGATGTCATTGACTTGACCACGGATCCATTTTGCCAATTTAATGGTGCGGTCGATGATTTCTCTTCCTTCAATAGACAGCCTTCTTCTTGCAGTATCCAGTGATGCGAGCAAGAGGTATGAAGTAGAGGTAGTTGTCAGCATGCTGATGATTGATTGTACGCGTTTTGAAGATACCAAACCTTCTTTTACATTCAGGATCGAGCTTTGTGTCATTGATCCGCCAAGCTTATGAACGCTCGTTGCTGCCATGTCAGCACCAGCCTGCATTGCTGAAAGCGGGAGGTCTTCATGGAAGTGGATATGGACGCCATGCGCTTCATCAACCAGGACTGGAACATCGTATGAGTGGGCAATCTCAACGATTTTTTTCAGGTCAGCTGCAAAGCCGAAATACGTTGGGTTGATTACAAGCAGACCTTTTGCATCTGGATGCTGTTCAAGAGCCTTCTCGACGGAATCAGTTGAGATGCCGTGAGAAATTCCGAGCTTTTTATCAATTTCAGGGTGGATAAAGATTGGAATGGCACCTGAAAAAACAATAGCCGACATAATCGATTTATGCACGTTCCTTGGAACGATGATCTTGTCCCCAGGTCCGCACACAGTCATGATCATCGTCATGATCGCGCCGCTCGTTCCCTGTACAGAGAAGAAAGTATGATCTGCACCAAATGCTTCAGCGGCAAGTTCCTGGGCTTGCTTAATGATGCCCTTAGGGGAATGCAGGTCATCGAGAGGCCCGATGTTGATCAAATCGATGGATAATGCATTATCACCTATGAACTCTCTGAATTCTGGATCAATCCCGCTACCTTTTTTATGGCCGGGAATATGGAACTGAATCGGATTCTTTTCTGCGTGCTTTAATAGGCTGGTAAACAATGGTGTTTCTTTTTGTGACAATGGATGATCACACCTCTTTATGTTATTGGATTTCCTTGTTTATAGGTTATGATTAGCTTTTGAAAAAATAAAACACATGCATTATAGCACTAATCAAGGTGTTTGCAAAGAAAATCAGAATATCAAGAATAACGTGATACGAAATTTTTGGAAACAGGAAAAAGAGCTGTGATAATAGAAGTAATATTAATGAAACAATTATGAGGGGGATGAGAATATGAACTGGAATACAGATGTAACGAACCTTTTAGGGATACAATATCCGATAGTCCAGGGAGGCCTTGCTTATCTGGCATATTCCGAACTTGCTGCTGCTGTATCGAATGCAGGGGGATTAGGCCAGATCACAGCAATGTCACTTCCTGATACTGAGACATTAAGAAAAGAAATACATAAAGTGAGAGAGCTGACTGACAAGCCATTCGGAGTCAATTTTGCCATCGGGCAGCATGGCAGGCCTTTTTCTCATTATCTGGATGTAGCTATTGAAGAAAATGTTCCTGTTATTTCGATGACAGGGGGAAACCCGGCACCGATTTTTGAACAGTTAAAAGGCACAAATGTTAAAAAGCTTGTTCTTGTCGCAGCGAAAAGGCAGGCCCAGAAAGCAGAGGAGCTGGGAGCGGATGCAGTCATGGTTGTCGGCCAGGAAGGCGGAGGACATTTAGGAAAGAGTGATATAGGAACAATGGTGCTCATTCCCTCAGTAGTAGATTCAGTGAATATCCCTGTTATTGCTTCAGGAGGAATCGGCGATGGCAGAGGCTTGATGGCAGCGTTGAGCCTGGGAGCACAAGGGATAGAAATGGGTACACGCTTCATCGCAACCAAAGAATGCGTCCATGCGAACGAGCTTTACAAGCAGAAGCTTGTTGAAGGTACGGAAAATGATACCACAGTAATAAAAAGAACACTCGGGATGCCGGCAAGGGCAATTGCCAATCCATTGACAGAAAAAATCCTCGAAATAGAGAAGCAAGGTGGCGGTTATGAAGATTTAAAAGAGTTGATCAGCGGAACAGCTAACCGCAAGTATATTTATGAAGGCGATGATGAAAACGGGTTTGGCTGGGCTGGCCAAGTGATGGGATTAATAAAGGACTCTCCAACAGTAGCTGAGCTATTTGAAAGAATCATCAACGAAGCTGAAGAAATAAGAACAAACTGGGGAAGATGAAGCCCTGATTTCTTGCACTCAATAATAAATAGCGGTAAAATCGATTAACATACAAGGAATGCACGGGATCAGATGGTTTCTGGCATTGCATAAAAAGCAGGTGAAAGCATGGAATACCAATATCCAATAGACTATACATGGTCAACAGATGAAATTGTTGACGTCATTCACTTTTATGAATGTATTGAAAAAGCATATGAAAAAGGCATCGATCGAGATTCATTACTTAACGCGTATAGGCGTTTTAAAGAAATAGTGCCAGGAAAAGCCCAGGAAAAAACACTATTCAATGAATTTGAAGAAGTGAGCGGCTGCGTACCTTACCAGGCAGTAAAAGCAATCAAAGAAACCGGGTCAGGTGAAAAGATAAAAGTAGTTCAGAAAAGAAAAAATTAGATCAAAATAAATATGAAGAAAGAGCCCATGCAAAAAGGGCTCTTTCTTTTGTCCGGCTCCGGCTCCTATTTTCTCGAGACGCTTGTCTAGTGTCGCCTCCTAGAAACATCGGAAACTGGACAGTCGGCTATACTTTTCGGTTTCGGTCCTGCCCATGAAGTCAAAGAGCGACTTCACTGTCAGGCCCTCCGTGGCACACGATGTGCTAGACCCGCCAGCCACACGATGTGGCGTTTTCAGGCGGGCAGCGCTTGTCGGAAATGGGCAGTCGCCTATGCACTTAATGGTTTATGCTAATTTATATAAGGGTAATATTTCTCTAAATACAAAATCAATTTTAGAAAGCATTTCATCACCGCTTAGTTTGACGGCTTCCTCACGAGGGATGTTCAGACCGCACAGGATTTCAGCTTTTTTCACGGTTTGAAGGCGCTTGAACATCGAAAGAAGGTCTTCCTTGGAAAGCTCACTTTGAATAGTGGCTTCAGGCTTCATATGATCGATGGACCAGTAGAAATCCTTCGGAGTACGTTTGTAGATGGAATCGATGTTTTCTTCTAGTTTTTTACCAATCGCTTCCTTCTCAGGTGCTTCGTATATAACAGCAAACCAGATAAAGACATGGGTCTCCCACAATCCGATCTGAAAATGAGGGAGCATCTTATAGCCTCTTGGGTTGCTGGCGAACGCTACCCACGTATCTTTTGGCGGATTCTTCGTCCTCCTGGCGTGTTTTGCAACATGGTAATGCATCTCATCGCCGGCAATGCTAGAAAGCGTTGGAGCGAAGTGCTGGCCGAGGTCTTCCAGTTTAGGGCGGATCTGGGATTTTAAGGCCTCCATTCGTTCATCAAGACCATCTATTTTGAAAACATCGAAATCTGCTTGTTCAAATCCTGAAAATGACAATATAAAAACCTCCTAGTGCTTTGTCAAATATTGTAGCAAAATCATTATAAAAAAAGAAGCGACAAGCATTTTACCGAGTCATGGGTATACGCACAAATTTGTACCACTGCCAAATGGAAATTCATACACTAAATAAAAAAACAGAAATTTATAGAGGAGTGTAAATTAATGAAACAACTTATAAACTCAACAAGGAAAAGAAATGGTGAGCTCCAAAGAACTGCTGTACTGCGTTTGGAAATGGATTACGAATTAGCCACCCTTTTTGACGCGATGACGGAGTCTGATAAACCAAAAATGAAAGAATGTAAACAGAAACTCGAAAGAATTCGACAAGAATTATTACGTTTAAAAGCTCTGTAATAATTATAATGCTCTCGGAAAGAAGAAGGTAAGGAATGATGATGACAATAATGGAAAACTGCAGTAATCAAGACGCTTGACGAACTCCTGTAAAGCTGATGGGGTTCGTTTTTTATTTCCAGCTTAGCTCTAAATGCCCAAAATGGTATTAACCTTATGAATGTGGTCATTTAACATCTTGAGAATATTTGCATGTTATGGAGATGACAGGGGGAATCCTAATACTTGATGAAAATGAATATAATCCGATAAGCTTAAGTAGATTCCTAAAGCTTGATTGATCGTAAAAATCTATGAACGGGGGGAAGCTGAATGGAATATAATTTGAAAGAAATTGATACATACGCGAAAAGCTGGATAAAAGAGGCTGGTGAAAATATCAGGGCTTCTTTTCCAAAAACATTAAATGTCACGTCAAAATCAAATCCCAATGACCTGGTAACAGATATAGATAAAGGGACAGAGCAATATTTTATCAAAAAAATCAAAGGTGCTTTTCCTGATCATCGAATCATGGGTGAGGAAGGGTATGGAGACGAAGTGACATCTTTATCAGGTGTTGTTTGGATCATAGATCCAATCGATGGAACAATGAATTTTGTTCACCAACAGCGGAACTTCGCAATCTCAATCGGTATTTATATTGATGGAGAAGGTATGATAGGACTTATTTATGATGTGGTACACGATGAACTTTATCATTGCATAAAAGGGAAGGGAGTTTATTTAAACGAAAAATCAATCCCTCAACTTACAGAAGCCAAGGTAAGTGAAGCGATTCTTGCTCTCAATGCTACTTGGGTAGCCCCTAATAAACGGATAGATCACGAATTACTCATACCCCTTGTAAAAGCCGTGAGAGGAACTCGTTCCTATGGTTCAGCGGCTATGGAAATGGTGTATGTCGCAACGGGGAGAATAGATGCTTATATGACTCCAAGGCTTGCACCGTGGGATATCGCTGCCGGTATCATCATGATCAAGGAACTTGGTGGTGAAACTACGGATCTAAGGGGAGGAGAACTGGATATGCTCCAGCAGAGTTCTTTATTTGTATCTAAGCCAGGCCTGCATGGTGATATACTCAAGAATTACCTTAAAGATGGAAAATGGTAACTTTAACTTGGAGAAGATTTCAAAGCACTGATCTCCTGTTTTTCCATGGTCTTATATCCGAAAGTGTTAAGTGGAGTAAAAATGAGCTGAGAGGCTTGTCCTTAGAAGAGTATATTGCGCAATATACTGACTTGCCAGGTGAATGGAGGATATGGGAGCAGGGAGAAGGTCCTGTGGCGGTATCTTATCATGTGGAATCGGCTCCTTCCAATCAAAAGCCGTGGGTTGGCACCATATTGGTAAAAGCGGATGAAAGACGGCGAGGAATCGCTTTAGCCATTTTGAACCATCTTTCCAATGAATTTGAATTGAACGGGCAAAGGGCACTTTTTGCCGCTGTTCCCTTCGATGAATATGAGTGGTCAAACTTCCTAACAGACTGCGGGTTTGAACAATTCAAAACAGAAGAAAACGAAGGTGAAACCTTTTTGATAATGGTCCGCCCTTTCGAATGACCGGCTGGTAATCCAGCCGGTTTTACTGTTGAGAAATCAAAAATTCCGGTTCTGCATTGCCCTAAAAAAAGATTTAAGCACACGTTGAGTCTAAAGCTCGCCTGCTTCCCTCATCTTTTTTTTCTTCTTAAATCCAAATCCCATAACAAACACAAGGGCGATGATGCATGCGATAGCGCCAGCGACACTTCTTTCTCCAATGGCGATTCCAATACCAATCATGCATGAAGCTGCTGCAAATGCGAAAAATAATAATGGCCATTTTATTTGCTTCAAGGTGATTCCCCCCATTCGACATTTGGTGCAAATTATAATATATTTAATTGTACATTAAAATGCTTATAGGTTTCCACACTAATTATGGTATAATATATAAGTTGTGTAAAAAGCCAATAGATAAATTACGATATTAAAGGCAGGGTGACTTTTTTGAAATTAAGAGAAGATATTAGAAATATAGCGATTATTGCCCACGTTGACCACGGTAAAACGACTTTGGTTGACCAGCTTCTGAAGCAATCAGGCACATTCCGTATAAATGAGCATGTGGAAGAGCGCGCAATGGATTCAAACGATTTGGAAAGAGAACGAGGAATTACGATCCTCGCGAAAAATACAGCTATTTCTTATAACGATACACGTATCAACATTCTTGATACTCCTGGCCACGCTGACTTTGGCGGCGAAGTTGAGCGTATCATGAAAATGGTTGACGGCGTATTGCTCGTTGTTGACGCGTATGAAGGCTGCATGCCGCAAACACGCTTTGTTTTGAAGAAAGCTCTTGAACAGCATTTAACACCAATTGTTGTCGTCAATAAGATTGACCGAGACTTTGCTCGTCCTTCTGAAGTAGTTGATGAAGTCCTAGACTTGTTCATCGAACTAGGAGCAGATGAGGATCAGCTTGAGTTCCCAGTTGTATATGCATCTGCTATCAACGGAACAGCAAGCATGGACCCTGAAAAACAGGATGAGAACATGCAGGCATTGTACGAGTCCATCATTGAAAATATCCCGGCACCAGTTGATAACAGAGAAGAGCCTTTACAATTCCAGGTTGCCCTTCTTGATTACAATGACTATGTTGGCAGAATCGGAATCGGACGTGTTTTCCGCGGTACGATGAAGGTAGGCCAGCAAGTAGCGTTGATGAAGCTTGACGGCTCTGTAAAACAATTCCGAGTAACTAAGATCTTTGGTTTCTTCGGTTTGAAGCGCCAGGAAGTACAAGAAGCACATGCAGGGGACCTAATTGCTTTATCAGGAATGGAAGATATCAATGTCGGTGAAACTGTATGTCCATTTGACCAGCAGGATCCACTGCCGGTTTTACGTATTGATGAGCCAACACTACAAATGACATTCTTGGTCAATAACAGCCCATTCGCAGGCCGTGAGGGTAAATACCTGACTGCAAGGAAAATCGAAGAGAGACTTCGTGCACAGCTTCAAACTGACGTTAGTCTAAGAGTAGACAATACTGACTCACCTGATGAATGGATCGTTTCAGGACGTGGAGAACTTCACTTGTCTATCTTGATTGAAAACATGCGCCGTGAAGGGTATGAGCTTCAGGTGTCAAAACCTGAAGTTATCGTAAGGGAAATAGATGGAGTAAGAAGTGAACCGGTTGAACGAGTTCAAATCGATGTTCCTGAAGAACACACAGGATCAATCATGGAATCGATCGGCGCACGTAAAGGCGAAATGCTAGATATGATTAACAATGGAAGCGGCCAGGTTCGATTGATTTTCAACGTGCCGGCACGTGGACTTATTGGATACACAACAGAATTTTTAACATTGACTCGCGGATATGGTATCATTAACCATACATTCGACAGCTACCAGCCAATGCTTCAAGGCCAGGTAGGCGGACGCCGCCAGGGTGTTCTAGTATCAATGGAATCCGGAAAGGCATCTACTTATGGAATCATGCAGGTAGAAGACCGCGGAACAATCTTCGTTGAGCCTGGAACTGAAATTTATGAGGGTATGATTGTCGGCGAGCACACTCGTGAAAATGATATTACTGTCAATATCACGAAGGTAAAGGCAGCAACTAATATCCGTTCTGCAAATAAGGACCAGACATCTGTCATCAAGAAGCCAAGAATCATGACTCTGGAAGAATCATTAGAATACTTGAACGATGACGAGTATTGTGAAGTAACACCAGAATCAATCAGACTCCGTAAAAAGATTCTTGATAAGAATGAGCGTGAAAGAATGGCGAAAAAGAAAAAATTCGCTGAAGCTTAATTAAGTAGGGGGAAGAAGTATGGATGTAAGCCAAAGATTATCATTTTTTGCAGCATTATTCAGGGTAGATGAGCACCCAACGGTTGGCATGTGGATGCTATACCTAACGATTGCCGCTATGAGCATCCTTGTTTATAAACTTGGGTTTGCACAGAAGCTGCCATTGCTGAAAAATATCGTTATCTATGCGTTTCTATTGCTTGGCTCTACAGTCCTAACCTTCCTTGCTATTTTCCTTCCCATCACGGAAGGACTTGTGGTCGCTGCACTCATCCTGATCATTTACAAGCTCAGGTTGCGACAACATAAAAAAGCAGAAGCAAATGTCAAATAGGAGTTGGCGATATGAAATCACTCCAAGATGCAATTTATAATTGGCTGACAATCAAAATTGTCAGCGACGCTCGGCCAGAAGATACAGCTGCTCAAGATACTACACAATTATTTGAACAAATTCTTGCCGATGAACATAATGTTGAATCAAAAGAATTAAAACGGGATGCACTTATGTATTATGTCACAGTCGTTCAGGAAGGGAATTCTAAAGAATACCGTTTCCCCCGCGACCTGATTGAAGTCATGCTTGACCAAATCAGGCAAGAACCAGACAAATACGTGAACTATCCAGAAGAAGATTAAAAAACTCCGCCCATTGTTGGGCGGAGTTTTTGCTGTTGTTTCATGGTAATTTGGCTTGTCAAAATGATACTTGGATTTAGACAGGTATGGGGCGGAAGGCAGAAAAGCTGCGGTTATTGTGACAGGTTTCAGGCTACAGAGCTCAAAGCTGTCAAGAAAGCGAGATTATTGTGACAGGTTTCAGGCTACAGAGCTCAAAGCTGTCAAGAAAGCGAGATTATTGTGACGGGTTTCAGGCTGCAGAGCCCAAAGCTGTCAAGAAAATGCGATTATTGTGACAGGTTTCAGGTCGCAGGGCCCAAAGCTGTCAAGAAAATGCGATTATTGTGACAGGTTTCAGGCTGCAGAGCCCAAAGCTGTCAAGAAAATGCGATTATTGTGACAGGTTTCAGGCTGCAGAGCCCAAAGCTGTCAAGAAAGTGTGGTTATTGTGACAGGTTTCAGGCTGCAGAGCCCAAAGCTGTCAAGAAAGTGCGATTATTGTGACAGGTTTCAGGTTGCAGAGCCCAAAGCTGTCAAGAAAGTGTGGTTATTATGACAGGTTTCAGGTCGCATGGGCCAAAGCACAAAAGCTGTCAAAAAAAGCCCCGTATTCAGAC
Source organism: Mesobacillus boroniphilus (assembly GCF_018424685.1). Lineage (NCBI taxonomy): Bacteria > Bacillati > Bacillota > Bacilli > Caryophanales > Bacillaceae > Mesobacillus > Mesobacillus boroniphilus. Next base: position 513,851 of record NZ_QTKX01000001.1, read on the forward strand.
AGGTTTGAGGAGGAAACCCCAAAAGCTGTCTGAATCAGCCCTAGATTTCGTTCTAAACTTTATCTATCTAGAAGGGCAAATTCTAATCACCAATCATCCTTCTGAACGCGGGAACGGTATAGCTTGAAATTCCCTGTGGCTATCCGGTTGTTCGTTTTATCGGCAATTCGTTCATTACATGGTTCACACATATATGTATGGATCGGCCGGTTTCTAAGCCGCTTAGCCTGAAGGGTATCACTGTTAATATTTTCGATTTTGTCGCACAATACACATTTGACTCTCATTCTTACACCTCTTATCAATAATTATCATACATAGCCTGATTGAGATTGGATTATATTATAGTATATCATTGTTTCCAGCCTAAGCAGGAAAAATCATTTGATTTGCCCTGCTTAAAGAATTCGTAGTACTATTATGATAGTTTAAGGAGGGTGAATATGGCAAATCAAGTAGAACCTAAACTAATCAAACCATTGTTTGATGAACTGCAAAAAGAGCGTTTTGTCACATTGGCGACAGTGGACCACGAAACAGGAGGCCCGAATGTCAGTGCGATTTCCTGGGTGCTTGCAAAGGATGAGGATACCGTTTATTTTGCAGTGGATAACCGTTCTCGAATCATCGAGAATATCAAGACCAATGACAAAGCAGTAATCAACCTAATCGCAAATGAATCTACATATTCAATCAGCGGGACGGCCGGCGTCAAGCAGGAAAAACTTGAAGGTGTACCTTTGAAGTTAGCGTTAGTCGAAATTAAAATCAGCGAAGTAAGGGACGTTATGTTCTATGGATCAAAAATCGTTGCTGAACCTCAATATGACAAGACATATGATAAAGATGCAGCAGCGCGTCTTGATAAGCAGGTAATGGATGCAATGAGAAAAGCTTAGTCAATTGACTAAGCTTTTCTTGTTATTTATGATAGTTGGATTGTTGTTCCTGGTCCTTCTCTAGTTGTTTTTGTTCTTCCTTGTTAAGCTTTTTCTTTGGATCTTCAGTCGGGCTCTCAGTCTGCGGTTCAATCATGTCTGCGGGAACCTCTGGCATGCCTCTTCCGGTTATATCTGAAAGCTCATTCATAATACCCTGGATTGGCTGCCCGTTTTGAATATCCTCTGATATCTCCCTTAATCTTGCTGTGATATCAGGATCCGCTACCACGACTGCACGTGCACCGTGTGGGTCCTTTTTTAACGCTTCCGCCACCGTATATTTCACAGTGTCTACCTCAGACCTCTCCATCTTATCATTTACGTCGATACCCACAATTGCATAGCGACCAACGACTACAGCAGCAGCGTCATCAACATTCGGGATATGAGTAGTCAAGTTTACAAGATGGCGGGAAATCTTCTGTCCAGATTGGCGGTCAACTTCTTCAATCGTACTATTCTGGACCTTGACCTTATGATCTTCGTCAGCTTTATTTGCGTTGTTCTGACCATTGCACGCAGTCAATAGCAATACAAACGAAATTGCAGCAACCAATCTTATCATTAATGAACCCCTCCGGTTATTTATTAGTTGAAATCCTTTGAACAACTAGGAATGTTATATAAAAAAAGAAATGCTCAAAGGTTATTGTGCAAAATATCTTCTATCTTTATTCAAAAAGTCATATATTTTACCAAAGTCCCGGCCGAGGCTGCCAAGTTGGCCAGAGTCGAGATCAATAAGGCGGGAGGCATCAATTTGAGTAAAATATACGTACTGGATACAAACGTCTTACTACAGGATCCGCATGCGATTTTTTCCTTTCAAGACAATGAAGTTGTCATACCTGCTGTAGTTCTGGAGGAAGTGGATTCAAAGAAAAGGTATATGGATGAGATTGGTCGCAACGCACGCCAGGTTTCACGGCTTATAGACGGCATGAGAGAGACAGGGAAGCTGCATGAAAAAATCAACCTTGAGGGTGGTGGGACTCTCAGAATTGAGCTGAATCATCGATCCTTCCATCAACTTCAGGAAATCTTTGTTGAAAAAACAAATGATAATCGAATACTGGCGGTAGCTAAGAACTTGAGTCTTGAAGAAGAAACGAAAGAAAATGGGCGTTCGGTAATCCTTGTCAGTAAGGACGCTCTGGTCCGTGTAAAAGCAGATGCGATCGGGCTGATCGCTGAAGATTTTTTAAGTGACAGGGTTGTGGAAATTAACCATCTGTATTCTGGTTATGCAGAAGTGTATATAGAAATAGAAGAACTCAATCGTTTTTATGAAAGAGGAGAACTTAACATCTCTGATTTAAAGGGTCAAAACTTTTTTTACCCAAATCAGTTTGTGATCATGAAGGATATTCTCGGCAGTTCTGCATCCGCAATAGGTATGGTCGATACAAAAAATAAAAAAGTGAAAAAGCTTGTCTTTGAACATGAGGGAAAGCACACATGGGGAATCAAGCCAAGAAATGTACAGCAAATTATGGCGATGGAACTTCTTTTGCGACAAGACATGCCTCTGATCACACTGATAGGTCGTGCAGGAACAGGGAAAACATTGCTCGCTCTAGCATCAGGGCTTCTTCAGACCGAGGACTTAGGCGTTTTTAAAAAGCTGCTTGTAGCAAGGCCGATTGTGCCAGTAGGAAAGGATTTGGGCTTTTTGCCTGGGGAAAAGCAGGAAAAGCTCAGACCATGGATGCAGCCTATATATGATAACCTTGAGTTCCTTTTCAATACAAAAAAACCAGGAGAACTTGATGCCATACTGGCAGGGATGGGTTCAATCGAAGTAGAAGCATTAACTTATATAAGGGGAAGGAGCATCCCGGAGCAATTCATTATCATTGATGAAGCACAGAACCTGACAAAGCATGAGGTCAAAACAATTCTGACGAGGGTAGGGGAACGCAGTAAGATTGTCTTGATGGGTGACCCCGATCAGATTGACCACCCATACCTGGATGCCTACAATAATGGCCTGACGTATGTGGTTGAAAAGTTCAAAGACCAGCAGATTGCGGGTCATGTCCAGCTCGTTAAAGGAGAAAGGTCACCTCTTGCCCAACTCGCTGCTGACCTTCTAAATTAAAGATCGCACTCTGCAATCTTAGATGTTAGATAGTCAAAAACAAACGGGTAAAAGGTAAAATAAATAACGGGCATCCACCTGGATGCCCGTTGGCAAGAGCTTACATATTATTCGACCGTAAATCCGGTAACATTTTTGATAGGATTATCCTTATTAGAACCATCATGGTAATATACATGCAGCGGTCCGTCCTCTTTTAATGGTTTGCCGTCCTTCGAAAAACCGAGGATGAGTCCAGAAGCTTCTTCGAGGGAAAGTGACACCTGGTCATTTTCACCGTATTCAATCACAACATTCTTCGCAGTCGGTTCTGGTTCTGCATTAACAAGAAATGGCTTGAATGGTATGCCAAAAGTGCCAGTCAGGATTTTTTCCTTCTCGAACTTCACTTCTGTTTTAAGAGTTGGGGGATAAACTGCACCCTCCATGATTTCGCGGTCCCAATGTTTTGAGACAGACTTCGTATACTCTTCCAGGGCATCTTCGCTCTCATGGTCTCCGCTGAAATATGTATTCAAGTCTACTTTGCGATCGTCGAAAATCCAAACGCCCGGATCCAAAGTGATCTTGTATTTGACGTTACCTTTGATAGGAATGATTGTCTCCATAAGTTCCTCCTGCATTTTTTCTTATATTATTTATTCAGTATATCGATAATTTTGTGAGTTGTCATTTCAACTCATCTAAGCGCACCAACCATTAATTTCTGCATCCTTAATATTCTTGCTTTTTTGTCCACTTAAGGGTAAAATTTAAAGATAGGATTGGGTAATCGCTCGGAAACGGGGGGATCAAGTTGGCGTCTGATATGATAATCAACCATCAGGAAAAAGCCCATGCCTTGTTAAAGGCTGACGCTGATAAAATTTTAAAGCTGATCAAAGTGCAAATGGATAACCTGACAATGCCTCAATGCCCTCTTTATGAAGAGGTTTTAGATACGCAAATGTTTGGATTATCAAGAGAGATAGATTTTGCAGTAAGACTCGGCTTAATCGAAGAATCAGATGGAAAAGTAATTCTAGACCAATTGGAGCAAGAGCTTTCCATATTGCATGAAGCTTCGTTAAAAAAATAAATCCTAAAAACTCAAACAGTCCTAAACGATTGTTTGAGTTTTTTTGTGAGGCTCTTTTGGTGAATTTTGATACTTTCACAAGCTCTTTAATACTTTTCCAGTTCAGGAGTTTCCTTAAAAAGAGCACCCTTGCCTTTTAGAATCCAGATGCAAATTGTTATGACAGGCAATGGTCAATGGAAAAGACTGCATTACACTTCTATGACAATATATTAAGAATTCCATAACTTTTCCTTAAACAAAGGCAGGATATTTCAACTTATAGTAGAATAGATTAAACAACTTAGAAGATGGGGAAGAGACGATGTTTAAAAAAATACTGAAATCCTATGACTATTCATTGATCATTGTTGTTGCGCTCTTGTGCTTGTTTGGCCTTGTCATGGTTTACAGTGCCAGCATGGTCACCTGGCATGGAGTAGATAGCGATTTCTTTTATGACAAACAAAAATTCAATTTGGTAGCGGCACTGTTTGTATTTATTCTGGCGGCCTTATTTCCTTACAAAGCAATGAAAAGCACCAAAATCTTGCTTCCTATGGTGATATTAACACTGTCAGGCCTCTTGATATTATTCGTCGTCGGTAAAGTAGCGGGTAATGCCCTTAGCTGGATAGAAGTAGGGGCTAGAAGCATTCAGCCATCGGAGCTTGCAAAACTGAGTGTCATTATATATCTATCAGCCGTGTATGCAAAAAAACAATCATACATAAATGAATTCAATAAAGGTGTATTGCCGCCTCTACTATTCCTAGTAATGGTATTTTTCCTTATCGCACTTCAGCCGGATTTCGGCACAGCAGGTATTATCATGCTGATTGCTGCAGCTATCATTCTATCTTCAGGCATGAACTTTAAAAATATCATGAAGCTGGTCATGATCGTGGCGATTTTATTGGTGCCTGTTTCGCTTATATTGAAAGATGAAGTGTTTTCCGAGAGGCGCTTAGAGCGTATTACGTCATATAGCAATCCATTCGATGACGAACAAAAATCCGGCTATCAATTAGCCAATGCCTATTATGCAATTGGCTCAGGAGGACTTACAGGGCTTGGACTGGGACAAAGTAATCAAAAACTGGGGTATCTTCCTGAAGCACACACGGACTTCATCATCGCAGTCATCTCTGAGGAGTTGGGGATTTTCGGTGTAGGGTTTGTATTGTTGAGTCTGGCGTTCATCGTCCTAAAAGGGATACATATAGGGCTTAAGTGCAAGGATCCTTTTGGCAGTTTGCTAGCAATTGGGATTGCCAGTATGATTGGTATTCAGTCGTTTGTCAATCTGGGCGGAGCTTCAGGAGTCATTCCTTTGACAGGTGTTCCATTGCCTTTTGTGAGTTATGGAGGTTCCTCATTGCTCCAGCTCGCGATCGCGACCGGGATACTGGTGAATGTTTCGATGTTTGTTAAATATGAAGAGAAGTATAAGAAGGAAAAGGCAGTCCAGCCTAAGCCTCCAAAAGCTGTAGTAAACCAAAATTCGTTTAAGTTCAGGTCTTAATTATAGAGAAGATAAAAAGCTGCAGCGTCTGCTGCAGCTTTTTATTTTACCGTTGCCGGAGAAAGGTCTACGGGTTTAGGGTTTTTAACTCTTGCGGCATTCTTCTTGCTCCTGGAAACTAAAAGGATAAAGTAGCTGAATACACCAAACAGAACAGAAATGAAGAAAGCGTGTCCCAGGGCAATGTACAGATTAAGTCTTGTGAAGATGATCAATGCACCAGCAATGACTTGCAGTGACACAAGGATCATTGATATGATCCATCCCCAGTATAGTACTCTTTCATGCTTGTAATGCTTGACCGCAATGTAGGTAACATATGCGATCCAAATAAATATGAAACCTGCTGCAGCCCTATGTCCCATCTGAACCCATTCGTAAATGTTGGTAGGAAGGAAGGAGCCGCCATTTGTACATAATGGCCAGTCTTTACAAACCAGGCTGGCATTCATATGTCGCACAAGAGCGCCAGTATAAACGACAATATAGCTGTATACGGAAAGTCCAATAATATGAAACTTCATTCTTTTATCTATCACTAATTTTTCAGCCTGGAATTTTTTATCCACTTCAAAAATAAGCAAGGTCAATAAAAGTACAGCGGCAAATGAGATGAGTGAAATGCCGAAGTGAAGTGCCAGGACAAAATCAGATTGTCCCCAAACTACTGCGGCAGCGCCTATCAATGCCTGTAGAACAAGGAAGAAAAAAGATAAAACAGCCAAGAACTTCGTTTCGCGTATATGCCCAATAGCCTTCCATGTCCAAATGGATAAGATAAGTACCATAATGCCTACGCTGCCCGACACTAACCTGTGGGCAAGTTCAATTACCAATTCGGGAGTTATATCCGTGGGAACGAATTCTCCATTACAAAGGGGCCAGGACTTGCCGCAGCCCATTCCGGAATCAGTTTTAGTAACCAACGCTCCTCCGAGCAAAACAAAAAGCATTCCAATCGTGGTTAAAACAGCAAGCCACTTAAGGGAACGGTTCATGATCATCACCTGCTTATTCAAAGTTCGATAAGTTGTCAAATAATAAACTTGACATGTATAATAGAAAAAGCTTGTAGAAAAGAAAAAAATTCTATCCCTATAATAACGAATTTTGGCGAAAAAGGATAGAAAACAATACTTAAGATACTACACAATAATAGATAATATTTCAATACTTACTATTATAGTTGGACAACAACCGGTTTTATAGGTAAAATGCTCATGGCAGCAATAAGTCCAAATAAATTACGAGCTTACATACCAGGAATTTTACAGACATGAAAATATTATCCAAGAATATGTATATTTGAAAAAAAGATGACCCCCAAACAATCTACTAATATCAAGTCAAAATTCCTTGCAATAAAAATGAACTTTATGGATAATGGCGGTAAGACACAAATTAGTCAAATTTTGTTCAAAAAAAATTCACAAAAAAGTTGTGAAGTGTGATTTAATATACAACGTAGGCTTTATTTTTCTACACAAATATTTAACAGCCTTAACACGTTGAGAATAGTGAAAATTATCGGGAATATAAAGTACAATTACACTTCTTTTTTTTGTTAAAATTTCGTCTTTGGAATTTTGAAGGAAAAGGGATGAAGGAGGATATGGATGTCTAATTCAAAAGCTTTATCAGAAGCTGTATTAGAGAACGGACAGCCTGCAGTCGTGGAGAAGACGCTAATGAAAGATTTTCTTGCACTCATTAAAATAGGAATAGTAAATTCCAATGCGATGACAACTTTTACTGGATTATGGCTCGCGCTTCATTTTGGCGGAGCGCGCTTCCTGGATAATATTGATTTGATTCTTGCTACATTGATAGGTTCATCATTGATTGTTGCGGGCTCATGCAGCCTGAATAACTACATCGATCGGGACATTGACCATCTAATGGAGCGAACAAAAGACAGACCGACTGTAACAGGAAAAGTCCAGCCAGGTAAAGTGGCCTTGATGAGTTTCCTGCTGATCGGGATAGGCACCGCATTTCTGCTTACAACTACCGTCACAGCTGCTGTAATCGGTTTGTTCGGGGTTTTTAGTTATGTTGTTCTATATACATTGTGGTCAAAACGTCAATATGTTTCGAATACAATTGTCGGCAGTATCTCAGGAGCAGTTCCACCGCTAATCGGATGGGCTGCAGTGGACGCTAACCTGGACGTAATGGCATGGATGCTGTTTGCCATCGTTTTTGTTTGGCAGCCCCCTCATTTCTATGCTCTGGCAATGAGAAGGGTAGAGGAATACCGGGCAGCTGGTATACCGATGCTTCCTGTCGTAAAAGGTTTCAAAGCGACGAAGAGATCGATTTTCCTATGGATAACAGCCTTGCTGCCGTTACCATTCTTCCTGCCTGAGCTTGGAATGACGTTCATGATTCTGGCAACGATCCTGAATATTGGATGGCTTGTTTTGGGAATCTACCTTGAAAAGCTTAAAGATGATATGAAATGGGCAAAACTGATGTTTGTATATTCTTTACAATACTTAACTGTCATGTTTGTCGCTATGGTAATTGTCACACTTATCTAACCTTTGTTAGGAGATTCACTCTTTGTTGAGAGAGGATTTTTCCATATATTTTACAACCAAATTTATAAGATTTTTTACGAAAGAGGGGTTTAATTAAGCTATGAAGATGCTTGCTAAATGGCGTCTGCTGTCATTGTTCACATTGATGGCATTAGTCTTGTCCGGCTGTGGTGAGCCATACCTGTCTACATTAAGACCTGCAGGTGAAGTTGCTCAATCCCAGTATGAACTTATGTTGTTGAGCACGGCGATTATGGTGGGAGTAATTGCTGTCGTCACAATCATTTTTATTTATGTCATTATGAAGTTCCGCAGGAAGAATGACAACGAAATTCCGAAGCAGGTCGAGGGAAGCCACAAGCTCGAGATCCTTTGGACTGTTATTCCGATCTTATTGCTTCTAATTCTTGCTGTTCCTACAGTAGCAGCAACATTTAAGTTGGCAGATGTTTCCCCTATGGAAAAGAAAAACGCTGAAGGAAAGACTGATGCGCTTGTAATCAACGTGCGCGCGAATCTTTACTGGTGGGAATTTGAGTATCCAAATGAAGAAATCATCACTAGCCAGGATTTAGTAGTCCCTACTGATGAAAAGGTTTACTTTAACCTTAAGGCTTCTGATGTAAAACACTCTTTCTGGATTCCTTCTGTTGGAGGAAAGATGGATACAAATACCGATAACATCAATAAATTCTGGCTTGAGTTTGACAGTAAAGGTGCTGACGAAGCTGGCGGACTTTTCTACGGAAAATGTGCTGAGCTTTGCGGACCTTCACACGCATTGATGGACTTCAAAGTAAAGGCTTTACCACGCGCTGAATTCGATCAATGGGTAGCAGGTATGCAGGGAGTCAAAGAACCTGTTAAGGCAGAAACTGCAACTGCGCAGCAAGGACAGGAAATCTTCAATAACAGCTGTATCGGATGTCATGCCGTAACTCCGGCAAACACGGCTCCTGAAGCAGCTCGTGTTGGTCCTAACTTGACAAACTTCGGCGATCGTTCACGTGTTGCTGGTGTTATGGATATGTCAGAAGAAAACATCAAAAAGTGGCTGGAAGACCCAGAAGCATATAAGCCTGCCAACAAGATGACTGGCAAGTATGCTGAGCTTTCAGAAGAAGAACTAGATGCATTAACAGAATATCTGATGGGCTTGAAAGTCCAGAAATAAAAGGGGATTTGTTTGAAAGGGAGGTAAAACTGTGAGTACCTATGCTCAGAAAAAGGGATTTGGCGCAACTTTATGGGACTACCTGACAACGGTTGACCATAAAAAAATCGCAATCCTTTATCTTATTGCTGGCGGATTCTTCTTCATCCTAGGTGGACTTGAAGCTTTGTTCATCCGTATTCAGCTAGCTGTACCTAACAATGATTTCGTAAGCGCAGGTTTCTACAATGAAATCTTGACGATGCATGGAACAACGATGATATTCCTTGCAGCGATGCCGCTTGTATTTGCATTCATGAATGCTGTAATGCCACTCCAGATTGGTGCACGTGACGTCGCGTTCCCATTCTTGAACTCTTTAGGATTTTGGTTATTCTTCTTTGGTGGAGTATTCCTTAACCTTTCATGGTTCCTGGGTGGAGCTCCAGATGCTGGTTGGACGTCTTACGCTTCTCTTGCAATAGCGTCTGAAACGCATGGTATCGATTTTTATGCACTTGGTTTGCAGATTTCGGGTGCGGGTACACTAATCGGGGGGATTAACTTCCTCGTAACGATCGTTAACATGCGTGCCCCGGGAATGACTTATATGAGAATGCCGATGTTCACTTGGGCAACATTCGTAACATCAGCTCTTATCCTGTTTGCGTTCCCTCCACTGACTGTTGGTCTTTTCTTAATGATTTTTGACCGTATGTTTGGTTCTAATTTCTTTGATGTATCAAATGGAGGTAACACAATTATCTGGGAACATCTTTTCTGGATCTTTGGTCACCCGGAAGTTTATATCTTGATCTTACCGGCATTCGGTATTTTCTCAGAAATCTTTGCGATTTTCTCTAGAAAACGTCTTTTCGGTTACTCATCCATGGTATTCGCGACTGTATTGATCGGTTTCCTTGGATTCATGGTATGGGCACACCATATGTTCACAACTGGTCTTGGACCGATCGCAAACGCGATTTTCGCAGTAGCTACAATGGCAATTGCCGTTCCTACAGGTATCAAGATTTTCAACTGGATGTTCACAATGTGGGGTGGAAGCATCAAGTTCACAACTCCGATGCTTTGGGCAGTAGCCTTCATTCCTTCATTCGTAGCCGGTGGTGTAACTGGTGTCATGCTGGCATCCGCTGCTGCAGACTATCAGTATCATGACAGCTATTTCGTTGTTGCTCACTTCCACTACGTTATCGTTGGTGGTGTAGTATTCGCACTATTTGCAGGTGCACACCTGTACTGGCCAAAAATGTTTGGCACAATGCTGAATGAAACTCTTGGTAAAGTTACGTTCTGGTTATTCCTGATTGGTTTCCACCTGACGTTCTTCATCCAGCACTTCCTTGGATTGATGGGGATGCCTCGTCGTATCTTTACATTCCTGCCTGGACAGGGACTTGAAACTGGAAACTTGATCAGTTCAATCGGTGCGATTTTCATGGCAATTGCTACAATCGTTCTATTAATTAACGTAATCATGACACAAGTTAAAAACGAAAAAGTCGGAAATGATCCATGGGGTGACGGCCGTACACTAGAGTGGGCGATTGCATCTCCGCCGCCTTTCTACAACTTCAAGCAGCTTCCTCTTGTACGCGGACTGGATGCTTACTGGCTGGAGAAAATGGAAGGCAAGAATGAAATGACGCCTGCAGAACCACTTGGCGATATCCATATGCCGAATAACTCTTTCATTCCTTTCGTTATCTCACTTGGTCTTTTTATCGCAGCATTTGGTGCAATGTACCGTGCTGATACAAGCTGGGGACTGCTAGTCTTGATCCTCGGTATGGCAGTAACTTTAGGAGCAATGTTCGTACGTTCTATTAAAGATGATCATGGATTCCATATTCATAAAGAAGACTTAATGGACGATGATAATGATAAGGGGGCAAAGGCATAATGCAAGCTGAAGAAAAATTCACTTATGAAACATGGCCTGCGGAGCCTGAAAAAGCAACCCTCGAAGCAAAGAACAAGTTTTTGGGCTTCTGGTTCTTCCTTGGCGGAGAGACAGTATTGTTTGCGACTCTGTTCGCAACATATCTTGCACTAAAAGATAAGGTTCCTAGTGCTGACCATGCACTTGCCAAGGATATCTTTGAAATACCGCTGGCTTTTGCAGCGACTATGCTTCTTTTAACAAGTTCTTTGACAAGTGTATATGCTATGTACCATATGAAGAACTTTAACTTTAAAAAGATGCAGCTTTGGCTTGGATTGACAGTAGCTCTTGGTGCTGCTTTCCTTGCGCTTGAAATTTACGAGTTCAATCACTATGTACATGAGTTTCACCATACGTTTACAAGCAGTGCTTTTGGTTCCGCCTTCTACACGCTTGTAGGCTTCCATGGTGCTCACGTTGCATTCGGTTTGGCTTGGATCATTACGTTGATGGTCCGTAACTCCAAACGTGGGTTGAATCTGTACAACGCTCCTAAGTTTTATGTTGCCAGCCTTTACTGGCACTTCATTGACGTTGTATGGGTATTCATCTTCACGGTTGTATATCTAATGGGAATGGTGGGATAAACTGATGGCTAATCAACAACCAAGTTCAGGGAACCCAAGAGTAGACGTTGAATATCGTCGCAAGAAGAGCGCCGAAGAGATGAGATACCAAATCGTTTCCTTTGCATTGATGATTTTCTTGACACTCGTTGCCTTTGTTGCAGTTGGATATGAAGGATTTTCAGGCTGGTTCACAGTTCCGTTCATCCTTCTGCTTGCTGTGATCCAGGTAATCTTCCAGCTTTACTATTTCATGCATATGAGTCATAAAGGGCATGAAGCACCTGCATTGTTCCTTTATTCTGGTGTCGTTGTAGGAGCTGTAACAGTCCTGGCTTTCACAACAATTATCTGGTGGTAATATATAATGACTTAAAGAAAAAATCGGCTATAAGCCGATTTTTTCTATGTAAGCGAGTATACTAACATTTAATGGCAGAGTCATTTTATTGATGTGCCATACCTTTGGAAGTATAATGAGAGTAAAGTTCTTAAACAGGACGGGGTGAATAACGATGCTAACGCTTGAAATATTTGGGTTCAGAGCCCTATGGAGCCCGGTATATTTTCTTTTGATGGCAGCACTGCTAGTTGCTTATTTTTTGATTGTCTACAAATACTATAATCGTTTTAAAAATGGGGAACCCGCGACGAGAAAGCAGGCGGTTTACTTTACATCCGCAATTCTAGTACTGTATATCATTAAAGGTTCGCCTGTGGATCTAATGGCGCATATAACCTTTTATATGCATATGATCCAAATGTCAGTCCTATATCTTGTTGTTCCGCCATTATTGATTTTCGGCTTTCCTAATTGGCTTTGGAGATCGTTACTATCACTTCCGATAGTCGATCCACTATTTCGCTTTTTCACGAAGCCGCTTATTGCCTTGATCATGTTTAATGGAATATTCTCTATTTACCATATCCCGCTGATTTTTGATGTTGTTAAAACAGATATGTGGCTGCATGCAGGATATACATCGGTGCTATTTATACTCGCGATGTTCATGTGGTGGCCTCTTGTCAATAAATTGGAAGAGTATCAGACATTATCCGGTGTTAAAAAGATGGGGTATATTTTTGCTGATGGTGTGCTAATCACACCAGCGTGCGCATTAATCATCTTTGCCGATACACCAATGTACGCAACTTTTTCCGACCCGAATGCGTGGGGCGAAGCTTTGAAATTATGTGTACCGCCTACGATGCTTTCGAGCTTGAATCTCAGCGGTCCTGAAACCTTCAGTTCTATTTCGCTATTGCATGATCAGCAGCTTGGAGGAGTAATCATGAAAGTCATTCAGGAAATCGTCTATGGTATCTTCCTGGGATATGCTTTCTTCCAATGGTTCAGAAATGAAGAGGATCATCAAGCTGAACAAGATGCGATCAATCTTGCGAGCGCACCCCAGCCAATTAAGTAATAACGAATTGCAAAAGCTTCCTTATCGGGAAGCTTTTATTGTTGTTTAATATCGTTTACACTCCACCAAAAAAATTATTATTTATCAGCAATCAAAGATTGAAAAAAAGAGACAGGTCACCTACAATTAACTTTATGGAGAAATAATGATTGAGAGGTACATATATATGTCAAACTTACCGATTCTGCCGACAATCAGCACTACATTTATCGTTTTAAGTGCGATTACCGTGGCAATTGGCTGGGCCCAGATAAAACAAAGAAAGATTGAAAAGCATCGCAAGACCATGACACTGGCTGGTATATTCGCCATCATATTCTTTGTGATCTATGCATCAAGAACGATTTTCATTGGAAATACATCATTTGGTGGACCTGACGATATCAAGATTTACTATACGCTGTTCTTAATCTTCCATATCACACTTGCGACTATTGGTGCTGTCCTTGGAATTATCTCGCTTTACACAGGATATAAGAACAAGCTTGAGCGTCATCGCAAACTTGGACCTATCACCAGTGTTACCTGGTTCTTTACTGGCATCACGGGTGTTGCAGTTTACCTGCTTCTTTATGTGTTCTATAAAGGCGGGGAAACAACTTCAGTCATCAAGGCCATACTCGGAACATAGCAGACTTTGAAACATTGCTTATAGCAATGTTTTTTTTTATTTCTTGAAGGTATTCTCGCTTTAACAGACGAATTTATTAGGTTGTAAAAAGGGGGGATTTACTTGGATATTAAAGTTTTATCAGAAGAACATTTTCTGGAGTCAATGAATTTATCAATGTATGCTTTTCAGTATAAAGTGGCGGAAAGTGATATTCCAAAAAGGATGGAAACCCTTAAGAAACATCGCTTGCTAGGGATTTTTGAAGGGGAAGAGCTTGCTTCCAAATTGCATATTCTTTCTTTGAATGTGAAGCTAGGTCAACAGGATTGGAAAATGGGTGGTATTGCCGGAGTCGCTACCTATCCAGAGCATAGACGTAAAGGGCATGTTAATGCCTTAATGAAAAGGGCACTGGAGGATATGAATCAAAGTGGGAATATTGTTTCTTTCCTTCATCCATTTCAGATCGATTTCTATAGAAGGTTTGGCTGGGAGATCATTTCAGACAACAGGAAGATTACTATCGAAAAAATAGATTTAAAACCAGTAGATATACAATCGGGAAATATTAAAAGACATACAGAGAAGAATCACTCATTGGATATTGAGAGGGTCTATGAGAAATATGCAGCAATGCATAGCGCGATGTTAGCAAGAGATTCGGAATGGTGGCGTACAAGTATATACGGTGAACAAACAGCTGCTGTTTATTATGATTCAAAAAATGAAGCGACAGGATACGTGTTATATGAGATTAAAGATAATGTAATGAAGGTTGAGGAATACGTTTCTTTAACCCATGAATCCAGAAAAGGACTGTGGAATTTTATTTGCCAGCATGATTCAATGGTAGATCGAGTGGAAGTGCTTTTATCAGTCCATGACCTATTCCCGTACTTTTTAAAGGAGCCTAAGCTCAAGACTGAAGTTTATCCTTATTTTATGGGCAGAATTGTCAATGTTGAGAAAGCATTATCTAGCTATCCTTTAAACACCAGCACTGATGGGAAAAATATGTTTCTACATCTGGATGATGCAGCTGCTCCATGGAATACAGGGACATATATAATGGGGCAGGAAGGAGTTACATTTCATCCTGTGAAAGATGGTAGTACCTGTGTAACTGCTCCAAAGCGCGGACTGCAATTGAACATCAACACTTTAACGGCCATGTTATTCGGCTATAAACGCCCTCTTGAATTATTTGAGTTAGAACTGCTCAAGGGAGACATCAATGAGGTCATGGAGCTAGAGCATGCAATTCCAGTATTCAAACCATTTTTCTATGATTTCTTTTAATTTGTATACAGCAACAACAAAACCCGGGTGCAGTTCACCCGGGTTTTGTTGCTTTTATTATAAACTTTTTGCACAAATAGATTAGTGTCTGACTCCAGCGCTTAGCTTTTTTTATCACTGAAAGTGCTCCTTGAGTATCTTGCGATCAGTGTTAGCTTTGGGCAGTTCGAGACGCTTCTTATCTAAATTTAAATTTTGAATTTAAATTTAATGATTCCAGCTTCTTTGGCTGAATTGAATCCAATCAAGAGCAATGGTCCTATGACAAAGCCCATAAAGCCGAATAGCTTCAGTCCAAGATACATGGCAATCAGTGTAGATAGCGGGGAAAGGCCTATATGGCTGCCCATCACCTTAGGCTCGACTGTACGCCTGATAATCAGCAAAATAACTGCCAGAACCGCCAACTGGGTTCCAAGGGCAATATTACCTGTTGCTAGATGGAAGATTGACCATGGCGCCAATATGACGATTGAGCCAATCAACGGGATAAAATCAATCAGCCAGATAACCGCCGACATAACAATTGCATATTCTGGCGTGATGAAAAGCAATCCAATTAGGGCAACGATAAAAATGATCACACTTACTAGAAATTGTGCTTTCAAGAAACCAAACACAACATAAGAAAGCCGTGAAGTCATGAAGTGTACTTTGTCTGCTGTTCTCTCTGTTAAATGGCTGTATACACTCTGTCTTAGAGATGGCAGCTCCAGCAAGAAAAGAAACAAGGCAATCAAATAGACAAGGAAGCTGATCAGGAAGTTCGGGATGTAGGTCAGCAGTGCTTTCAAATTATCTATATTGATCAATGCGATCATGTCATTCTTGAGTTTATTCAGAAATTCCTCTGCCCGGTTGCTGATTTCGGTTACAACTTCCCTCGGTAGGTCGTTGGCAGCTTCAACAAAACTATTTTCGGCCTTATACCAGGCATTTGTAATTTCATTTATATAGACTGGAGTATTATCAATCAAGTCAATTGCCTCGGTGATTGCCGTCGTAGTCAGGAAATAGCCTGCGACCATGATGAGCAATACAAACAGGAGGAAAATTGCCAATACTGCCAGGCGCCGTCCAATCTTGAATCTTTTCTGGAAGTAAACTACTGCAGGTTCAAGAAAAAGGGCGGTAATCAAAGCAGCAATTAATGGGATGGATACCGGAAGGATAATGTAAAGAATTGCTGCAACGATGATGGTGATTAATGCAATAATGATAGTTCGTTTAGTAAAAATACCGGACAAGTGAAACTCCTTTCTATACTCCCCGAAGAGTATATACCTTTAAAAAGCATTTATTAAGGGCAGTTAAGCCTTATTATCTCAAAAAGCGCAAAAAATTCCTTAACAATTAAATTATAGTACGCATTTAATATAAGAAACAACAAAAATCAGTTATTACCCATGTCTTTTTGTAAACTTTGCTGATTTTAAAGCTGACGGATTCACTTCAATAACGATAGATCGCTACTATTCCATCTCTATGTATGCTTATGAACATCTGGTTCCGCAACCTTATCATTTAGGGGTGAGGCAATGAAGAAGTCAGGAAAAATCATGCCTCAGCAATATAGAGAGGTATGCCGTGCAGTCTGTGCGATTGTCAATGCCAATATAAATGAAAACCGCACTTTTCAACAGTCCAGGTTAAAAAACAGGATCTCTCGATTACGAAGAAATTCGTTTGCTGATAATGGAGTGATTGTTGAACTTGACCAGGGTTACGTGAAAATCAAAGTATACGTTGACACTATAGTTGGGGAGTACTCTATCCTTTTTAATGCAATAGAGCTTCAGAAAAACATAGAAGAGGAGATTGTGCTGTTTACTTCTATATTACCGAAAAAGATTGATGTCATCATAACGGGCATTCATGTAAAAAAGACGCAATGAATGCGTCTTTTTAATGAAAATAAGTAAGTATCAAATTCACTTCAAAAATTGTCCAGCTCCAGCGCCTAGCCAGTTTTCATCCCTAGATTGGCTTCCTCGATTATCTTGCGAGAAGCGTCAGCTTTGAGCAGCTCGAGTCGCTTGTCTAGTGTCGCCTCCTAGAAAATCCGAAATTTCAACTCCGCCGGCAGAAGCAAAAAGCGCTTCTGCCGGCGGAGCTGACCGAGGCGCTTACGCTTTTCTAATTTAAATTGCGAATTTCTCTACTTCTGCTTTCACTTCGTTTAAAAGCTTTTCGCTCTGGCTGACAATTGCTTTCGGGAATTGCTCACCTTCACCATATTCAACGCCATGCGGATAATAATGCTTGCCTAACAAAGGTGTCATCAACTGAATGATCGCTTTGTGTGCGCCAACATCACCCTCGTGGACATGACCCTGTACACGCAGATAAAATGTGCCTTCTTTAACCACAGTCTTTTTGTCATAAGTTACTCTCTCATAATCCCATTGTCCTTCACGTACCAGACCATGCTCTAACATAACCTCATCAAGACGGTTCAAGTCCGCCTTCAGGTTTTCAATACCTGTATTTTCGAATTTCATCCTTTTCCCTCCTAAAAACACACTGCAGTAATATCGCCTAAAATAGATTATATCTCAAATTTAATAATAGTAAAAATATGCTTAAGTTGCAATGAATATAAAATTGAATTTCTCTGCTTACATACAAGAAAAACTGATGACAAAATAAGATTTATGTAATTGAGGGCATAATTAGCATGAGACAGGCAACCCTAGTTGTGAGTAGGCAAGCTTTGATTCATAAGGAGGAAATGAAAGTGCGTAAAATCCGTGATATCATGACTAGCGATGTGGAAACCTGTACTTTACTGGACAATGTATTCGAAGTGGCGGTCAAAATGAAGGAATGGAATGTCGGATCCATCCCTATCGTTGACAAGGATAAGCTCGTAGGAATGATTACCGACCGGGATATTGTCATTAGAGGGATAGCAGAAAAACATCCACCATCTTCAAAGGTAGAAACGGTTATGAGTGACCATCTCGTTACAGCAACACCGGATATGTCCACTAAAGATGCAACCAGGCTTATGGCAGAGCAGCAAATAAGAAGGCTGCCAGTAGTAGAAGACGATAAATTAGTAGGAATCGTAGCGCTTGGTGACTTTGCTGTAAATGAAATGACAGACGAACAAGCACAGCACGCCCTATCAGAAATCTCTGAGCCAGGGAATCACATGCAATAGTCTTAGGCACTCATAATGGGTGCCTTTTGTCATTAATCTTCCGAATGTTTCTTGAACCTTTCTCTGAACAGGTTGTTGTTTGATTTTACAATAAGCAAACCGTATGTTAAAAGTATGTTAACCATAGAAATGCAAGAAGAATGTCAATCGTGTTGAAGGTCATAAATTTTTTTGAGTCGTATGGAACACTTCTATTAAAAAGAACTCTATAAATGATATAATAATTTCAAAAATCACTCATATAGTGATAGAGAGATAATAGTGTCTTTTGAATCACATAAGTGTGGCTAGCAATACAGTCAATGAAGGGGGGATCTACCTGCGAACTATTGTAAGGATATTAATGTTTGCCGCAATCTTTTTACTTATTGGTTTATACATGGGTTATAACAAGGAAGATAATGACGAAATGGTAATCGAACAGACGTCTACTCCTAAAGTAGATGACTCCCTCGAAAAGGATATCAATCAACAAAGTATCAGTGAGGGAATTGAACAGCCTGCACAAGGTGTAGGTTCCCTATTAGGAAAAGATATTGATTCTCTTAAGGAGACCTTAGGTGAACCATCCAGGGTTGATCTTTCAGCTTATGGTTTCCATTGGTGGATTTTTAACAATGACATTGACCAATATATCCAGGCTGGTGTCTTGGATGGCAAGGTCGTGACGGCTTACGGCATTGGGCCTTCAGTAAATGTACAGCCATTTGAAATTGGTCAGCCGATTGAAGAAATCTTTTCAATGAACGTGATAGAGCCGGATGTGACGTTTGAATATAATGGGAGCTCCTACAAGTTCGAGCTTTCCGAGCAGGATATGAACACCCGTCCCATTATCAAAATGGGTGAGTACTTTGTTCAGCTCTATATTGATAAATTCACTAGTTCTGTCTCGAGCATCCGGTATATGGACAAAGAAACGATCGTCAAGCAGCGTCCATATGAAATGGTCTACAGAGGGACTCTGATAGAACCGCCTGTATTATCAGAAGGGGATTGGGTCAGGATTGAGGCTGGTCTCGAAAAACAGATTCTGGACATCACTAATGCGATCAGATTAAGACATGAGCTGCCAACGCTTGAGTGGGATGAAAAAACGGCAGAAGTTGCGTATGCCCATAGTAAGGATATGGCCATTGAAGACTATTTTTCGCATGAGTCGGAAAAATTCGGGGATTTATCGGAAAGGTTAAAAGCAGCAGAGATCTTGTATCAAGTGGCTGGCGAAAACATCGCTGCTAACTATACTGATGGACCAGCAGTTGTCGAAGGCTGGCTGAATAGTGAATCCCACCGTGAGGCGCTATTGAATGAGGAGTTTTCGCATCTTGGAGTAGGGGTTTACCAAAGGCATTATACCCAGAACTTTTTGAGATTGTGGGAACAAGAACAGTAATTGCTATTTTACATTTATTTATTAGGCTCATTTCTCAGACTTTGTTGCTATTGACTACAAAATAGGAGTGAATGAACTATTTTTCTACTCAAAGTAGCCTCATGTTTTGAGAAAACAGCTTGCAAACTTAATACCGAAATACAAAATTCGTACTATTTCGTTAAAATCGGCTTTAGGATTTTAACAACAATATTTACGAAAACAGCCATTTATTATTTACAGCGAAGGAGCATGCACCAAGAGGTCATGCTCCTTCGTTTTGCTTGATTACCCTGTTGACTGAAAAGAAACCCTGCTTCCAGTTGCCGTAAAGATGTACCATTTCTCCTTCGTTGAAAAGGGGAGGAACTATCTCTTTTCTCAATGGCGTCACTTTTTTTACGGTCAACTCCTTTAATCCAGTGTTGATTTTCAAGACGGTTATATGATTATAGCGATGATAGTAAAATCGCTCTTTGTATTCATTAACCTCCATGATTTTTCCGCTCACGATCGCTTCCTCAGGAATATTTTCAAGTTTGATCCATTCCTGAAAATTCGCCTGCATTTCTTTTTTCGTCAACCAATAAAAATAGGCAAGGACAATCGGTATCGCAATTGCTGTAACCATACATGATCACCTTATTTATGCTGTTTTTTTACAACGAAAAAGCTTCCGGAAGAATGAGCGATTTTTTTTCCATCAGACCTGAATACATCAGCTTCAAGGACAACGGTACTTCTACCTTTATGAATCAGCGTAGCTTTACAATGGAGATTGTCGCCGATACCTGGCGCTAGATAATGGATGTTTATTTGTGACGTGACCGCTGCATAACCTTCTGGCAGCAGTTTATTCGCAAGTGTTCCCATTGCCGTGTCGAGTATCGTGGCAGTAAAGCCGCCATGGACTATGCCAAGGGTATTGTCGAGTACATTTGTAATCGGAATATCAATTTCGCAGGTTTCATGATCGAGTCTCCTATCCATATGAAGAAGTCCATCGATATACGTACTGTTTTTCCCGCTTAGTTTATTTTTAACCCCAGATAGCACCGTTTTGAGATCTTCAAGTTCCTGCTCGCCTGAGAGCGAGACGCATTCGTCTAAAAGCTGTTGCAATTCTTTTTCCACTATATTAATACCTCTTTCTGAATGGCTCTTTTCCTAAAATTCCGAATGAAAATCACTATTTTAAAAAAGCCATCTTATAATCTGTTTTTTATTTTAACACTTTAAAAAATTAAGATGAAGTTTTAAAGTATAGAGAAATCCATAAGTTTATTTATAAGATGGATGTGAAAGCAACATAGAATCAGAAGGTTGCTGTTAGAACAATAATTTATCATGGATCCCTTTCACCAATAATGATAATTTTCATAAGCTATTATAGGCATTTGTTACACTGTGAGGTGAAAGTATGGCCAAAAAGAAACTTCATCCCTCTGTTGAAAAGTTCAAGGAATTTGTGAAAGCCCACCCCGAGCTCGTGCAGGAAGTCAGGAAGGGGAATACGAGCTGGCAGGAAATGTACGAAGATTGGTACCTGCTCGGTGAGGATGATCCAAAATGGAATAATAAAAGCCAAAATGACAAGGACGAAAAAAGCGAAGAAAAGGAAAAGAAAACGGATTGGTTAGGAACGATAATGGGTGCTGTTAAAAATATGGATCCCGAGCAGATGCAAGGACAGATCCATAATATAAGCCAGGCACTCGGAGCGATCCAGGGTGTGCTTTCTCAGTTTCAGGGAAGCAAAGGCGGACAGCAGGCATCTAAAGGTTCAGGCCCTGCACATCCTTTCTCATTCAGGCAGGATTAGATTGGAGGCTAACAATGCGTAAAGATGTCATGGAGCAATTACGATCAAATAAAGAATTGATAGAGTTCGTCCGAGCCCAGCCTAACTGGTACAGGAAGCTGAGCAGGGATCCCAGGGATATTTATTCTGCACAGATTGCCGCGCTGCACCATTTTGAAAAAACCATCCCGCATAAGGTTCAAAAATTCTCAAACAATGTCCAGATGGCATCGATGATGATGCATATGTTCTCGAGCATGAATTCCAAATCATGACAAAGCTTTCTTCTGAATGAGGAAAGCTTTGCTTGCTTAGAGAATTGGATTCAGCAGGCATGCCAGGCTTTCAGGTGATGCTAGCCCGGAAAGTTTAGCTTTTCTGGCAGTTTCATGGTAAAATGATGTTCGGAGGTGAGCCAGCATTGCTTGCTGTTACATCAGAAAGAGTCTTATTGTTGGAAGAAGCTGAACAGTTAGTCAGCATGATTTTACAATCTGATATTGCCGAATGTTATCGGGAATGTTTATATAATGTTAAAAATAATCCGGAGACACAGAGGAAGGTTCGTGAATTTGTGGACATGAAGGAACGCTACGAAGAGGTCCAGCGTTTCGGAAAGTACCATCCAGACTACAAGGAAGTCATGGGCCAAATCCGGATTGTTAAAAGAGAGCTGGACATGGATGAGGTAATTGCCGAATTCAAGAAAGCGGAAAATGACTTACAGAGCCTGCTTGATGAGGTTAGTGTGATCATCGGCAGATCCGTTTCAGAGAGCGTGAAAGTCCCTACCGGGAATCCTTTCTTCGAAAGCTCTTGCGGAGGCGGTTGCGGCAGCGGAGGAAGCTGTGGGTGCTCTGCGTAGATTATCACCAGAAAGCATGGGTAACCCATGCTTTTTTATTATGATTCTGGCCCTGTATGATCCCAATGTAGGTTTTAGAATGGGTTAAATGGGATTGATTATTGAAAAAACTGTTTTTTGTATGCTAGACTAGTACAAAGCAAACGTTTACCGAAGGGGAAAAGAATATGATAGGACAGAGGCAAGGTATCATCGTCTGGCTGTATTCATTAAAGCAAGCCAAGATGCTCAGAAGATTTGGAAATGTTCATTTTGTCTCGAAAAAATTGAAATATGCAGTCATATACTGCAATCTCGATGAGGCAGAGACGCTGATGGATAAAATCAGTTCATATTCGTTTGTTAAAAAGGTGGAACCTTCCTATAAACCATTCTTAAAAATGGAATTCGAAAACTCTTCCCCTGATAAGGCAAAAGAATATGATTATAAGATGGGAATATAGAACCGTTCTTGAATAGCTTATTGTTAGAAGAAAAGGTGAGGGGAATCCTCACCTTTTTTGCGTTATTGAAGCGGTGGTATATAGTGGTTCAGCCTTAAAATGCCAATAAGGTGTTGATAGTACAGTTCTTTTTCGGCGAACATCGTCGAAGGTTTGGCATCAAATTCAATGATGGTTTTTCCCAGTTCAGCAGCCAATTCTGCAAACATGTCGAAGCGTTTGTTTTTCAAGACATGAGGATTTGGAACGCCCTCCCTGCATACATAGAGTGCCTGGAATTTCCCAGGGTCGGTTGGCTTGAGCACAACGACAAGGGAACTTACATCCTTTTCATTTATTTTTGTATGGATTGCCATCAAGTGCATCAACCGTTGCTGGTTTGCCCTTGCAGTTTCTATCAATTCGTAAAGATCCGAATATCCTTCTCCAAGCTCGATAAAACGCTGAATCAATCTGAATTACCCCTTCCAACTTATCATTCCATCATACTTTAACATTTGTAGTCAAAAATTTGAAGTGTTTGTCAGGCTCGATTCTTTCATACAATTTTTAAATTTTTTCTTACTCTTCTCCTTTGTTTTTGCTATTTTATTAGTAGTAGAGATTGGAGAGTAGTTAAATGAAGAAAGTGTCTTTCCTGATGACCACAGGATTATTCATAATTATATTTGCAGCCATCATTTGGCAATGGAGTGCTTTTTTGGATAAAAAAGGAAGAATAGCCGAATCAAGGCGAGATACATCTATCGTTGCTACGGTGAAGGTTGAACAGAACCAGCTTCATGTAAAGCAGACCTTTGATGGTCTTGATATGGACCGACAATACCATGCAGTCATCCCGGCACAGGCTACAGAGGTCAAGTGCACCGATGGAGAAGGGAATCCGTGTTATGGTGGATATGAACAATTGCCAAAAGGGGAAAAAATGCATTTTGAGTTCACTATTAAATCTGGACCAGGGCTTGCCTTGCTCTTAAATGATTGGTTGATTGTACTGAAGGATGCAACG
The DNA here is from genome assembly GCF_018424685.1 of Mesobacillus boroniphilus. Classification (NCBI taxonomy): domain Bacteria; kingdom Bacillati; phylum Bacillota; class Bacilli; order Caryophanales; family Bacillaceae; genus Mesobacillus; species Mesobacillus boroniphilus. The sequence goes on from NZ_QTKX01000001.1 coordinate 537,701, forward strand.
ATCAACAAGACGCGTTTAGAGATTATAGACCAATACTACAGCAGAGGCACATGGGTTGCCGGGGTGCCATTGAAAGGCTATAAGCAAACGGAGTTACTGCACTATTATGTTTTTGAAGGAGTGAATTCTACCCCTTCACTATATTGGCAGGATAAGTCCCTGATTAAATTAACTGGGCAAAAAGGAATTGATTATTATACCACTCAGAAGGAACAGATCATTTACGAGTTTGACAGTCTTAAGTTCTTTTCCGACAAACATTTATCTGTAGTCATCACTGATGGCCAAAGGACTGTCCGCGGTAACGGGCTCCTGCTGGCAGGAAACAAGCTGACCGACAAGGAACTTGAGCAGCAATTGGTCTTAGCCTATTTTTCATCGAAGTTTGGAGCAGACATGGGTAAAGAAAACTGGATTCTTGAGGCATTGGCTTCACTGGTTACAAAGCAGGAACCAGTAAATGCAAAAAGCAGGGCGATGGTCGAGGAGTTGGTGAAAACTATGACTTCAGAAGAAATAACTGCTTTTATTAACTATTTTTCCGAAGAGAGTAATCTCGGTGGCAACACGCTTGATGAGTATTTGTCATCCATCAAAGGGATGAACACAAATTTCTTCTCAATGAACAGCCAAAAAGGTCCAGGAGTTTTTCCATTGCTTTTTAAAGACGCAAGGAGCGTCATAGTGAATGGAGATGAAAAGAATGAGCTGGCTGCTGTCATCAAAGGCGATCAATACCTGTTCCCTTTAGTGCCGACTATGGATGCTTTAGGCTATCAAATCAAATTAGGACCTGAATTTACAACATTAGAAATTTCATCTGCCAGCAACACTTACTACTTCAACATAAAGAATAAAACATTCGTTCATGATGGCCAAAGCTTCGGGCTCCTTGAAAACCCATTTCAGAACCTGAATGGTGAATGGTATTTGGAAAAGCACTGGTTAAATGCGATTTTTAAAGTTCAAGTTTCGGAAAATGAAGAAAGGTTTATTCTTGAATCATAAAACGTCATTTCGGAGGCAAGAACAAAAAGCGCAAGCGCCTCGAGGGGCTAGGCGCCGGAGCTGGATTAAGACCCCATACATGTAGATATCCACAACTACATAATTTTATAATTTCCTAAACAAAAAAAAGCCCTGCAGTTTTCTGCAGGGTCCTTCTATATCCCTTCAACAGGATAGAAGGCAAAGGGAGAGGAGAAACCGGAGGAAGAACTTATGGGGAAACGTAAGTCTTCTCCGCGGTTGGCAACAACATCCTCAAATTGATGTTGTTAATCATCATTATTTCCACATTAGGAAGGGATATACACTTATTTGGTTAATTTTTTATATGTGTGGTAGGATAAGGGAGTAATTTACATACTATTGAAAAGCTACATGATTGAGGAGTACATAATATGAGAGTTGTATCAGGTGATTTGAAGGGCCGCGCTTTGAAAGCGGTACCTGGAACGTCAACGCGACCTACCACTGATAAAGTAAAGGAAGCGCTGTTCAATATGATTGGGCCGTATTTTACAGAAGGATTGGGCCTGGATTTATTTGCTGGAAGCGGAGGTCTTGGAATCGAAGCGCTAAGCAGGGGTCTGGATAAAGTTATTTTTGTCGACCGTGAAGGAAAGGCGATTCATATCATAAATGAAAACCTTAAATCCTGCGGTTTGGAAGAAAAGGCAGAAGTATACCGTAATGATGCTGTCAGAGCGTTGAAGGCAATTCAAAAAAGAGACCTTAAGTTCGATTATATATTCTTGGACCCGCCATATAAAAAACAGCAGCTGGTCAAGCTGCTGGAGATGATTGATAAAGAGAACCTTGTTCAACATGATGGTCTGATCGTCTGCGAGCATGCAAGTGATATCAATCTGCCAGAAAAGGTAGGAGGACTTGTGCAGACGAGAAGCGAAAAATACGGAATTATAGGAATTACTCTTTATAAAGTTGATGCAGAAGATGAGGGGGAAGTATAAGTGGGAAGTGTTGCTGTATGTCCAGGCAGTTTCGATCCGATTACATTGGGGCATTTGGATATCATCACAAGGGCAGCAAAGGTATTCGATGAGCTTTATGTAGTTGTTTTAAATAATTCTTCTAAGAAACCCTTGTTTTCGGTAGAAGAAAGAATTGAACTTATTGAACAGGTAACAAAGATCATTCCGAATGTAAAGGTAGATTCATTTCAGGGCTTGCTGGTTGATTATGCTGAGAGTGTCAACGCCAACGCCATAGTCAGGGGTTTGCGGGCCGTTTCGGACTTTGAATATGAAATGCAAATCACATCAATGAACAGGGTGTTGAATGATAGAATTGAGACTTTCTTCATTATGACAAACAACCAGTACTCATTCTTAAGTTCAAGTATCGTTAAAGAGGTTGCAAAATATGATGGGAAAATTTCTGAATTAGTTCCGCGTGAAGTCGAAGAGGCATTACTCAAAAAATTCAATAACGAAGAAGAAAAATAGCGGGCATAAATTTGCCCGTTATTTTTCTTTCAATATCCGATTTCCAAGTAACCATACATAAATGAGCAAACTCCCGATGGTAATAAGCGGACCGGCCGTGGTGAGCATGTTATGCGCGTCTGCCAGGCGATTTCCTTCAGAAGTAAGATATTCCATTACAGGCAGGGCATTTGATGGCTGGCCATCTTCAAAAAAGCGCTCATAAACCGGCTTCCATAAAATGAATGCATAGAATGCTGCAAAGATTCCATGAAATATTCTTGCGAAAAAGAAAGGCTGGAAGCGAATGTCTGTCTGGGCAAGAATACTGGCAACCTGGGCCTGGACGCTAAACCCGCTGAATGCGAGGATGAAGCTGGTGATGACAGCCTGATGCATCAAAGTAGCTTCCTGGATCTGGCTGGTCATCTGGCTGCCGAGAGTGATTTCGAATAGGCCTGAAATGAATGGCAAGCTCAAGCTTTCTGTCATGCCGAGCATCACCAGCAAGATTTCAAGGAATTCAGCCAGGAAGGCGGTAATGTGAAGGTGGAATAATAGTTTGTTAATAACTGAGAATAAGATAATGAAACCGCCAATCATCAACAAGGTCTGGATGGAAGACATAACAGCGTCACCCAGCAGTTTTCCTATCGGACGGTTGTCTTTTATCCTTGTCCTATGCAAAGCGGCAAACGCATCCCTGATCGTGAGGTTTCGTTCCTTTTCCTTTGTTGTATTTTCCTCACTTCTACCGTAGAACCTCATTATCAATCCAACGCTGATGTTTCCAAGGTAATGGGCTAGTGCCAGAATAACACCGAGCTGAACATTATAGAAGAACCCAACTGATACTGCGCCAAAAATGAATAGCGGGTTGGATGAATTAGTAAACGAAACAAGTCTTTCAGCTTCAATTTTTGACAGCTGCCCTTCCTGTCGCATTCTGGCGGTCAGCTTTGCTCCTGCGGGGAAGCCGGAAGCCATGCCCATTGCCCAGACAAAACCACCAACACCTGGTACTCTGAACAGTGGCCTCATCAAAGGTTCCAACAAAACACCAATGAAACGGACGACACCGAATCCAATCAGCATTTCTGAAACGATGAAAAAAGGAAGGAGCGAGGGAAAGACAATTTCCCACCACATATTCAAGCCTCTTATCGAAGCATCAAAGGATTGCTGGGGAAAAGAAATGAGTGAAGCAGCCAGTAAAGTGACGGAGGCTGCAAGGAAAAGTGTTTTCATTTTCGATTTAAGCACCTAATATCCTCCTTCCTGCGGTCTTGCTGTGAAACTGTTTTAATCAATGGTAAAATAGAAGGAAACTCACCAGAGGAGGGGCATCTTCCATTCAAGGTCCATTTATATGTACTTTCCGGACCGGATGTATAAAGCCCTATTGATCCTGATTATTAATTTCCTATGCATTCTAACTATTTTTATTTCGTTATGAAAATTGGCTGTGTTCGCATTGATTTTTTGCTTTTTTGAAACGTGCTTGCGTCAGCATTCGTATATGCAACGGGCTCTAATCAATTCAGGCCTCGTACTGCTAATGCTGGTTTCATGATCAAAAAAAAGTTTGCGAAAAGCCTAAAAAATACATAAATAATGGTTAGTTGTCAGCCTTGTCCTCATATAAATCAATATACTCGCTGAACTCCAAATTAGACCAAGTTTAGTCTGTATCGAAAAAATCATGGTTTTAAGGGAGGAAAAAGCTTTGGCAAGTCCAAAGATAGGTTTAGCTCTTGGATCAGGTGGAGCACGAGGATTTGCACATCTGGGTGTCATAAAAGTTCTCACAGATGAAGGCATTCCGATTGATTTGATAGCCGGAAGCAGCATGGGGGCACTTGTGGCTTCATTTTACGGTGCAGGCCTTGACGTGGATCGGCTTTATAAACTATCGCGTGTGTTCAAACGGAAATATTATCTGGACTTTACGGTCCCTAAGATGGGGTTTATCGCCGGGAAAAGGGTTAAGGAGCTCATCAGGATTTTTACCCATGGTAAAATGATCGAAGAACTGGATATCCCGATTGGCATTGTTGCAACAGACCTGATGTCAGGGGAGAAGGTCGTTTTCAAAAAAGGCCCAGTGGCGGAAGCTGTAAGGGCTAGCATTGCTATACCGGGTATTTTTGTTCCGGAAAAGCTAGATGGAAGATTGTTTGTCGATGGCGGAGTTGTTGACCGGATCCCCGTTTCTGTTGCCAAGGAGATGGGAGCAGATATAGTCATCGCAGTGGATGTATCCAGCGTTAAGAAAAACGAGGATGTTACCTCGATTTTTGATGTAATCATGCAGAGTATCGATATCATGCAAATGGAGCTTGTCGCTAATCGGGAGGTTGCATCGGATATAATGCTCAGGCCGCCAGTTGATATGTTTAATTCAAAAGCATTCACCAATATAGAAGAAATCATTGCAATCGGTGAAGAAGAAGCTAAAAAGCACATCGATAAGATAAAAAAGTGCATTGAACAATGGAAGGAGCCACAAACAGAATGAGCAGAAAGAAGTCTATAGCTCTGTCTATATTGGCAGCTATTTTATTAATGGCTAGCGCTCTTTATTACTTGCCTTACTATGTTACAAAACCAGGGATGGCAAAGGAGCTGGAACCGATTGTCGAGGTTGAGGACGGTTATGATGAAGAAGGGAGCTTCATGCTTACGACCGTCAGGATGGGAAGAGCGAATATATATGCCTATATCATTGCCAAGCTGAGCAAATATCAGGAAATCTATCCTGTAGAAGATATAAGGGCAGAGAATGAATCTGATGAAGAATACAATATTCGCCAGCTGCACATGATGGATAACTCAAAAACATCGGCAATAGAGGTTGCTTATAACAAAGCAGGAAAACCAGTTGATTACACCTATAAAGGAGTTTATGTGTTAAGGACAATGGAAGGGATGCCGGCTGAGGGCAAACTTATGCCAGGCGATCTAGTTTTCCAGGTGGATGGCAATGCATTTGAATCATCTGATGAGTTCATAGAATATATCAGTTCTAAAAAGCCAGGGGATACAGTCGAGCTTTCCTATAAACGGAATGGCAAAACAAATTCAGTAAAAGTCCCGCTAAAGGCGCTTGAAGATGGAAGTGACCGACCGGTAGTAGGAATACAGCTTGTGGATGACAAAGAAATAGACGTGGAGCCTGACGTAACGGTCCAATCCGATGAAATAGGTGGTCCATCGGCTGGGCTTATGTTCTCACTGGAAATCTACAATCAATTGATTGAGGAAGATTTGACAAAAGGATATGAAATAGCCGGTACAGGGACAATGAGTCCTAATGGAACGGTGGGAAGAATTGGCGGGATCCAACAGAAAGTGGTTGCTGCAGATAAGGCAGGCGCAGAAATATTCTTTGCTCCGTTTGAAAGAGGTGCCAAGGGATCGAACTATGAAGAGGCACTTATCGCCGCTAAAGATATTGATACAAAAATGAAAATAGTCCCTGTGGATACTTTTGATGAAGCTGTATCCTACCTGGAGAATCTAAAAGAAAAATCAAGCTGAACCAGCTTGATTTTTCTTTTTTAATGTAATTTTATTTCAAAACCTTTGGCGCAGGTTTTCATGAATTTAACATGATTGGCGGCCGGGCGAATTCTTCCGCGAGCAGCTGTTCTTGTCCTTTAGCAGTTTGGCCGAGAGCATAAATCCTTGATGCTTTGATATCCAGGTCTATATCAGGGTCTGAAAAAGCAGAAAGCTTTGACACTAGTGGCAGATTGAAATCCTTTTTCTTATAGTTCAAGTAGGAGCGCCCTTTTTCCGTCGCCCCTAATAACTTCAAATAATTCACTGTTTTTTGGCTCTTTTTCATGGTGTCTTTGCTCGTATTGGTTAAAATATGAAGACAGACTCTCTGCAGTCTTGTCCATGTGTAACGCTTGGTTTTAATGGATTCCATGAATTGCTGGAAGGAGCCTGAGGAACCTGCAGCGGCAAGCAATCGGTTCTCCAGTCCTTCTTCGACTTCATAGAATTCCTTTATTTCTGATGGAGTGCTTTGAAGCAATTTATATTTCAATAAAGGCCAGTAATCTTCCCATGAATGAAATCCGCCATATTGATCTCTGTAGTTTATTAGCTGTGTGTATGTTGTTTCTGGTACGTATTGCTTAATCGACTCTATTTCTCCTGCCGCTCCGAATAATGCCTTGCGTATGCTCGTGGCACTGGCAATGGTGGCTGAAGCAAAATGTTCATCATGGTAGCCGGCGTTCTTCCTTGTGATCGTTTCAGCTTTCATAGAACTTTTTTGCCTGATGATCGCCTGTATGTAATGAAGTCCGAGGATGTTATTCGGCCTTGAAATATCGATGAAGCTTTCAGATGGAGCAAGAGAGTGGAAGCTAAGGGCAATTGATTTGGGATAACTATAGCCTTCCCCAGTATAAGATTTTATTTTTTCCTGGAATACTTCATTGTTATCTTCAAGAAAGGCAATCGTTTTATTGAATGCTTCCAACTCTCCGGATTCGCTGCCGAAACAAAGAGTATCGCAACCAGCGGCAGAAAGAATTGATACTGCCCCTTCTGCAAAAGTTTCAGCATGCTGTGTCGCAAAACGGTAGGGAAGCTCAAACACGATATCAACGCCTGCTTCGAGAGCCATCTTTGTCCTTGCCCATTTTGAGACAAGTGCTGGCTCACCGCGCTGCAGGAAATTCCCGCTCATCGCTGCAATCGAAATATCTGCACCAGTTTGTTCTTTCGCCTGTTGCAGGTGATATAAATGGCCATTATGGAAAGGATTATATTCAACAACAACGCCAACAGCTTTCATTCTTGTACTCCTTCATGTTAAGATGGATATTGCATTGTTTTGAAGTTTAATTTAATGTATATATGTAAATTATAGTGTAAAGAAAAAATATTGACAAATGATTACGCGAAGGGCTATAATTACCTTTGTTGCCTTGGGGTGATTCTATGAAATGGACAATAAGTCAGATACAAAAACATCGAAACAAGGACTTTCTAATCGACGAGTTTGTCCGAATGGACTCGATTAAGGAAACAGAACCGACAATCCGTGAGGTATCTCCCATCCATCTAACTGGTAGGGCGGATATCAGTGCCACAAGAGTGACATTCCATATCCGGATTGAAGGACATCTAATCCTGCCTTGTTCACGGACACTGGTTGATGTAAAATATCCAATTGATGTGGAAACAACTGAAACTTTCATGTTAAACAGCCACGAATATGAGGCTGACGAGGAAGTTCATCAAGTAACAGGCGATGTCATTGATCTTGAACCCATCATCCGGGAGATCTTGCTAGTGGAAGTTCCGATGCAAGTATTCTGTGATGATAGCGCTGGTCAAGAAGGCGCACCCCAGTCAGGTAAGGATTGGGAAGTAATCGAGGAACAGGAGAAATCCGAAAAACTTGATCCCCGACTTGCCGGACTTGCAAAATTCTTTGAGGACTCTAAGGATTCCTCTGACTAATCGATTAAAAAAGAGCGTGGAGGTCCAGAAAAGGACTGGCCTTCATAAACTTTCTTATTCCTTTTAAGGAGGTGGGAAGAATGGCTGTACCATTTAGAAGAACGTCTAAAACTGCGAAAAGAAAACGCCGTACTCATTTTAAATTACAAGTTCCGGGTATGGTAGCATGCCCTAACTGCGGTGAAATGAAACTTGCTCACCGTGTGTGCAAAGCTTGCGGAACATACAAAGGAAAAGAAGTTGTAAACGACTAATTTTCTCTAAGGAAAAGCACAGGATGCATCTGCATCCCTGTGCTTTTTTTCTTTTACTCGAATTTCATCAATTTATCCTCCAGCAGGAAGGGTGAAAAGTGTCCCGCGGAGCCTACTTAAAAACCTGATTTTAATCACTTCAGAGACTCCAGCACTTTTTAAATGTACTGAACATTGATAAAATTTAGTGGACGAGAATCTTAGGAGGCAAACAATGGATCCATACATAATTACAAAAGAAAAAGATGGAGTGCTGCTTTTTACGATCAACAGGCCTGACAGGAGAAATGCCATAAACTATGAAGTGATGTCGGGACTTGAAAAAGCAATTGATATGGCTGCTGAAAATGATGTCAAAGTCTTTGCTATTACCGGGGCAGGGGACCAGGCATTTTGTTCCGGTGGAGATTTATCGGCGTTTCATCGTTTAAAAACAGAGGAAGAGGCCTATGGGATGCTATCCAGGATGGCTGGTATTTTATATAAGCTCTTAGTCCTCCCTAAACCTACGATTGCCATTCTTAATGGTTCTGCTGTAGGTGGAGGGTGTGAGATTGCTTCTGCTTGCGACTTCAGGATTGGAAGAGAAGGGATGAAAGCGGGATTTGTCCAGGGGAACCTCGCCATTACGACAGGATGGGGAGGGGGTTCCATTCTCTTAGAGAAAATTCCACAGAATATTGCGATGAAAATGCTGCTTGATGCAAAAATATACACTGCCGAAGAACTCAGGGGATTTGGATTCATCCACTATATTTATAAAAATCATCCGATAGATGCCTGTCTCTCATTTATGAAAGGAAGCTTGAATAAAGAGTCACCTGTATTAGAAGCCTATAAATCATTATTGAATAAAAAATGGGAGCTTTTATCAATGAGAGAACGGATGGGAGAAGAAGCGGCAAGATGTGCTGTGTTGTGGGAGGATGACGCTCACCACAAAAAAGTGGACGAATTCATGAATAAAAAAAAATAAAATAATTAGCAGGGTATTAGGCGATATCAGTCTATCTTTCCTATTAGATGCATATGAATGAATAAAAAACAATAGGAGGGATTTTCTGATGCCATTAACCCGTCAGGATGCCTGGTCACAGGATGAAGATTTATTGCTTGCTGAAGTTGTATTGCGCAATATCCGCGAAGGCGGTACACAATTGAAAGCATTTGAAGAGGTAGGAAAGCAGCTTTCGAGAACTGCTGCAGCTTGTGGTTTCCGCTGGAATTCATATGTAAGGAAACAATATAAATCTGGTATTGAGCTGGCGAAAAAGCAACGGAAGGAATCGAAAAAACAGACGAAGTCACAGGAGAAGGCAGAAGAAGTTGCACCGCCAGTGAGTGAAGCGCCAAACATGGCTCCAGAACAAGAAGAGAAGCGATCAAACCTAAATATTGAAGCAGTAAAACAATATCTTGATGACCTCTATGAAAAAGCGGGTGATGCAAACAACCAGGATGTGCAAAAAGAAAAAATCCGCGGGCTGGAAAAACAAATCTATTACTTGTCTGCCGAAAATGAAAAATTAGAAACACAATTGCGTTCGATGGAGGAAGACTATCGTGCTTTGATTGACATCATGGAGCGCGCGAAAAAAAGAGTAGGCCCTAGAGACGAGAACCAACAGCAAAAAATGAACTTCCAGGTAGAAGGAAAAGGAAATCTGGAAAAGGTAAAAAAATAGGCAATAAACAGCGCCTGCCGGACTGGCAGGCGCGCTTGCTCTTTTCTTAATTATTGCAGCTGTTCAGTTACACCTGCAGGATACCAGACAAGCGGATTCTCGCCACGGTCTCTCTCAACATCATATTGAACTGGCGTAAAGTCCATTTTTGCCCAGAAGTCCTGAGACTTTACTCTAGGATTCGTTTTGATCGGCAGGCCAAAACTTTTCGCGAATTCAACAAGCGCTCTACCGTAGCCCTTGCCCTGGTAATTTGGAAGTACTTCTAACTTCCAAAGTTCCAGATAATCCTGGGGAGGCTCGAAATAGCGGTCAAACTGCTTCTTGACCTGGTAAAGGCTCATACGCGCAACAAGCTTGTCGCCGAAATAGATCCCGTAGAATGGAGAATCACTATCATTTTCAACAATGTTTGCTTCCAAATCCTCAAGCATCGAAAGCTCCTGATGGCCATACTCTTTGAATTTCTTGAATTCTTCTAAAGTCTTATAATTGATTTTCAGTTTTTCCACCTTATTCACCATAAAACAATCCCCCAATCAAGCCGCCAATAATTCTTTGGATATTGCTCTTATCGAAAGCCCTGTTCTGTCAAACCATCATTAAAATCTCAATCTGGATTTTAACGAGCATCTCCAGCGAAATAGAGTTTGATGGGTTTAAAAGAAACAATTCATTCGAATGTAGCAATATTTATATACCCGAAAATTGGAATATTTAAAGGCAGCTGAATATATTTGTTTTTTATAGCCTATTTTTATTATATTATAAAAACATGAAAAATTCTGCATTTGAATTTTAGAAAGCGGTTCCAATTTTTGCAGGAAATACACAGAATATTGTAGAATTTTATATAGTGAGCGTATTTTTTACGGGAAAGGGGAAAGAGCGTGCAAAAAATATTAATTGCAAACAGAGGGGAAATTGCGCTTCGCATTATCCGAACTTGTCGTGAACTTGGGGTTAAAACAGTAGCTGTCTATTCTGATGCTGATAAAGAGCTGCCTTTTGTAAAAGAAGCTGACAGCGCTTACAGGATTGGCGAGCCGCCTGTTCAAAAATCATATCTCAATACTGATGAAATTTTAAGAATCGCAAAGGAAGAAAATGTGGATGGCATCCATCCTGGATATGGCTTTTTATCGGAAAACGCAGAGTTTGCCCGTAAAGTGAAGGACGCGGGCTTGACTTTCATTGGTCCTGCTCCGGATACGATTGAAAAAATGGGAGATAAAATTGTCGCCAGAACGACGATGGAAGAAGCGGGTGTTCCTGTCGTGCCGGGCAGTGATCAGGGGTTGAATACATTGGAGGATGCTGTCAAGCTTGCCGATGAAATCGGCTACCCAGTCATGCTTAAGGCAAGCGGGGGCGGAGGCGGCATTGGCATGGTCCTTTGTGAAAATGAGCAAGCGCTCGCTAAGAATTTTGACTCTACTAAGGGCAGGGCAAAGGCTTACTTTGGCTCGGATGAAGTATTCATAGAAAAATACATCAAAAATGCCCGGCATGTCGAGGTGCAAATTTTTGGCGATTCCCATGGCAACCATGTACATATGTTTGAACGTGATTGCTCAATTCAGCGCCGCCACCAAAAAGTGATTGAGGAGGCACCTTCGCCATTCTTGAAAGAAGAAGCTAGGCAGAAGATGTATGATACCGCTGTAAAAGCTGCTAAGGCTGTGGATTATGTGAATGCGGGAACTGTGGAATTCATTGTGGATGGGAACGAAAACTTCTATTTCCTTGAAATGAACACAAGACTGCAGGTCGAACATCCAGTCACAGAAACCATTACAGGCCTGGATCTAGTTAAGTGGCAAATCCTTGTCGCCCGCGGTGAACAATTGCCGTTGCTCCAGGATGAAATCGAAAAGAAGGGCTGGGCGATTGAATTCCGTTTGTATGCGGAGGACCCAGTAAGGTTCCTGCCTTCACCTGGTAAGATCAGTGAGTTTTCATGGCTAGAGGCAGAAGGCGTTCGAGTTGATTCTGGTTATGAATCCGGTTCGACTGTGACTCCTTTTTATGACCCTATGGTCTCCAAATGCATAGTAGGAGGCAGTACTAGGGAAGAAGCAATCCAGCTTGCGCAAGAGTTTTTTGCAACGTTGAAACTCGAAGGCATCAAATCCAATGCCCCGTTGTTTGCAGAAATATTAAGTGAAGAGGGCTTCAGATCCGGCAACTATACGACAGCCTATTTAACAGAAAGAAAATTGGCATCCAAATAGAGGAGGAAGAGAACATGAAAGAAATTACAGCAAATATGGCAGGTACAGTACTTAATGTGATGGTTGCAGTTGGAGATACGGTATCAGAGGGGCAAGAAGTCCTTATGCTTGAATCGATGAAAATGGAAATCCCAGTTGAAAGCCAAGGGGCTGGAAACGTTGCTGAAGTGAAGGTGAACATCGGTGACTTTGTAAACGAAGGCGATGTCCTGCTTGTACTAGAATAATAGATTTTAAGGAGGAGAAGAATGACTACCGCAAAGACTTTAACTGATACATTACAGGAAAAAGTTCAACAAATCGAAGCTGGCGGACAACAGAAATACCATGACAAGCTGGCTGAGCAAAATAAATTGTTTGTGCGTGAGCGCTTGAATCTATTATTTGACGACGGAGTCTATGAGGAAGATGGCAAATTCGCCAATTTCCAGGCTGGTGACCTTCCGGCAGATGGTGTCGTTACGGCAATTGGCAAAATCGGCGGGCAAACAGTATGTGTCATGGCGAATGATTCAACAGTAAAAGCTGGTTCTTGGGGGGCCAGGACTGTTGAGAAGATTATCAGGATCCAGGAAACAGCTGAAAAACTTAAGGTTCCTTTGTTGTATCTTGTCGATTCAGCGGGTGCGCGAATTACAGACCAGCTTGATATGTTCCCTAACAGAAGGGGAGCAGGCAAGATTTTTTATAATCAGGTGAAATTGTCCGGCGTTATCCCGCAAATCTGCCTTCTATTCGGGCCTTCCGCAGCCGGCGGGGCGTATATTCCTGCTTTCTGCGATATCGTCATCATGGTTGACCAAAATGCTTCGATGTATCTAGGATCTCCAAGGATGGCGGAAAAGGTAATCGGCGAGAAAGTAACGCTAGAGGAAATGGGCGGAGCCCGCATGCATTGCTCTGTCAGTGGTGTAGGCGACATGCTCGTATATAGCGAGGAAGAAGCCATTGAATCGGCGAGGCGCTATTTAAGCTATTTCCCTGCAAATTTCCAATCGAAGACAGAATTGATTGAAGGAGTGGCACCTAAGGCTGGAAGAAGTCTTGAAGAGATTGTTCCGGTGAACCAAAACGCTCCATTTGATATGTATGAAGGCATTGATGCCCTGATCGACGAAGGAAGTTTCTTTGAAATCAAAAAGCTGTTTGCTCCTGAAATCATCACTGGGCTTGCACGAATAGATGGCAGGGCAGTTGGAATCATTGCCAACCAGCCGAAGGTGAAGGGTGGAGTATTGTTCGTGGACTCTGCCGATAAGGCTGCTAAATTCATCACGCTCTGTGATGCCTTCCATATCCCATTGCTATTCCTTGCAGACGTACCGGGATTCATGATTGGTACGAAGGTTGAGAGAGCGGGGATTATCCGTCATGGAGCAAAGCTCATTGCCGCGATGAGCTCAGCTACCGTACCGAAAATATCTGTAGTTGTCCGAAAGGCATATGGAGCTGGCTTGTACGCAATGGCAGGCCCGGCATTCGAACCAGATTGCTGTATCGCCCTGCCGACTGCGCAGATCGCCGTAATGGGTCCGGAAGCTGCGGTTAACGCAGTATACTCCAACAAAATCAACCAAATTGAAGACCCTAAAGAGAAAATCGCTTTTGTCCAGGAGAAGCACCAGGAGTATAAAGAAAGTATCGACATCTATAAGCTCGCTTCCGAACTGATCGTAGATGACATTGTTGCAGCCAACGACCTGAGGAATGCACTGATAGACCGATTCAAGCTATACGAAACAAAAGATATGGAATTCAGTGTCAGGAAACACCCTGTATATCCTGTATAAAATCAAAACGGAGATCCTATTGGATCTCCGTTTCATTTTTACTGTGCAAATATGTATGCTAAATCTAAAGTTCTATTAAATTTAATTGAAATAACCATAATCCCTTCTTCCTAATAAAGCATTGTTTCTGCTAAAATATTACTAAAGTCATTATAGTATTGGTGTCTAATATAAAAGGTTTTCCAGAAGATGCATGAATGTCCTTTATAATTTTTAAAAGGGCAAGATGAGGGGTTTTTATGAAAATAGGAATAATCGGCGGCGGTTCAATAGGTTTATTATTCTCTTATTACCTAAGCTTGCGCAATGAGGTTTCTATATACACAAGGACACAGGATCAAGCAGACTTAATTAACGAACATGGTCTTCATCTTGTAAAAGGTGGAATAGAGCAGGCTCCTGTCCTGGTAACTGCTGCCCCAATCCAGGAATGGTCGGGGAATGAAGATTTAACAGTCGTTGCGGTGAAGCAATACCAGCTCGCTGATTTAATAACTGAGATAAAAGTTAAAGCCAAAGGACCCATCCTTTTTCTCCAAAATGGATATGGCCATATCAAACTGCTCTCAGAATTGGCAACAACAGAAGTTTATGTCGGATCTATTGAACACGGAGCGGTAAGAGAGAATGGCTATACAGTTCAACATAATGGTATAGGCGTTACCAGAACTGCGGTATTTAAAGGAGAAGCTGGCCTTCTTAGAGAAATAACTACTAATGCTCCTTCTGGTTTTCCATTTTTCCTTGAATCGGACTTCAAGGAGATGCTAATCAAAAAATTGGTGGTTAATTCAGTTATCAATCCGTTGACAGCAATTCTCAAAGTTAAAAATGGTGAACTGATCCACAATCCATTTTTCTTTGAAATTTTTAAGCAACTGTTTCAAGAATGTGCTCATGTACTTGAACTGCCTAATCAGGAACAGTACTTCCAAAACCTTATGACAGTTTGCGAAAAAACGGCAAATAACCATTCATCCATGTATAAGGATATTGAAAATGGCAGACAAACTGAAATTGACGCCATCCTCGGGTATTTGCTCGAATTATCTAGAAGCAAAAATATAAAAGCTCCATTAATACATAATTATTATCAATGCATCAAGGGGAAGGAGCACGAAAGGGAGGGAGCATGATGCCGGGATTCTTCTCCGCACTTGTTGCCACATTGATCACAGTTCCAATGATTGGCTACCTCGCTGTGTTCATCATCAGTAAGCAAATTACAGGCAACCATCGGCGTTCGGTTAATATGGCAATTGACTTCAGCACTTTTTTGCTGGTGCTGTCTGTCCATTTTTTGATCATCACCATCTGGGAAAGGTCCTTCCTGTGGCTGATTTTGATCATCTTGTTTGGACTTGCGGCAATATTTGTATGGATTCACTGGAAATATAAAGAGGAAATCGTCTTGCCAAAGGTATTTAAGGGATTTTGGCGCTTCAATTTCCTAATCTTCTTTTCTGCCTACATCGTTCTTGTGTTATATGGTTTGTTTATGCGCCTGACATTCCTGTTTGCTTAGCATAGTGTTGGACCGCCTTCTTGGAGGTCCAGCATTTTTTATTGTTTGCCAGGAAATTAGTAAATTCTGTCCTTGTGTAGAATTTTTTGAGGTAAATAGAGTACGTATGTTAAGGGAACATTTTGATGGTCTTAAGAAGAGGTACTGTACTTTATATTTTAGAGGGGTCAATTAGGCGATTGGTTTAAAGACCAGACGTCTAAGTGCTTGAATGCTTCCTTTATTCAGACAGGTTTAAAGGAGAAGAGGCCAAAGCTGTCAAGAATCCTTTGTTATTCAGACAGGTTTAAAGGAAAAGAAGCCAAAGCTGTCAAGAATCCTTTGTTATTCAGACAGGTTTGAAGGAAAAGAGGCCAAAGCTGTCAAGAATCCTTTGTTATTCAGACAGGTTTAAAGGAGAAGAGGTCAAAGCTGTCAAGAATCCTTTGTTATTCAGACAGGTTTTAAGGAAAAGAAGCCAAAGCTGTCAAGAATCCTTTGTTATTCAGACAGGTTTAAAGGAAAAGAAGCCAAAGCTGTCAAGAATCCTTTGTTATTCAGACAGGTTTAAAGGAAAAGAAGCCAAAGCTGTCAAGAACCCCACTATGTTCTTTGGTTAACGTTCTGGCAAAAAGGAAAGCCAGAGGCGATCTGTTCTTTTAGGTATATAATTGGTGTTTGTGCATAGGAAAGTGCAAGTTTGTTCACAAGTTTATTAAGAAAATCTTGATTTTAGAAATTTCGTAAGGCAAAGTTTTTTTCATTTCATTTAAATCAATGCTATACTCATAACAGTAAAAATCGCTTACGAGAAAGGAAGTACAAGTTAATGGAGATGTTGAATCTCTCTCTTCCGGCAGCGAACCGGTTTGCGACAGATTATCTAGCTGGGAGCCCTGGATTGCAGAGCTTCTTTCATTATAATTTTATAAACGAAAACTCTTATATTCATCGTCTTGATGAATTGAACAATAGAAGCTTTATGAGGAATGAGCTTGCAGACCATATTCAATCATTCATGTCTCGTTATGCCAAGTCTGACAAAATCACTGAAAATATCGATAAGCTGAGAAAAGAAAATAGCGTCGCGGTCATCGGAGGACAGCAGGCAGGTATTCTGACTGGACCGCTATATACGATCCATAAAGTGATTTCGATTATCAAGTTTGCTGAACAAAAAGAGGCGGAGCTCGGAGTTCCAGTTGTCCCCGTATTCTGGATTGCCGGGGAAGATCATGACTACCAGGAAGTTAACCATGTGTATGTCATGAAGGACAATAAGAAGGAAAAGTGGGTTTATCCTGAAAGGAATCTAGAGAAAAAAATGATTTCTGAAGTGTGTATCAATCGGGATCTTTGCTATTCCTGGGTCGAAGAAATCATTGAAACATACGGTGAGACAAAGCACACGAAAGAAGTATTGGCATTTGCCCTTGAATCATTGAAGACAGCCGAATCCTTCGTTGATTTTTTTGCAACGATTATCATGGAGCTTTTCAAGGATTCAGGCTTGCTGATTGTGGATTCCGGCAATAAAGAGCTGCGCAAGCTGGAAAAAGAATATTTCATCAATCAAATAAAAAACCATCGTGAAATCACGTCTGCTGTTCTCGGTCAGCAAGAACAGACGAGTACGGCAGGCTTTGCGAATATGATTGATATAAACGAGAATGCGGCGAATCTCTTCTTTTACGATGAAAAAGTGAATGAGCGGATTTTGCTCCAATTTGACCCACAAAGTGGAGGGTTTGCAGGTAAGAATGGAGAAATTAGCTTTACATATGATGAGCTGGTGGAGATTGCGAACGAATATCCTGAAAAGCTTAGCAATAATGTGGTTACTCGTCCGTTAATGCAGGAGTGGCTATTCCCAACACTTGCGTTCATTGGCGGTCCGGGAGAAATTGCCTATTGGGCCGAGTTGAAAAATGTTTTCGAACATTTCGGTCTCAAAATGCCTCCACTTGTACCTAGACTTAACATTACACTGCTCGAAAGGTCAATTGAGTCTGATCTAGAAGAACTGAACCTTGATTTGAAAGAGGTTTTGATTTCAGGCACTAGCGGACATGAGCTGAAATTTATCGATTCTCTTAAAGATCGTGAAGTAGAAGAACTTTTCGAGAATGTAAAGTCAATGCTGGCAGATCAATATAAAGTCATCCGTGAAAAATCAAACGGAATCGACCCTGTACTGATGCCAATGCTGCAAAAGAACGAATCCATCCTGATAAAGCAAGTTGAATTCATGGAGGATAAAATCGTAGAGGCAATCTGCTGTAAGCATGACCATATCCTGAGAAAATTCACAAGAGTAGAAAATGCGCTAAGGCCGGGAGGGTCTCCGCAGGAAAGAGTTTGGAATCCATTCTACTATTTGAATAAGTACGGTTTGGATTTGATACCAGAATTACTAAAGCTTCATTATGAATTTGATGGAACCCACAAAATTATAAAGATGTAACTCTACAGGCTTCATCCTAAAAGGATGGAGCTTTTTTCTTTGGAGAATAAATTACTTACCTTTGCATTGCCGAAAAGCAGGAAAAAAAAGAATTACGGTAAAAGCAACTTTTTTGAAATGAAAGAAATTCATGGAAATGTATATTTCCGGCAGGAATTCATGGGAGTGGGGAGAATATTTAAAATAAGGTGGTGAAAAGTGGGGGAATGTGGTACATTGTATTTAGAAAGTGGGGGTAGTGGCATGTTCATGGGTGAATACCATCATAATGTTGATAGCAAAGGCCGATTGATCATCCCTGCCAAGGTCCGTGAAAATCTGGGAGAGATGTTCATTCTTACCCGTGGACTTGACCAGTGTTTATTTGGTTATCCCGTTTCTGAATGGTCAGTAATTGAAGAAAAGCTAAAAGGACTTCCGCTGACTAAAAAAGATGCAAGAGCATTTACCCGTTTTTTCTTTTCGGGTGCTACCGAGAGTGAAATTGACAAACAGGGAAGAGTCAATATTCCTTCCCCGCTAATGCAGTACGCCAAGCTTGAGAAAGAATGTGTGATTTTAGGTGTTTCCAATCGAATTGAAATTTGGAGCAAAGCCATCTGGGAAGAATATTTCGCAGAATCTGAGGAATCTTTTGCTGAAATTGCGGAAAATATGATTGGATTTGATATTTAAGGGTAACATTATTCTGATATAATATTACCTGCTCCTCGATTGGAAAGGTGGATCATGATGTTCAAACATACAACAGTTTTACTGGAAGAAACAGTAGACGGGCTCAATATCAAGCCTGACGGTACATACGTGGATTGCACTCTCGGTGGCGCAGGCCACAGTGAATTAATTTTGTCCAAGCTTTCAGAAGAAGGAAAGCTATATGCGTTTGACCAGGACGATGTCGCAATTGCGAATGCAAAAGAAAAACTTGCAGCTTATGGCGATAGGCTGACAATCATTAAAAGTAACTTTCTTTATCTGAAGGAAGAGCTTGAAAAACATGGTGTAACTGAGGTTGACGGTGTCCTTTATGACCTTGGAGTCTCATCTCCGCAGCTGGACACTCCTGAACGAGGTTTCAGCTACCATCATGATGCTCCGCTTGATATGCGGATGGACCAGGATGCACCCTTGTCCGCTTACGATGTCATTAATGAATGGCCATATGAAAAATTGGTCAAAATCTTCTTCCGGTACGGGGAAGAGAAATTCTCAAAGCAAATTGCCCGAAAGATTGAGGCAGCAAGAGAAAGTAATCCGATTCAAACCACTGGTGAACTTGTCGAGTTGATCAAGGATGCGATTCCTGCACCTGCAAGGAGAAAAGGCGGTCATCCAGCTAAGAGGGTATTCCAAGCGGTGAGAATCGCTGTTAATGATGAACTTGGTGTATTTGAAAAATCACTCGAACAGGCGATTGACCTACTTGCTATAGGTGGAAGGATTAGTGTTATCACCTTCCATTCACTGGAGGACAGGATCTGTAAGGTAACCTTGAAAAAAGCGAGCGAAACACCGCCGCTACCTCCAGGATTGCCAATCATACCTGAAGAATACCAGCCGAAGCTGAAGCTGGTCACTAGAAAGCCAATTTTGCCTTCAGAGGAAGAGCTAGAGTTCAATAACAGGGCAAGATCGGCAAAACTGCGTATCGCTGAAAAAGTAAAAAAATAAAAAAATATAAAATATAATTTTCAGGAGGGAAAATGATGAGCAATCTGGCTAGAAAATTGCAGCAAGAACAGCAGCAACGCACTGTTCAGGCACCGGCAAAAGCGCCTGCGAAACGCAATTCGATACTGACGCCCGGCGAAAAAATCCTGATGTTTGTTTTCGGGGCAATTGTTTGCTTCGGCGCTACATTCATGGTTTCAAAACAGGCAGCCATTTACGAAGTCAACAAAGAAATCCAAATCATTGAAGGCAATATTCAGGAGCAGCAAAAGATTAACAGTGACCTTGAAATCCAGATTAGCGAATTAAGTACCTATGAAAGAATTAAGAAGGTAACAGAAAAGCTCGGTTTAACATTGAATGAAGACAATGTTAAAGGTGTGGAAAACTGATGATCAAGAAACAGCCAAATATGAATGCAGGAGCAGCGGTATTATTCGTAATATTCAGCCTGCTCTTTTTTATCTTGATTTTCAGGTTCATTTCAATCCAGGTAACTGGAGAGGTACACGGACAAGCCCTGGCTGCAAGGGCGCAGCAAAAGTACTCGAATGAAAAAGTAATCGAGGCGACAAGAGGAACGATTTTTGACCGTAAAGGCGAGGTTGTTGCTGAGGATACTACGGCCTATACGCTTGTCGCAATCCTTAATGATTCAGTGACTACGAATAAAAAGAAGCCAAAGCATGTAAACGATCCTGCGAAAACCGCAGCAGTCCTTGCGAAATATATCGATATGAGTGAGTCTGATATTTATAAAAGACTTACGAAAAAAGGAGCTTGGCAGGTTGAATTCGGAAAAGCCGGCCGCGATATTTCCCATCAAGCCAAACGGGAAATCGAAGAGGAGAAGCTCCCTGGAATTACTTTTTCACGAGATTCAAAGAGATTTTATCCGAACGGTGTATTTTCATCCCATTTAGTGGGCTTTGTGGAGAGGGAAGAAACAGGGGACAAGAAAACAGTTACTTCCGGCCAGCTCGGGATTGAAAAAACACTTAATGATGTATTGACTGGTAAAAATGGTTCTCTTTCATTTGAAAGTGATTTATGGGGCTTCCTTTTACCTGATGCAGAGAAAAAAGTCAGCCCTGCCAAAGATGGCAGCAACGTGTTTTTAACAATTGATAAAAAAATCCAAACATTCGTGGAGGATGCGGTCGATCGTGTAGACAAGGAATATAAGCCTAAGAAAATCATTGCAGTCGTTGCTGATCCGAAGACTGGTGATATCCTTGCTATGGCACAGCGTCCGAGCTTCCACCCGACGACAAGAGATGGGCTGGATAACAGCTGGCATAATGAGGTGGTCGAAACACCAATCGAGCCAGGATCGACGATGAAAATTTTCACGCTTGCAGCGGCAATTGAGGAGAACAAATGGACTCCGAATGAGTGGTATAAATCTGGTTCCTATAAAGTTACCGAAAATTCCAAGCCGATACGCGACCATAACGGCAGTGGCTGGGGCTCAATTACCTATCTTGAAGGAATACAGCGTTCCTCGAACGTAGCAGTGGCAAAGCTAGTAAATGAAAAAATCGGTACTGAAAAATTCAGGGAGTACCTAACTGATTTTGGCTTTGACCAGCCTACAGGCATTGACCTTCCAAACGAAGCAGCTGGAACTATTGTCTATAGATGGCCAATTGAAAAAATCACGACATCGTATGGACAGGGATCGACTATAACGCCAATTCAGCTGATCCAGGCAGCTACAGCAGTAGCTAATGATGGGAAAATGATGAAACCGAGAGTGATCGATAAGATTGTCGATCCAAATACAGGTGATGTTATTAAGCAAGAGGAGCCAAAGTCTGTTGGCCAGCCTATATCTGCTGAGACAGCGAAGCAAGTGCGAGATGTATTGGGGACAGTTGTAACTGGAGAGCATGGGACAGGGAAGTCATATGCAATCGATGGCTACGAGGTTGCTGGTAAAACAGGTACTGCGAACATAACAGCGAACGGCAGTTATTTGGATGGAGCTAGCGATTATCTGTTTTCATTCCTTGGGATGGCTCCAAAAGATGACCCTAAACTGATTGTCTATGTCGCGGTTCAGCAGCCGGAAATAGACCATTACTTTAAAGGCTCTATTCCCACTTCAATGATTTTCAAATCAGTGATGAAGAGCAGTCTTCAATATTTGAATATCAAACCTGCCTCTATGGAAAAGGCGGATTCCAGTCCGGTTCCTGATGTAACTGGCATGAATGCATCAGAAGCAAAGGAGCTGCTTGATTCAAAAGGGTTTAAGACAGTAATAATCGGGGACGGAAACCAGGTGGAGGAGCAGCTGCCAAGGTCAGAAATAATGGCTCTTGAAGGAGAAAAAGTTTTTATCAGGGCATCTGGAGTTATGACATACCCAGACATGACAGACTGGTCACTAAGGGATGTCATGAAGCTGGCGCAAATAGCAGGGATTAAGCTAAACAAAGCCGGCAGCGGTTATGTCACAAAACAAAGCCTAAAGCCAGGGGTGCCAATCAATGAAGGAGAAAATCTGATTGTCGAGCTGGAAACCCCGCTGCAACAATTTGAGAAATCCTTGAAAACAGAGGAAGAAAATGAAGAAACAGAGGAAGTTGGCGGTTGAGCCCTTCCTCTGTTTTTTTGTGGTTCCTAATATTTTGGTTGAAGCAGTCCAAAATTCGGACAAAATCGCAGTAGGAGCTCCTCGTTTTGTCCGAAGTAGCATAAGGTTCGGACAAAAACCCAGTCGGGGCTCCTCGTTTTGTCCAAACTAGCATTAGGTTCAGACAAAAACGGAGTCCGATCTCCTCATTTTGTCTGAAGTAACATCAGGTTCGGACAAAATCACAGTCAAATTTCCTCGTTTTGTCCGAAGTAACATCAGGTTCAGACAAAATCCCAGTAGGATTTCCTCGTTTTGTCCGAAATAGGATTAGGTTCGGACAAAATCCCAGACGGAGCTCCTCGTTTTGTCCGAAATAGGATTAGGTTCGGACAAAATCCCAGACGGAGCTCCTCCTTTTGTCCGAAGTAGGATAAGGTTCGGACAAAATCCCAGACGGGGCTCCTCGTTTTGTCCGAAGTAGGATCAGGTTCGGACAAAATCCCGGACGGGGCTCCTCGTTTTGTCCGAAGTAGGATTAGGTTCGGACAAAATCCCAGACGGAGCTCCTCGTGTTGTCCGAAGTAGGATCAGGTTCGGACAAAATCCCAGATGGGGCTCCTCGTTTTGTCCGAAGTAGCATCAGGTTCGGACAAAAACGCAGTCGGATCTCCTCGTTTTGTCCGAAGTAGCATAAGGTTCGGACAAAAACCCAGTCGGGGCTCCTCGTTTTGTCCAAACTAGCATTAGGTTCAGAAAATCCAAGTTGGATCTCCTTGTTTTGTCAGTAGTAACTTCACGTTCAGACATTCCCCCTGAAGATATACGAACCAGACGAACCAGACGAAGCTCCGGGTCCTCAACAAACCTCAGCTTGTCTCCACTTCTTGTTATATTCGAATTCGTACAAGCATATATTTGAACGAGTGTCTGAGAGTATCTTAGTTTACTATTGGAACAACTATAGAGGGAGGTTCGTTCAATATATGCGTGTATCAAATGTGACGGTCAGAAAGAGGCTGGCTCTCGTTCTGGTGGTTGGAATTTTGGTGTTTTTCATCATAGATGTCCGGCTTGGTTATGTGCAATTTATGCTGGGGGATTTTTTGACAGGGAAGGCAAAGGATTCATGGAGCAGGAACGTACCATTTGAACCGCAGCGAGGGGAAATAACGGACAGAAATGGTGTGGCGCTTGCCACGAATATTAGTGCACCGACTGTTTATGTAGTGCCGCGCCAGGTGGAGGATCCTGAAGCTGCTGCGGCAATATTGGCGAAGGCTTTAAATATGTCTAAAGAGAAGGCCTACCAACATATTACGAAAAAAGCAATGATTGAGAGAATTCCTGAGGGCAGAAAAATTTCTCACGAGAAAGCTAAGGAAATCAGGGCTCTGGATATCAAGGGTGTATACATTGGCGAGGATTCAAAGCGCCACTATCCTTATGGAAGCTATTTGTCGCATGTGCTTGGATTCGCAGGTATTGACAATCAAGGATTGATGGGGTTGGAGCTCTATTATGACAAGGAACTAAAAGGGCAAAAGGGCTCTGTTCAATTTTATGCGGATGCAAAACAGCAGCGGATGAACAATATGGCTGATGATTATGAACCTCCTGTGGACGGGCTTGATTTAAAGCTGACGATCGACAGCAGGGTACAGACCATCGTCGAGCGGGAGCTGGATATTGCCCAGGCAAAATATAATCCAGATGGCATCATTGCGATCGCCATGAATCCGAATACCGGAGAAATCCTCGCAATGTCTAGCAGGCCTGACTTTGATCCGGCTAACTTCCGTAATGTAGCACCAGAAGTTTACAACCGGAACCTGCCGATTTGGAGCACGTATGAACCAGGTTCTACTTTCAAAATTGTTACTCTCGCCGCTGCGCTTCAGGAAGAAAAGGTGGACCTTGAAAAAGATCACTTCCATGACTCTGGTTCTGTTGAAGTGGCTGGAGCGAGAATCAGATGTTGGAAAAAGGGAGGACATGGGAGTCAGTCTTTTCTTGAAGTTGTTGAGAATTCCTGCAACCCCGGCTTTGTTGAACTTGGGGATAGGTTAGGCAAGGAAAATCTTTTTAAATATGTGAAAGACTTCGGCTTTGGCGAGAAAACTGGCATTGACCTTCAAGGGGAAGGCAAAGGGATTTTGTTCAACCTGGACAGAGTCGGTCCGATTGAACAGGCAACAACGGCTTTTGGGCAGGGTGTTTCTGTTACACCGATCCAGCAGGTCGCTGCGGTTTCAGCAGCAGTAAATGGTGGAATACTTTATACACCATATATTGCTAAAGAACTGATTGACCCGGTTACTGGAGAGGTCGTCATGAAGAAATCACCACAGGCTAAAAGAAGGGTCATCTCTGAAGAAACTTCAGAAGAAATCAGGCATGCGCTTGAAAGTGTCGTAGCTAAAGGTTCAGGTAAAAATGCTTATGTAGACTCATACAGGGTTGGCGGCAAAACTGGTACTGCCCAGAAGGCAAAGGATGGCCGCTACCTCGAAAATAACCATATCGTTTCTTTCATAGGTTTTGCACCTGCGGATGATCCTCAAATTGTTATCTATGTCGCCGTTGACAATCCGAAGGGAACAGTACAGTTCGGTGGGGTAGTGGCAGCTCCTATCGTCGGCGATATAATGGAAGATAGCCTGCGCGCGATGGAGGTTCCTCCACGGAAAGACCAGATTGAAAAAGAGATGACATGGCTGGATACACCAATGGTGGAGGTCCCTGACCTGATCGGTTTATCCAAACAGGAACTCAGGCAGCAATTGATCAATTTCAAGCTTGATATTGCAGGCGATGGCGAGAAAGTTGTCAAACAGCTTCCTTCACCAGGGGTGAAAATTAAGGAAGGTTCAACCATTAGGGTTTATATGAACGATTAACCCAATCTGGACTTCAAGATTGTAAATGAAATATAAGCTTATGGTGAGCAAGAGGCGGCAGGATAATTATCCGCCGCCTGCTTAGTCTGTTGGCCATTTCTCTTGTTGAGCAGAAACCCAATCTTACTCATGCAAAAAGGGCTTGCTCTTTTCATCTCAACAATGGCTAATTTCAGCCTAATCATGTAAAATAAGAGTCGCCATGTTGTTTGAGAGGATTTGATATTTATGAAATTACACGAATTGATTGGTTACTTGCACCCGTTCGTGGATTATAAGGGAGAAAATCCCGAAATTACTTCAATTGAAAATGATAACCGCAGAGTGACTCCTGGAAGTTTATTCATATGCATAAAAGGTTATACAGTTGATGGTCACGATTTTGCTGGTTCAGCCGTGAAAAATGGAGCAGCAGCCGTTCTGGCCGAACGAGAACTGCCTGTGAATGTCCCTGTAATTGTTGTCAAGGACACGGTGCGGGCAATGGCTGTGCTTGCTGATGCATTTTACGGCCAGCCTAGCCAGAAGCTTCATATGGTTGGAATCACAGGTACGAACGGTAAAACTACGACCAGCCTTATTATTGAACAAATTTTCAAGGATGCTGGACAGAAGACCGGACTGATTGGAACGATGTACACAAAGATCGGCGAGCAAATCTTTGAAGTGAAGAATACGACACCGGAGAGCCTGACCCTTCAAAAAACGTTCAAGAGAATGGTTGACGAACAGGTTGATACAGCTGTAATGGAAGTATCGTCACATGCTCTGGTTTATGGACGTGTCCATGGTACGGATTACAATGTTGCTGTTTTCACGAACCTGACGCAGGACCATCTGGACTACCATAAGACGATGGAAGAATACAGGAAAGCAAAGGGGCTTTTGTTTTCACAGCTCGGAAATGCCTTCAACCATGAAAACCCGAAATTTGCAGTCCTGAATTCAGATGATCCGGCAAGTGATGAATACGCCATGCTTACAACTGCCCATATATTAACTTACGGCATTGATAACCATGCTGACCTGCAGGCAATCAACATTGCGATGACAGCTAGTGGGACATCATTTGATTTGGTCAGTCCGTTTGGCGTAAAAAAGGTAAACATACAGTTAATCGGTAAGTTCAGCATCTATAATGTACTAGCGAGCATTGGTGCTGCCCTCGTGTCCGGCTTATCTTTAGATGATATCATCGCCTCTGTAGAAAGTGTTAAGGGAGTTTCGGGAAGGTTTGAAGTAGTCGATGCAGGACAGGATTTCTCTGTGATTGTTGACTATGCCCATACCCCGGACAGCCTTGAGAATGTCCTGAAGACAATACAGCAATTTGCCCAGGAAAGGGTTTTTTGTGTAGTTGGCTGCGGCGGCGACCGTGATCGTACGAAGCGTCCGCTTATGGCGAAAATCGCCTGTGAATATTCTACAGATGCCATCTTCACCTCGGATAACCCAAGAAGTGAGGATCCGGCAGAAATCATCAAGGATATGGAAGAAGGAGTAAAAGGTGAAGTTTATACTTCGATTATCGACAGGAAGGAAGCTATCCAGCATGCCGTGAAAAATGCGAAGTCGGGGGATGTGATCCTGATTGCTGGGAAGGGCCACGAAACATACCAGCAAATTGGTGATAGGACCTTTGACTTTGATGACCGGATTGTGGCACGCGAGGCGATAGAGGAGAGGTAATATGCTGACATACCAGGATGTTTCAAGTCTATTTTCAAGAACAACTGGAATCAAGGATGAGAATATCCGCTTCCATACTGTAAGCAGTCTGGCTGGCGACAAACAGCCTAAAGGGCTGTTTGTCCCGGTATCGACTGATTCCGGCCATTTGCAAGAAGCAATTTCGAATGGTGCTGTGGCAGCTGTTTGGCCTGAAGACGAGCAGGTGCCGGCATACGCGCCAAACCACTTCCCGATTTTTTACACAAAAGATAATTTGAAAGGCTTAGAGAAAATTATGAACTCATACTATGATCACTTATCACAACACGAAGACATCAACGAAAGAACGAAATTCATTTTCCTAAACAAAGAACTTCTTAATGAAGCTGATGAAACATATGATATAGCTGTGATGGCCGAAAACATCAATGGTTTTGGCAACAATCAGAATAAGGCAGGTGAGGAGTAGAATGCTGGAGCAAGTTATCTTTTTCACAATCTTGATGGGTTTTCTTATTACTGTACTGCTTTCTCCAGTGTTTATTCCTTTCTTGAGAAGGCTTAAATTTGGCCAGAGCATTAGGGATGAAGGTCCAAAATCACATCAGAAGAAAACAGGGACACCGACAATGGGCGGTGTCATGATCTTAATATCAATTACGGTAACGACCCTTGTCATGACCGGAAAGTTTTCCCAGCCTTCTGTTGAAACGTATCTGTTGTTATTTGTTACGTTAGGGTTCGGGTTACTCGGTTTTATGGATGATTTCATCAAGGTTGTAATGAAGCGAAATCTTGGTTTGACTTCTAAGCAAAAGCTGCTAGGCCAAATTATTGTTTCCGTCATTTTTTATTTCATATTCAAGCAAAGTGAATTTTCAACTGAGATCAGCATCCCGTTAACGGATATTTCTTTTGATCTTGGATGGGGATATGCGCTGTTCATTATTTTCTGGATGGTCGGCTTTTCGAATGCTGTTAACCTGACGGACGGGCTTGACGGGCTGGTTTCCGGTACTGCTGCTATTGCATTTGGTGCATTTGCCGTTCTCGCCTGGAGCCAATCTCAATATGAGCTTTCGATTTTTTCAGTTGCGGTAGTTGGCGCTGTTTTAGGATTTCTTGTATTTAATGCACATCCTGCAAAAGTGTTCATGGGAGACACTGGTTCCCTCGCTCTTGGAGGTGCGATTGCCACTGTCGCGATCCTGGCAAAACTTGAAATTATCCTGATCATCATTGGCGGAATTTTTGTCATTGAAACATTATCCGTTATCCTTCAGGTAATTTCATTCAAAACTACCGGGAAGAGAATTTTCAGGATGAGTCCGCTTCACCACCACTATGAATTGATTGGCTGGTCGGAATGGCGGGTTGTTGTCACATTCTGGACTGTTGGCCTTCTTTTCGCGATTCTTGGAATTTATATTGAGGTGTGGATTTAGATGAAAGATATTAAAACATATCAACATAAAAAAATACTTGTACTTGGCCTTGCTAAGAGTGGAGTCAGTGCGGCTGCTCTACTACATAAATTAGGGGCTTTTGTAACTGTCAACGACAGCAAGCCTCTCTCTGAAAATCCCGAAGCGCAAGGATTGCTTGAGCAGGGAATCAAGGTTGTTTGTGGAAGCCACCCGATCGAATTGATGGATGAAGGCTTTGAATTGGTCGTCAAGAACCCTGGGATTCCCTACTTTAATCCAATGATTCAAAAGGCGTTTGAAAAGAAAATTCCGGTCATTACTGAGGTAGAACTTGCATATCAGATTTCTGATGCACCGCTTGTTGGCATAACAGGAACAAACGGCAAGACAACTACTACAACGTTAATATTCGAAATGCTTGAGGCAGGGAACAGGCATCCATTGATTGCAGGTAATATCGGTACGGTAGCATCAGGAGTTGCTCAGGAAGCAACCGTTGAAAATACGATCGTTATTGAACTGTCATCTTTTCAATTGATGGGAATCGACCAATTTAAGCCACGGATTGCAATTATCACCAATCTGTACGATGCTCATTTGGATTATCACGGTACGCGGAACGAATATATCTCTGCGAAGGCACTGATCACGAAGAACCAGACGGAAGAGGATTATCTGATTGTGAATGCGGATCAGGATGAGGTCCTGGAGATTGCACGCAATTCACATGCTCAAATCGTCCCTTTTTCAACAAAAAAGGTTTTGGACAGTGGGGCATATGTGAAAGACGGTTGGGTTTGCTTTAACAGTGAGCAGATTATTGAAACGAAGGATATTGTCCTGCCGGGCAAACATAATCTGGAGAATATTTTATCAGCCGTTGCGGCGACGCTGCTTTCAGGTGCGGATAAAGAGGCCATCGTTAAGGTGCTTACTACCTTTGCAGGTGTTCGGCACAGGCTTCAGTATGTGGGCACTATTGATGAGCGTAAATTTTATAATGACTCAAAAGCAACGAATATTTTGGCTACTGAAAATGCCCTGGCTGCATTCGACGCAGCGATCGTATTGCTAGCTGGCGGTCTTGACAGGGGCAATTCCTTTGATGAGCTCGTTCCTTCACTAAAAAATGTGAAGACATTGATTACCTTTGGAGAGACAGCTGAAAAAGTTGGACAGGCTGGACATGATGCAGGAATAAAAACGATTTTGCGGGCCGATAATGTTGAAAAGGCCGTTCCCGTGGCATTTGAACATTCAGAACCCGGTGATGTTATCCTGCTGTCTCCTGCATGTGCGAGCTGGGATCAGTACAAAACTTTTGAGGTCAGGGGAGACATGTTTATCGAGGCCGTGCATAAGCTTAAGTAAGGGCTTGTCTTGAACAACATGACTCAGGTTGCTTGGCCTCAGGTGCAGGCTGGATGGGAAGCGGCATATGAGCCCTAAATCATACAGCCGAGGTGTATTGCTTTGCCAACGAAAAAATCTACTCCAGACATATTTCTTATGATAGTAACATTTACGCTTTTGGCAGTGGGCTTAATCATGGTCTATAGCGCAAGTGCTGTCTGGGCGGACTATAAGTTTAATGATTCCTTCTTCTTTGCTAAACGGCAAATGCTGTTTGCCGTCGTCGGTATCATCGCGATGTTTTTCATCATGAATATTGACTATTGGACATGGAGGACATGGGCGAAAGTCATATTGATTATTTGTTTTGTTTTGTTGATCCTTGTTTTGATTCCTGGAATCGGGAATGTGCGGAATGGATCAAGAAGCTGGATAGGAGTTGGAGCCTTCTCTGTACAGCCATCTGAGTTCATGAAGATTGCGATGATTGCCTTCCTCGCGAAGTTTTTGTCAGAGAACCAGAAGGCGATCACTACATTTAAAAAGGGACTATTTCCTTCTTTAGGACTTGTGTTTTTGGCATTTGGCCTGATTATGCTGCAGCCTGATTTAGGCACAGGAACAGTAATGGTTGGCACTTCTGTTGTCATCATCTTTATTGCTGGAGCCAGGATAAGTCATTTTGTCGGCCTCGGACTGCTAGGGGTCGCCGGATTTGTCGGCCTGATTATTTCCGCACCATACAGGATGAAACGAATCACATCGTTTCTTGACCCATGGGAGGATCCTCTCGGAAGCGGGTTCCAAATGATCCAATCGCTGTATGCGATCGGCCCGGGAGGATTATTCGGTCTTGGCCTCGGACAAAGCAGGCAAAAGTTTTTTTATTTACCCGAACCCCAAACAGACTTTATATTCGCTATTCTCGCTGAGGAGCTCGGATTCATTGGTGGTTCATTAATCCTTCTTTTATTCTCCTTGCTGCTTTGGAGGGGGATAAGGATTGCGCTTGGGGCTCCCGATTTATTCGGAACCTTCCTTGCCACTGGGATCATCGCGATGATCGCCATTCAGGTGATGATCAATATCGGTGTTGTCACTGGCCTTATGCCTGTTACTGGTATAACGCTCCCATTCCTGAGCTACGGTGGGTCATCCCTGACGTTGATGCTGATGGCTGTCGGAGTGTTGTTGAATATCAGTCGCCACTCGAGGTATTAAACTGTTGTAAAAACAAAGGCCCTGACATCAGGGCCTTTTGTTTTTAATGTTTTTTTCTACTGTGGGATTTGATCTAAAAAAGGAGCCGGAAATTCGGACATGATCTATGAATATGTTAGGAATATGGCTATGTTCATGCTATATTACATTTAAATAACAATATCTTTAAAAACCGTTCTGAAGTTTAGAATATAGTAGAATAGGGTAAAACCGGGGAGTGCCTTTTTAATAGGCTACTTTCACCCATCAAAATTCACATCACGCATCTGGAAAGACCTAGGTGAGTGAAGCGCATGCGTGATGGACGCGATTAAATAATACTGTTTTCGGATTGAATATTGCTTTACGAACAGGTATTTTTACTCGCATTAGTAAAGGCATAGGGGCTCTTTTCGAGGAGACTTCGGAAGATGATTGCGTTAGTACTCGTAAAAACCCAGTTGCCGGTTTTTACTTTTCGTGGAGAAAGTAACAAAGTTAACGAAAAGAGCCTTAAAAAAGAGATAAGTTGCTGAGGTGTGGAAAAATGAAGATTGCAGTTAGCGGCGGCGGTACAGGCGGACACATATACCCTGCGCTCGCACTAATAAGGGAAATTCAAAAAAAGGATGAAAATGTCGAGTTTCTCTACATAGGGACAGAAAAAGGGCTCGAAAGCAAGCTTGTGCCCAGGGAAAACATCCCGTTTAAATCCATACATATTACAGGGTTCAAACGTAAGATATCATTTGAAAACGTAAAAACAATTCTGCGATTTCTTAAAGGTGTCAGGGACAGTAAAAAAATGCTCAAGGAGTTCAAGCCAGATGTAGTCATTGGTACGGGAGGCTATGTTTGCGGACCGGTGGTCTATGCAGCTGCGAAAATGGGCATACCTACAGTTGTCCATGAACAAAACAGCGTTCCAGGTTTGACGAATAAATTCTTGAGCCGTTATGTTGATAAAATCGCGATTTGCTTCGAGGAAGCAAAGGGATTCTTCCCTGAGCAAAAGGTCGTGCTAACTGGTAACCCAAGAGCGTCCGAAGTGTTGGGACAGGATGGAATAAAAGGCAGATTGTCTGCCGGCCTTAAGCTTAAAATCCCGACTGTACTTATTTTTGGCGGAAGCAGGGGTGCCAGGCCAATTAATGAAGCAGTCATTAAAAGTCTGACTGAATTAAGCGGCAAACCATATCAAGTTCTATATGTTACGGGCGACGTTCATTTTGAAGATGTCCAGAAGGAAGTTGAGCTTGTTGGAAATCCGGAAAATGTCATCATCAAACCATTCATACACAATATGCCAGAGGTGTTAGCCGGGGTGGATTTAACGGTAGCAAGGGCAGGAGCGACTACACTAGCTGAACTTACTTCATTGGGAATCCCGAGCATATTGATTCCGAGCCCATATGTAACCGATAATCATCAAGAAAAAAACGCGCGGGCATTAAGTGATAACGGAGCAGCACGGCTGCTTCTTGAAAAAGATCTTACAGGGCCGAAGTTAGTTGAAAGTATTGATCACATTTTGGGGAACGAAGAGAAGCTGGCCGATATGAAAAAGGCCGCGAAAAGACTAGGTATCCCTGACGCTGCCCAGAGACTGTACCGTCTCATGGAGGAATTGGCGAAAAAGTAGCCTATAGGCATGCAGCTGCATAAAATGGTCAAAATAGCTGTATCGTGAAAGGAAGGTAATTATGAAGGATCTAGCTAGCAAACTTAGAGAATTGAGCATCGGTTCGGTTAAGGAAAATGAACCGCTGGCAAACCACACATCGATGAAAATAGGCGGACCTGCTGACATACTTATTGAACCTTCATCAATAGAAAATCTAAGAAAAGCCGTTGAAGTCATTAAAGATTCTGGTGTTAAATGGACCGTGATAGGCAGAGGGTCAAATCTCCTCGTTTCAGATAAAGGTATTGAAGGTGTTGTGATTAAACTGGGTTCCGGGCTTGATGATTTGGAGATTGATGGTACAAGAGTGACTTCTGGTGGAGGTCTTTCACTGGTCAACTTTGCTATCACTATTAGCCGCAAAGGACTTTCAGGGCTTGAATTCGCAGGTGGAATTCCTGGATCGATTGGCGGCGCGGTTTATATGAACGCAGGGGCCCATGGATCAGATATCTCACAAATCCTGGAGAAAGCCTATGTACTCTTTGCAGATGGCACTCTTGAGTGGCTCTCAAATGAAGAAATGAAATTCTCTTATCGGACATCGGTCCTCCAGAAAGAACGGCCAGGGATTGTCGTAGGAGCCATCTTCCAGCTTAAAGAAGGCAATAAGGATGAAATTGTGGCGGAGCTTCAAAAAAACAAGGATTATCGAAAAGAAACCCAACCATATAACTTTCCAAGCTGCGGCAGTGTCTTCAGGAATCCCCTGCCCAATTATGCTGGGAATTTAATCGAAAAATCAGGCTTAAAAGGCCATCAAATCGGAGGAGCGCAAATTTCGGAGCTTCATGCAAACTTCATTGTGAACAAAGGAAATGCAAAAGCTGAGGATGTGCTCGGTCTGATTCAGCATGTAAAGGATACTGTCCTCGATTTACATGGTGTGAAAATGGAGACAGAGGTAGAAATTATAGGACGAAAATAGCAGGAAAGTGGTTCAAGCTGTAAAATTTTGTGATATAATAATTCATTAGATTAGGATGCTGGCCTGATAAGAAACGGCATGACAATTTCTCATGCCGTAGGTTCTTCTCTTATAATGTGCTGCTGTACATACCTTGTTTTTTTGAATTAATGGGGAGCTTCTAATCTAAAATTATTATAACGATGGCTTTGACCTGCAAGATCAAGAAAAAAGATGTTATTCTTATTGGAAATGGGTTCAGCCGATAAAGAGGGGATTGAAAATGGACAAGAGGAAAATCGTCTCAATTGAAGATCGGATTCCAAAGTTAAAACATCAAAGGCGCAAGAAAGCCAATCGCAGGCTTATCATGCTTCTGGCTTTGTTTTTTATATTAATAGCCGGTGTTATCTATTTTCAGTCACCGCTTAGCAAGGTGAAAGAAATTACTGTTACAGGAAATGAATCCTATTCTTACGAGCATATCGTTGAAAAGAGCGGGCTCAGCTTTGAGTCAAATGTGTGGAAAGTCAGCAAAGGCGAAGTTGAAGAAAATCTGGAGAAAATCCAGGAAATCAAGAAAGCTACTGTGACCGTAAGGCTTCCAAACACGGTCGGCATTAAGCTTGAAGAATATCGCAGGCTTGCCTACATTTCAAAGGGAAAGAATTTTTACCCGGTCCTTGAAAATGGGAATATCCTTGGTGAAAAGCAGATTGATGAAATTCCAGTCAACGCGCCAATCTTAATAGGCTTTAAAGAAGGTAAGGTCCTGGATGAAATGATCGCTTCACTAGAGGAATTGCCTGAAGTGGTCATCAATTCGATCTCTGAAATACATTCACAGCCTGTTAAAACGGATAAATATCTTATTAAGCTGTATATGAATGACGGTTTCGAAGTAAATGCTACTCTCAGGACTTTTTCTGATAAAATGGCACATTATCCTTCAATTGTCAGCCAGCTTGACCCTTCCAAAAAGGGTGTGATCGATTTAGAGGTTGGCTCTTATTTTAAAGCATATGAAGCAGAGGAAGCTGAGGAAGTTGAAATTGAAAAAGAAAGTGAACAGTAATCGTGTAATTCTTTCAATCGTTTTCCTAGTGCTCGGCTTCATGGTCGCTTTTTCATTCCGTGTCACACAGGACGAGAGTGACAAAAGCCAGGGCTTAACAGACAGGCAGTGGGAGAAGCATTTAAGCCTTAGGAACGATTTAATAGAACAGGAAGAAACAAACCGAGAGCTCCAGAAAGAGTTGAATGCCAAGCAGGAAAAGGTAAGGGAAATCGAATCCAGCTTTTCCAAAGAAGCCCAGGTTTTCTTTAACATGGCTGAGGATGCTGAGAAGTACCGTATGTTCCTCGGCAAGGTGGAGGTCAGGGGTAAAGGTGTAAAAGTGACTCTTGCTGATGGAGAGTACGATCCTGATGAAGAAAATATCAATAATTATCTAGTCCATGAGCATCATGTTTTCAAGGTGATAAATGAACTGTACATTTCAGGAGCTGCCGCTATCGCTGTGAACGGGCAGCGAATTGCACACAATTCCTATATATTGTGTACTGGCCCTGTCATTACTGTTGATGGCTACCAGCATCCTGCCCCATTTGAAATCACTGCTATTGGCGACCCCGATGTTCTTTCCTCCGCTCTCAATATTACCGGTGGGGTAAAAGATCAGCTTGTGAATGACCAGATTGTTTTTTCGTTAGAAGAAAAGGAAGATATTAAAATGGATCCGATTTTGGGAAAATGATGACGGCCATCGTTTTACTTTCATCATACAAATGCCGTAAAAAGTAAATGTTTTAATAGGCTGTTTAGATTGGGATAGAAAATACCCCACCAGAAATGGCCTAATAGAAAGCAAGGTGAATGCATTGGGCCAACCAAGGAATCTCAGCTTCAGCATGATAGCTGCTATCATTGGATTAATGGTCGCCATTCAGTTTCAAACCGTCAGTGAACCGGAAGTCAGGGATACACGAGACACTTGGCAGCTTCGGGAGGATTTAATGAAGGAGAAGGAACTACAATCCAAGCTGCTTCTGGAAATCAGGTCTAACGAAGAAAAAATTGCAAAGTATGAAACTGAGCGGCAGCACAGCAAGGAAGAGGTGCTGCGAGAAACACTCGCTGAATTAAAGGATGAGGCTGGATTGAAAGAGGTCACAGGACCAGGCATAACTCTCTCGATTGAACCTGCTTTCAACCTGATTGTCGAAGGTGACAATCCGCCTTCGGTTTCTCCAGACATGCTTAAAAGGCTATTGAATGAATTGAACTTGTATGGCGCAAAGCATGTATCCGTTGATGGCGAGAGGGTCATCAATACTACGGTCATCAGGGATATAAACAGGGTGACAAAAATCAATGGCCATTCTTTAAATCGTTTTCCTATTGAAGTTCGGGTCATTACGGAAAATGGAGAAGCAGCCGAAAAATTATACAATCGTATGAAGGTTTCCACGGTTGCCGAGGATTTTTTCATCGATAATCTGGAAGTGAAAGTAAACAGGCCTGAGAGCATGCTGGTTGTACCGGCTTATCAAGATACAATCAGGATCAGGTACATGGAACCCGTTAAAACAGACAAAGGGGGAGGCAACGGATAATGTGGCTTCCAATCATGGGGTTGGTCATCGGTGTCATCATTGGGCTATTGACCGATATCCGAATTCCTGAAGAATATTCGAATTATTTATCAATTGCGATCCTTGCAGCCCTCGATACATTGTTCGGCGGGATCCGCGCCCAGCTGCAAAATATTTATGATGAAAAAGTTTTTGTATCTGGATTCTTTTTTAATATAGTATTAGCAGCAAGTTTAGCTTTTCTAGGTGTCCATCTTGGTGTAGACTTGTATTTAGCAGCAGTTTTTGCCTTTGGAGTAAGACTGTTCCAGAATATAGCCGTCATCAGAAGAATAATATTGACAAAATGGTCAACGACAAGTGAAAAGTAGAAAAAAAAATGATATTTTAAAAGGGAAATATTTAATTGTGACGAATAAAGTAATGTAATTAAAAAATGAAACGCAATTAGATAGTGGCTAGAAGTTGTTGTTCAAACACTAGGAATTGTTGAAGGAGGTGCCACAGAATGAACAGCAATGATATATATGTCAGTCTTGACATCGGTACATCCAGTGTGAAGGTAATCATTGGAGAAATGGTCAACGACACTTTAAATATAATTGGTGTTGGCAATGTAAAGTCCGAAGGGTTAAGAAAGGGCTCCATTGTTGATATAGATGAAACCGTTCATTCTATTAAAAGGGCAATTGAACAAGCTGAAAGAATGATAGGTTTAAAGATTAACCAGGTGATTGTGGGTGTCACCGGCAATCATGTTTCCCTGTTGCCATGCCATGGCGTGGTTGCAGTTTCCAGCGACAATCGCGAGATTACGAACGAGGACGTAGCGAGAGTCATTGATGCTGCACAGGTGGTATCGATTCCGCCTGAGCGAGAGATAATAGACGTGATTCCAAAGCAATTTATTGTGGACGGTCTTGATGAGATCAATGATCCAAGAGGCATGATCGGTGTCAGGCTTGAAATGGAAGGAACGATCATTACCGGATCGAAGACTATCTTACATAATACTCTTCGTTGTGTTGAGCGTGCTGGACTTGAAATCGTGGATATTGGCCTACAGCCGCTTGCTGCGGGAGCATTCGCGCTATCAAAGGATGAAAAGAATATGGGTGTCGCGATGATTGATATCGGTGGCGGTTCATCTACGCTCGCTGTTTTTGAGAACGGACACTTAAGAGGTACATCTGTCATTCCGGTTGGAGGAGACCATATCACTAAGGACTTATCAATCGGTTTGCGCACGACAACTGAAGAAGCGGATAAATTGAAATTGAAGCATGGACATGCCTTTTATGACCATGCATCGGAAGAAGAAGTATTCGAGGTTTCAATCATCGGCAGCGACCAGCAGCAGCAGTTCAATCAGCTGGAAGTAGCCGATATCATTGAGGCAAGAATGGAAGAAATTTTCTCCCTTGTCCAGGATGAGTTAAAACATATGAACATAAGGGACCTGCCAGGCGGTTTTGTCCTGACAGGTGGAACAGCCAATATGCAAGGTGTTCTGGAGCTTGCCCAGGATATTTTCCAAAGCAGGGTAAGAATCGCCATTCCGGATTATATCGGTGTAAGGGAACCACAGTTCACGACTGCAGTCGGCTTAATC
The DNA here is from genome assembly GCF_018424685.1 of Mesobacillus boroniphilus. Classification (NCBI taxonomy): domain Bacteria; kingdom Bacillati; phylum Bacillota; class Bacilli; order Caryophanales; family Bacillaceae; genus Mesobacillus; species Mesobacillus boroniphilus. Next base: position 575,170 of record NZ_QTKX01000001.1, read on the forward strand.
CAATTTGCTTATAAAAACGCAAAATTAAAAGGAAAGAAAATGGAAGCAGCTTTTAGTGAATTAGAACCGAAAGAAAAGAGAGTTCAAAAACAGCCGCATCCAAAATCGAAGCCTGAGAAACAGCCTGAAGAAAAAGTCACCTCAAGAATGAAGAAATTTCTTGGCTACTTTTTTGAATAATCAGAGCTAACAGGATATCGGCGAATTAGGAGGATTTGTCATGTTGGAATTTGATACGAATTTAGATTCACTTGCTACTATAAAAGTTATCGGTGTTGGCGGCGGCGGAAATAATGCGGTTAACCGAATGATCGAACACGGCGTACAAGGTGTGGAATTCATCGCGGTCAACACAGACGCACAAGCATTGAACCTTTCAAAAGCTGAAATCAGAATGCAAATCGGTGCGAAACTAACACGCGGTCTTGGCGCTGGTGCTAATCCAGAGGTCGGGAAAAAAGCGGCCGAAGAAAGCAAAGAACAAATTGAAGAAGTGCTAAAAGGCGCTGACATGGTATTCGTTACAGCCGGTATGGGCGGAGGAACGGGTACTGGTGCAGCTCCAGTTATCGCTCAAATCGCCAAAGATCTTGGTGCATTAACAGTGGGTGTAGTTACACGTCCATTTACATTTGAGGGACGAAAGCGTGCTGGACAAGCTGGCGGTGGTATCTCTGCAATGAAGGAAGCAGTAGATACTTTGATTGTCATTCCTAACGACCGTTTGCTTGAGATTGTCGACAAGAGTACTCCGATGCTTGAAGCATTCCGTGAAGCGGATAATGTTCTGCGTCAGGGTGTCCAGGGTATTTCAGACTTAATCGCTACACCTGGTTTGATCAACCTTGACTTCGCTGACGTAAAGACAATCATGTCAAATAAAGGATCAGCCTTGATGGGCATTGGGGTAGCATCAGGTGAAAATCGTGCTACTGAAGCAGCCAAAAAAGCTATTTCATCTCCATTGCTTGAAACATCTCTTGATGGAGCGCAAGGTGTCCTGATGAACATTACTGGGGGCACGAATTTAAGCCTTTATGAAGTTCAGGAAGCTGCTGATATTGTTGCTTCTGCTTCAGACCAGGATGTCAACATGATCTTCGGTTCCGTTATCAATGAGAATTTAAAAGATGAAATTATCGTTACGGTGATTGCGACAGGCTTCAATGAGGAAGTCGTTCAGCCTAAGCCAACAAGACCAGGTTTTGGAGGACAGCAAAAGCCTGGCATGGGTGCGATCAAGCGCGAACAGCCTAAACGTGAAGAACTCCAGCAGGAAGCACCTAGAAGCAATCAGTCACCACAGGGTGAGGATGCTCTTGATATCCCAACATTCCTGCGCAATCGAAACAGAAGACGTTAATTTATACTTCAAAAGGGCATAGCCGAAATGGCTATGCCCTTTTTATGTTGTCTTTAATAATCTATTAAAAGTGCAAGGTTTTTTAATTTAGCTTTTAAAAAATAATGTGGACTACTATTAATCCAGCATCATACTATTCACAGAGTAAATAATCTGAAAATTGACAAAATCCGAAGGGAAAAGTGAAAATCTCTGTTGTTTTGTTGCCAGAATATGACACACTTCATAGGCCAATGACGATATACTTTTCCGTAACGGAATGATAGAGCAAGAAAGAAACAGGTTATCACTTACTCGATAAGTGGTTGCAAACCTTGCTCGGCGTCAGGTTGTCTTTTACCATCCAATGCTATTTGGTGGTTTGACAGATTGAATCCTGAAAGCCGTATGGCATGCTGAGCCTTTCAAGCAAGAAGGATGCTGGAATCTGAATCTGTGTCTGGCTGCACGATCAGCGGTCAAACAAGGCGCTTGCGAATTCTGTACCTGTATAAGCGTATAGAGTTTATACACTTAGATTAGTGTCTAGCTCCAGCGCCTAGCCCCTCTAGAGGTTTCGGTCCGCCCAATGAAGTCAAAGAACGACTTCACTGGTCGGCCCTCTGAGGCACAGGACGTGCAGACCCGCCAGTCACAGGATGTGGCGTATTAGGTGGGCAACGCTTGTCGGGGCTGACCAAGGCGCTTGCGCTTTTCTTAGGGGGATGAGAGGTGAAGGTCTATCTGGATGTCATCTGGGCATTGAATCTATTATTCGATACGTTCCTTCTGTACTTGACCGCCATCATCCTGAAAAGGCAGGTTAAGCTTTGGCGGCTTAGTATGGGAGGGGCCATAGGTTCCTTGCTCATTATATTAGCAATTACTCCGTTTCATGCTGTAGCGGGTCACCCAGCAGGGAAACTGTTCTTTTCAATATTGATGGTCCTGGCAGCTTTTGGCTATAAAAGATTCCGTTTTTTCATCAAGGCACTCATGACTTTTTATGTAACAACCTTCCTGCTCGGTGGCACTTTGACAGGAGTACATTATTTTATCCAATTTGATATGGACCTGGCATCGAATGTTGCAATGAACCATATTAAGGGGTTTGGCGATCCAATCAGCTGGCTGTTTGTATTGCTGGGGTTTCCGCTCGCCTGGCATTTTTCAAAGAGAAACATTGAACAATTCGAAATGACAAAGATTCAATATGAATCACTGGCAGATGTTGAAGTGCAGTTCATGAAGATGGATTTCAACATTAAAGGATTGATCGACAGCGGCAACCAGTTATATGATCCTATTTCAAAAATGCCAGTCATGATTCTATCCATTGCAAATTGTTTGGACAGTATCCCAAGTGAAATTAAAAGGATTGCGGAAAATCCTGATTGTGTTCTGTCAGGTGATGGGAATTTTTCACCTCAGATGGAAAATCGGATGAGGATCATTCCATGCAAGGTTGTCGGACAAGAGCATCAGTTAATAATTGCCTTCAGTCCTGACAAGATCAAAATCACCACCGACGAAGGAATCTATATTGCTGAAAAGGGGTTAATATCTTTTACGGCACAGGAATTATCGGCTGATGGCAGTTTTCAATGTATTATCCACCCGAAAATGATGGCAGGAATGGCAAAATCAGAGCGGGCGGTGAAGGTAAGCTAATATTACTATACTCAGAAATACATAATTTAGAAGGAGGACAATCAATGAAAAATTTACGGCTTCGGATATCCTATTACTGGTATAAATTATTAATGAAACTAGGCTTGAAAACAGATGAAATATATTATATCGGCGGTAGCGAAGCGTTGCCACCTCCTTTAACGAAAGAAGAGGAAGAAGTGCTGCTGAACAAACTTCCAAATGGGGATAAAGCCGCGAGGTCAATACTCATCGAAAGGAATTTGAGACTCGTTGTCTACATCGCGCGAAAATTCGAAAACACGGGCATTAACATTGAAGACTTAATCAGTATCGGAACAATCGGTTTAATTAAAGCAGTCAATACCTTTAATCCTGAGAAGAAAATCAAACTGGCGACCTATGCTTCCAGATGTATTGAAAATGAAATCCTGATGTATCTGCGAAGGAATAATAAACTGCGGTCGGAAGTTTCCTTTGATGAACCTCTAAATATTGATTGGGATGGAAATGAACTGCTTTTGTCCGATGTTCTTGGAACCGATGACGATATTATCACAAAGGACCTTGAGTCCAATGTAGATAAAAAATTGCTGGTTAAAGCGCTGCAGCAACTATCTGACCGTGAAAAGCAAATCATGGAATTGCGTTTCGGCCTAGGCAGCGGTGAGGAAAAGACACAAAAGGATGTGGCGGATATGCTAGGCATTTCTCAGTCTTACATTTCACGCCTTGAAAAAAGAATCATCAAACGTTTGCGTAAAGAATTCAATAAAATGGTATAGCAGAAAAATTTCCTGAAAAAAATTTTTTCTCATTGATAACATTGATAATTTGCGGTTTAACTGGCTGATTCTTCCTGAAACAAGTTTAGGCTACAGGTAAATAGTGCATATTTTTCCTTCTTGCGGAGATACTGATTTTTGACAGCAGCTCCTGTGAGGAGGGAAAAGATTGACACGAAACAAAGTTGAAATTTGCGGTGTTGATACATCAAAGCTTCCCGTTCTTAAAAACGAGGAAATGAGAAAACTTTTTAGAGAAATGCAAAGCGGTGACATCACAGCAAGAGAGAAACTTGTGAATGGGAACCTAAGGCTTGTTTTAAGTGTAATCCAGCGTTTTAACAACCGGGGCGAGTTTGTTGACGACCTTTTTCAGGTCGGATGTATAGGCCTTATGAAATCCATTGATAATTTCGATCTTGGACAAAATGTTAAGTTTTCCACCTATGCCGTACCGATGATCATCGGCGAAATTAGACGGTATTTAAGAGATAATAACCCAATAAGAGTCTCCCGATCATTAAGGGATATAGCCTACAAGGCCCTGCAAGTTCGAGAAAAGCTGATGAGTGAGGCATCAAGGGAGCCGACCGCAGAGGAAATTGCCAAGGTGCTCGAAGTGCCCCACGAAGAAATTGTCTTTGCCCTGGACGCAATACAGGATCCAGTCTCCTTGTTTGAACCGATTTATAATGATGGCGGAGATCCAATCTATGTGATGGACCAGCTAAGTGATGAACGGAACAAGGATACAAACTGGATAGAAGAAATCGCCCTAAAGGAAGGCATGAGACGTCTTAATGAGCGGGAAAAGCTGATTTTAAGGAAGAGATTCTTCCAGGGTAAGACACAAATGGAGGTAGCCGATGAAATCGGCATCTCACAAGCGCAGGTGTCCCGTCTTGAAAAAGCGGCCATCAAACAAATGAATAAAAATATCCAAAGCTAAGCTGCCTTCCGGGCAGCTTTTTCATTTGCAATATTCTGGGTCAGTACCTTGACATGATTCTAACCGGACAAAATCGTATAATGCAGGATTGACTGAAGTAATTCATACATCCGTTTCCCCTTCATATATTGTATATAAGGGCTATATTAGCCAAAGTGAAATCCGGAGGGATCTATATGGTTAAGGTGACTGAATTTCAAGTTAAAGATGTCGTGAATGTTTCGGATGGAAAAAGGCTTGGGAATATAGAGGATTTTGAGATCAATTTAAATACCGGTAAAATCGAAGCAGTTGTGATTGGAAGTTCAGGTAAGGTGCTTGGATTCTTCGGAAAGGAAGATGAGGTTGTGATTCCCTGGAGAAATATCCTGAAAATAGGCGAGGATGTCATATTAGTCCGGTATAAAGACAGCGGGGAATATCTCGAGGACAAGGACAGTGATGAGTAACATCGTAATGCTGTTGTATTGCGGCTTGTATGTGATAAACTAGACAAAAAAGTGTGAGGTATAAATTAATGGAGCCATTCATCCTAGAAAGTAAGGAATATTTTAGAATAAAAGAGTGGATGGAGCGTTATCCTGGACTTGAAGTTGGGTTCACGACCAAGAATGGTGGTGTGAGCCAGCAGTATGCTTTTTCGGGTTTGAACTTCGGTTTTCATGTTGGAGACGAGCAGAATGCTGTTTGCGAAAATCGTCTCCTGCTGGCCGATAAGATCTCATTTCCTCTTTCTAGCTGGGTTGGAGCGGAACAAACCCATGATATCCGTATTGCCAAGATCGGGAAGTCTGATCAAGGAAGAGGCTCTGCTTCTTATGATTCTTCTTTTTCAGGAACGGATGGGTTTTTGACAGATGAGCAAGGGATTTTGCTGACGCTTTGTTTTGCAGACTGTGTACCGCTTTATTTTATTGAACCGGAGACAAGATTAATCGGTGTCGCCCATGCTGGCTGGAAAGGCACTGTTCATGGCATTGCAGCCGAGATGGTCAGCAGCTTTCAGCAAAATGGGGCAAAAATAGAAAAAATTTCTGCCATTATTGGCCCATCAATATGCAAAAAATGTTATATTGTTGATGAGAGAGTCGTCAATTTAGTGAAAAATATACTAGATGGTGTCGATATATTACCATATAATCAAGTTAGTGAAGGTCAATATTCTCTCGATTTAAAGGAATTGAACCGTCAGATCCTGTTAAAAGCAGGTGTGGGAGACGGGAATATACATGTGACCGATTATTGCACTAGCTGCCATAATGAGCACTTCTATTCTCATAGACGGGATAAGGGTAATGCAGGCCGAATGATGGCTTATATTGGCTGGAAGGAGGATAGCCATCCATAATGAATGTCAGAGAAAATCTGGAGGTTATCCAGAGTCAAATTGCAGATGCCTGTAAAAAAGTCGGACGCAATCCAGAAGAGGTCAAGATCATTGCGGTTACTAAATATGTTTCACCAGAGCGGGCCCAGGAAGCCATCGATGCTGGTGTCATCCATCTTGGTGAAAACCGGGATGAAGGACTGCTTCATAAAATTGGCCAAATAGAGGACAAGCCGGTCTGGCATTTTATCGGGACGCTGCAAACGAGAAAAGTCAAAAACATCATCGGGCATGTTACATATATTCATTCATTGGACAGGCTTTCACTTGCGAAGGAGATCAACAAGCGATCCGATTCAAAGGTGAGATGTCTTATCCAGGTCAATGCATCCGGCGAAGAAAGCAAGCATGGATTAAGACCGGATGATGTCATAGGTTTTGTACAAGAGCTGCGTCAGTTTCCTAATATTGAAATCAGCGGATTGATGACGATGGCTCCTTTTACGGAGGATGAGCAATTGATCAGGGATTGTTTCATGACAATGAAAAGGCTGCAAGTAGATATACAATCGCTTGAGTATGATTATGCACCATGTAATGAACTGTCAATGGGAATGTCAAATGATTTTCAAATAGCTGTTGAAGAAGGCTCAACAATGGTGCGTATTGGCACTGCCTTGGTAGGCAACGAATCGGAGGTGCAATAATATGAGCTTAAAATCAAAAATTAAGACATTTTTTTTCCTGGAAGATGAATATGACTATAATGATGAGGAAATGCTCGAGGAAGAAACTGAACCTTTCAAGCCCAACAAACAGCCTGTCCAGCAAAAGCAGAATGTGGTAAGCCTGCAGAGTGTACAAAAGTCTTCCAAGGTGATCCTGATGGAGCCAAGAATGTATGCAGAAGCACAGGATATTGCTGACCACTTAAAAAATCGCCGGGCAGTTGTTGTGAATCTGCAACGTATCGAACAGGATCAGGCAAGGCGTATTGTAGATTTCCTCAGTGGAACAGTGTATGCGATCAGCGGGGACATCCAGCGGATCGGCATGAATATCTTCTTATGTACCCCGGATAATGTGGAAGTCACAGGAAATATTTCTGAGCTTATGCAGGAGCGGGATTACCAAGAGTCGAGGTGGTAGATTAAATGGAATTAGTAATAGGTTTAATAGCTCAGTTAGTCGGTCTTTATCAGTGGGCCCTGATTATTTATATTTTCATGTCATGGTTCCCTAATGCCAGAGAAACGACAATCGGCCAATTTTTAGCACGTATTTGCGAACCTTTCCTGGAGCCTTTCCGCCGGATTGTTCCTTCGATCGGCATGATTGATATTTCACCAATCGTTGCATTCCTTGTATTGCGTTTTGCTGTCAGCGGATTGTATCAGCTGGCTGCTTGGTTTTAATAAAGTCAATTCTTGCCTTGCAGGGTCTGGATCAGACCCTGCTTATTTTCTATCAATGTTTTTAAGCAGGCTCTTTTCGTAAAATGTGTTGCTTTCTTAACCAAAAGTAAAATCCGGCACCTGGGTTTTTACGAATGTGAACGTAATCCTTGTTCAGAAGTCTCCTCGAGAAGAGCCCCGATACCGTTAACTATGCGGGAACAAGTACAAGTTCGAAACACAACAATCATGCGAAAACAGCCTAAGTGTAAAAGGAGAGCAAAATGAGTATCTATCAGCATTTCCGTCCTGAGGAACGTGAATTTATCGACCAGGTCATTAATTGGAAAGAATATGTTGAACAAAACTATGCTCCAAAATTGACTGATTTTTTAGATCCGAGGGAGCAGCAAATATTATCCACAGTCATCGGCAAGCATGCTGATGTAAAATGGGAGTTTTTTGGCGGAGCAAAAGGTACCGAGAGAAAGCGGGCATTGCTATTTCCTGAGTATCTGGAAGCTAAAGAAGAGGATTTCCAAATAAAGCTCTTTGGAATCGATTATGCAAAGAAGTTTGTGAATATTGAACACCGTCAAGTTTTGGGCAGCTTAATGTCCCTTGGTTTGAAGCGTGGGAAATTTGGAGATATCCTGATTGATGGCGATGTGGTTCAATTTTTCGCAGCTGAGGAAATCGCCGATTACATCCGGCTTCAATTAGAATCGATTGGCAAGGCATCAATTGGCTTGTCAGAACTTCCATTTGAAAATGCAGTCGCGATTGCTGAGGAATGGAATGAAATGAACACTACAGTCTCTTCACTGCGCCTAGATACCGTCATGTCTGCGCTATTCAATCTTTCAAGACAAAAATCCCAGCTGCTCATTCAGCACGGCCAAGTAAAAGTCAATTGGACAGCGATTGAAAATACTGCATTTGAATGCGGCGAAGGCGATGTCATCTCCGCACGTGGATACGGGCGTGCGAAAATGATCACAATTGAAGGAAAAACAAAAAAAGATAAATATCGAGTTATTGCCGGAAGAAAAAAATAATTATATAGTAATAGAAGAAGGATTTTTAGTTTATTTGTCGAATCATTGCTTTAAGTACATAAAGGATTATAACTTAATGGGAGGTGGCGTCATGCCTTTAACGCCGTTAGATATACACAACAAAGAATTCAATAAGGGATTTCGCGGGTATGATGAAGATGAAGTGAATGAGTTTCTTGATAATGTGATCAAGGACTACGAACTAATTATCCGAGAGAAAAAAGAGCTTGAAGAAAAGCTGAATGAAATGAATTCAAGGCTTGGTCATTTTACGAATATTGAAGAAACACTTAATAAATCAATTGTGATTGCTCAGGAAGCTGGGGAAGAAGTCCGCCGCAATGCGCAAAAGGAAGCGAAGCTGATTATCAAGGAAGCGGAAAAGAACGCCGACAGGATCATCAATGAATCCTTATCCAAGGCACGTAAAATTGCTTTGGAAATCGAAGAGTTAAAGAAGCAGTCTAAAGTATTCAGGACAAGATTCAAGATGCTGATCGAAGCGCAGCTTGATATGCTGAACACCGATGATTGGGATCATCTGCTTGAATATGAATTGGATTCAACAGAATTGAAGGCTTCAGCTAGGGAAGAAGAAGATTCACTGGCTTGACGGAGACACGTTCTTTCGCATATAATTTCATAACAAAGTGCAATACATGACAGAAACGGTGACAGGGACAGTATGGCGTTCCAGTTGCTTGCTTTTCAGCGAATTGGGGATGGTGGAAGCCCATTGCAAGCGGATAGCCAGAAAATCACCCTATAGTTCCGAGCTGAACATCCGGAAAGGATAATTAAGCGCAGGCGTGACATTCGCGTTAAGAATGCTAAGAGGACAGGATGATTAATATCTTGTCTATTTAGGGTGGTACCGCGGGATTAAACAACCTTCTCGTCCCTTTTCAGGGATGAGGAGGTTTTTTTTATTTCCATGATCCGTGTATCTCATGATTGCAACGGTTAATTTAGGAGGATCAATTTAATGGAGTACAAAGACACTTTACTCATGCCGAAAACCGAGTTTCCGATGCGCGGAAATCTTCCGAACAGGGAACCGGAAATCCAGGCCAAATGGGAAGAAATGAGCATCTACGAAAAAGTTCAGAAACACACAGAAGGGCGTCCGCTTTTCATCCTTCATGATGGACCTCCATATGCTAATGGAGACATCCATATGGGGCATGCACTTAATAAAATTCTCAAAGATTTTATCGTCCGTTATAAATCAATGAGCGGTTTCTGCTCTCCGTATGTTCCAGGCTGGGACACACATGGTTTGCCAATCGAGCAGGCACTCACGAACAAAGGTGTAAAACGCAAGGAAATGACGGTCGCTGAGTTCAGGAAGCTTTGTGAAGAGTATGCTTACGAGCAAATCAACAATCAGCGCGAACAATTCAAGCGTTTAGGTGTAAGAGGTGACTGGGAAAACCCGTACATCACACTGAAACCTGAGTATGAGGCACAGCAAATCAAAGTATTTGGCGACATGGCCAAAAAGGGATACATCTACAAGGGCAAAAAGCCTGTTTACTGGTCACCGTCAAGTGAATCTGCACTTGCAGAAGCTGAGATCGAGTATCAGGATAAGCGTTCTGCATCTATCTATGTTGGCTTCCCTGTTAAAGATGGCAAAGGAGTTCTTGATCAGGATGTTGAAATCATCATCTGGACGACAACTCCATGGACGATTCCTGCCAACCTTGGAATTTCCGTCCATCCTGATTTGATTTACGTTGTGGTAGAAGCTGGCGGAAGGAAATTCCTTGTTGCTGAAGAACTTCTTGAAGCAGTTACGAATGAAATCGGCTGGGAAAATACTTCAACAGTTAAGAAAGTTGCAGGTAAAGAGCTTGAAGGTGTCCTTGCAAAACATCCATTATACGGCCGTGATTCACTAGTTATGCTTGGCGAGCACGTTACGACAGATGCTGGTACAGGATGCGTGCACACTGCTCCAGGACACGGGGAAGATGACTTCCGTGTCGGCCAGAAATACGGCCTTGAAGTTTTATGTCCTGTCGATGATAAGGGTGTTATGACATCTGAAGCAGAAGGCTTTGAAGGATTGTTCTATGATCAGGCAAACAAGCCAATCACAGAAAAGCTTGAGGAAGCTGGTGCTTTACTGAAGCTAAGCTTCATCACACACTCATATCCGCATGACTGGAGAACGAAGAAACCTGTTATCTTCCGTGCTACTGCGCAATGGTTCGCATCCATCAAGGATTTTCGCGGTGAATTGCTAAAAGCTGTTGAAGAAACAAAATGGGTGCCAGCATGGGGAGAAACAAGACTATTCAATATGGTCCGTGACCGCGGTGACTGGTGTATTTCCCGCCAGCGTGCATGGGGTGTTCCAATTCCGGTATTCTTCGCTGAGAATGGAGAAGAAATCATCACGGATGAAACCATCGAGCATGTTTCTAACCTATTCCGTGAGCACGGCTCAAATATCTGGTTTGAAAAAGAAGCAAAGGAATTGCTTCCTGATGGCTTCAGCCATCCTGGCAGCCCTAACGGCAATTTTACAAAAGAAACAGATATCATGGATGTTTGGTTCGACTCTGGATCATCCCACCAGGCGGTGCTTGTAGAGCGTGATGACCTCCAGCGTCCTGCAGACTTGTATCTTGAAGGTTCCGACCAGTATCGGGGCTGGTTCAACTCTTCCTTGTCCACTGCAGTCGCAGTAACAGGCAAGGCGCCTTACAAAGGAGTACTCAGCCATGGTTTCGCACTTGATGGAGAAGGCCGCAAGATGAGTAAATCAATCGGTAACGTTGTCGTTCCTGCGAAGGTCATGAACCAGTTGGGTGCTGACATCCTCCGTTTATGGGTAGCATCTGTTGACTATCAATCAGATGTGCGTGTTTCAGACGCAATCCTTAAGCAGGTTGCCGAAGTTTACCGTAAAATCCGTAACACGTTCAGATTCTTACTTGGCAATCTTTCTGATTTCAACCCTGCAACAGATTCAGTGCCATTTGAGCAGCTCCGCGAAGTTGACCAGTTCATGCTCGTAAAGCTGAATAAATTGATCAAATATGTACGCAATGCTTACGACAATTATGAATTTGCAGGCGTCTACCACGCGGTCAATAACTTCTGTACTCTTGATTTAAGTGCATTCTATCTGGATTTTGCAAAGGATGTCTTATATATCGAAGCTGCAGACAACTCAGAGCGCCGCGCAATCCAGACAGTATTGCACGAGAGTCTGCTTGCATTGGTTAAGCTGACTGCACCGATTCTTTCTCATACAGCAGATGAGGTTTGGGCATTCATTCCTTCAGCTAACGAAGACAGTGTCCAGCTGACTGATATGCCTGAAGCGAAGGAAATCGCAAATTCAGAAGCACTTGAAACTAAGTGGAATGCGTTCATGAAGCTTCGTGACGATGTCCTGAAGGCTCTTGAAGAAGCAAGGAACGAGAAAGTCATCGGTAAGTCGCTGACTGCGAAGGTTTCATTATACGTAAACGACAGCACAAAAGAACTTCTGGATTCAATCTCTGAAAACTTAAGCCAGCTGTTCATTGTTTCAGGCTTCGAAGTGGCGGGAAGCTATGACCAAGCTCCAGACGATGCGATCAAGTTTGACAGTGCAGCGATTGTTGTTACAAAAGCTGAAGGTGAAACATGTGAAAGATGCTGGGTTGTTACACCAGAAGTCGGCAAAGTTGAAGAACATCCAACACTATGTGAACGATGTGCAACTGTGGTAAAAGAGAATTACTAAAATGCAAAATGAAACTCCGGGTTTATGCCCGGAGTTTTTTCTATGTGTGCCAATTATCATCGAGGTTGGGAAATCCTGCAGTACATGTAAAAAGTTTAGCTGATTCAGCAAATTTTTGCGGGAAATAATAGCTGTAAACAGGAACGGGGGCAGATACATGGAAGGTAATCTTGATTACATTTACAATGAGCTCCGCGAAACGAGAACAGAATTGTTAGCGTACCTGAATCACGGCAATAAAGATGAGAGGATTTTGCAATACATTGTTGATGAACTAAGCGATATAGAAACAGCATTGGAGAAAATGGAATATGGTGAGTATGGTAAATGTGAAATATCTGGAGAATACCTGCCATACGAGTTTTTGCAGACCATCCCAACAGCAAGGTCAGCGAGTGAATTGGGGCAAATAGAACAATACTGCCGAAAACCGATTTATTCGTGAGTTATGCTGTTATTTCGGTATGGAGGATTTAAAAAGAGATCTCGAATAAATTCTTTATGATGCTGAGGATTGGATTAACTGGAAAAAATCATTGGAAATTTCCAAGTCGCCAATAAAAATGGATTTTCGCCAATAAACAGCTCATTATCGCCAATTAAATAAAATTATTGCCAATAAAATTTGAAAATCGCGAATAAAAAATATTTTTTCGCCAATAAACAATTTTAACACTTCAATTTATGCTAAAATCATCACCCAAAACCGCTGATTTTAATTGAAATTTCTCTGTTATTAGCTGTTTTACCACCTTTCAAAGTCAGTAACATCACTAAAACTTATAATATCTGTCGTTTTTTTAAAAATTAACCTGAATGGACAATTTTCAATTGGAGATTTGTCCAGTTTCCGCACCTAGCTCCTTGAAACGCTTCGGCCCTGCTCTGAAGTCACCTGTTAGGCCCTCCAGCGCTTGTCAGGGCTGATTAGGCGCTTGCGCTTTTCCTGATATGTGCTAAAATTCAAAGGTAATGAATGTTGTGGATGTGGAGGTTACCTTTGTGTTTTATTACATAATTGCGCTGTTTGTTATCTTGCTTGACCAGCTTACTAAATGGTTTATTGTTAAAAACATGGAGCTTGGAGAGAGCATAAAGGTCATAGAGAACTTTTTGTATATCACTTCGCACCGCAACCGTGGTGCTGCTTGGGGAATTCTGCAGGGACAAATGTGGTTCTTCTATGTCATTACCATCATAGTGATTATTGGCCTTGTCATTTATATTCAAAAGGCAGCTAAAGGTAAGCTGCTGCTAGGTGTTTCGCTTGGTTTTATGCTGGGCGGGGCGATTGGGAATTTTATCGACAGGGTATACCGAAAAGAAGTGGTGGATTTCATCAACACATATATTTTCGGATACGATTTCCCTATCTTCAATATCGCGGATTCTGCGCTGGTGATCGGTGTAGGATTGTTGATGATTGACATGATCAGGGAAGAGAGAGAGGCGAAAAGAAAAGCTTATGGAGAAAATGGAACACATCATCAGTGAGGAACAGGCTGGTGACAGAATAGATAAAGTAGTTTCGACACTTGATGCAGAATGGTCGAGGAGCCAGGTGCAGCAATGGATCAAGGATGGCAACGTTCTTGTTAATGGAGCTAAAATTAAAACAAATTATAAATGCAGCTTGAATGACAAGCTTGAAATCAACATTCCAGAGCCTGAAGTGTTAGATGTAATTGCTGAGGAAATGGACCTTGAGATTTTTTATGAGGACGCAGATGTTCTTGTTGTGAACAAGCCTAAGGGAATGGTCGTCCATCCTGCACCAGGACATATGACAGGGACGCTTGTTAACGGTTTGATGGCGCATTGCAAGGATTTGTCAGGCATTAATGGCGTGCTCCGTCCAGGTATCGTTCATAGGATTGATAAGGACACATCTGGACTTTTGATGGTAGCTAAAAATGATATGTCACACGAAAGCCTGGTGAACCAGCTAGTAGCCAAAACAGTTACTCGCAAGTACAGTGCGCTCGTACATGGAAATATCCAGCATGATCATGGTACAATCGACGCTCCGCTTGGACGTGACCAGAAAGACCGCCAGAGTATGACAGTAGTTGATAATGGCAAAAATGCTGTCACACATTTTAATGTTATCGATCGTTTTAAGGACTTTACATTTGTTGAGTGTCAGCTTGAAACAGGCAGGACACACCAAATTCGTGTTCATATGAAATACATCGGCTATCCGCTGGCCGGAGACCCAAAATACGGTCCGAAAAAGACTCTTGATATTGGCGGACAGGCATTGCATGCTGGTGTGCTTGGTTTTGAGCACCCAAGGACAGGGGAGTATCTCGAGTTTGAAGCTCCGCTGCCCGAGTATTTCGTAAAGCTTTTAAATGATTTAAGAGAAAATCGTTGACAAAGTTCAACATGTATTTTAAGATGACTATAGTTTAATAAGTCCTTTAAAGACAGTCCCGTGAGGCTGAGAAGGAAACGGATTTGCAACAGGCATATTTTGTATGCCCTGCTGCATACTAACACCACACGTTTACCCTCTTGCCGAATCAGGTAAGAGGGTTTTTTAATGGTCCGTTTTCAAACCATAGACAGAGAAGGAGTGAAAACAAATGGCTGAAAAAGCGGTTGTGCTCGACAACCAGGGAATCCGCAGGGCACTGACGAGGATTGCCCATGAAATCATTGAAAGAAACAAGGGGATCGAAGACTGCGTGCTGGTCGGTATCCGCACCAGAGGAATTTATATCGCCAAAAGGCTGGCGGAAAGAATCCGCGAAATCGAAGGAGCGGAAATGCCAGTAGGAGAGCTGGATATCACCCTGTATCGCGATGACTTGACGAAGAAGACGAATGACCAGGAGCCGGAGGTAAAAGGCTCGGATATTCCAGTCGACATCTCGAATAAAAAGGTGATCCTGGTAGATGATGTCCTTTATACAGGCAGGACAGTCCGTGCAGGTATGGATGCTTTGATTGATATCGGCCGGCCGGCGACAATCCAGCTTGCAGTACTGGTCGACAGAGGACACAGGGAGCTGCCGATCCGGGCAGACTTTGTAGGGAAGAACATCCCGACATCAAGCTCGGAACGAATCGTCGTTGAACTGCAGGAAGTAGATGAAGAAGAACGCGTAACCATTTTTGAAAAATAAATAGTGCCCTTTTAATAGCAGTCCAGAGAGGCTGAAAAGGGGGGAGCGCATGGCTGATGGCTTTGTGCGGGCTTTTTACACCCAAACCCTCTTTGCACCTTCTGGCAAAGAGGGTTTTTGTTTTAGATAAAGAGAGGGGAATATAAATGAACAAGCCAATCCTAGATATTAAAGATGTACCATCACCATTCCAATGGTTCACACTTAGTCTTCAGCACTTATTCGCCATGTTTGGCGCGACAATCCTTGTACCTTACCTGGTCGGCTTAAGCCCGGCAATCGCTTTGATATCAAGCGGACTTGGGACGATAGCTTTCCTGATCATCACAAAATTCCAGGTTCCAGCTTACCTTGGATCATCCTTCGCTTTCATTGCTCCTGTCATAGCAGCCAAAGCGGGCGGCGGACCGGGTGCCGCGATGATCGGGACATTCCTTGCCGGACTTGTTTATGGAGTTGTAGCCCTAATCATCAAGAAGGCAGGCTACCGCTGGATCATGCGCCTGCTGCCACCAGTCGTAGTCGGCCCAGTCATCATTGTAATCGGACTGTCACTGGCAGGAACAGCGGTCAGCATGGCGATGAATGTCCCTGGAACTACTGAGTACAGCTTGATTCATTTCTCAGCGGCTTTAGTAACGCTAGCAGCTACAATTGTCTTCTCGATATATGGTAAGGGAATGCTCAGCATGGTACCAATCCTTGCTGGAATCATTGTCGGATATCTATACTCAATGGCAATAGGCATTGTAGATTTCAGCGGAGTCAGAGAAGCAGATATTTTTGAGATGCCGGACTTTATCTTCCCATTCGTTCATTACAATGTAAGTATCAGCTGGGAAATCGTCATGCTGATGGTTCCAGTAGCAATCGTTACATTGTCAGAGCATATCGGCCACCAGCTTGTACTGAGCAAGGTTGTCGGCAGAGACTATATTAAAGAGCCGGGCCTTCATCGCTCCATCATGGGTGACGGAATGGCCACGATGATTTCAGGCTTGATTGGCGGACCGCCAAAGACAACTTACGGTGAAAACATCGGTGTCCTAGCAATTACTAGAGTATATAGCGTGTATGTCCTGCTTGGAGCAGCCATCATCGCGACAGTATTCGGATTCATCGGTAAAATTACGGCATTGATCAGCTCTATCCCAACACCGGTTATGGGCGGCGTCTCAATCCTGTTGTTCGGAATCATCGCTTCATCAGGTTTGAGAATGCTTGTTGACAGCAAAATCGACTTTGGCAATACAAGAAACCTTGTCGTCTCATCGGTTATCCTGGTAATTGGGATTGGCGGAGCATTCATTAAGTTAAATGAAAACTTTGAAATACATGGCATGGCTTTAGCAGCCTTAATTGGTGTCATCCTGAACCTCGTCCTGCCTGGACGCCCGGAAATTGAAGAAGATATGTTTGAAGAGGAAACTGAAAATAAAACTGAGCAAAAGAACGATGTAGCATAGTACCACCTTTTAATAAAGTCCAGAGAGGCTTAGAAGGGTGTTATGAGCGAACCGGCCTATTCAAGATGCATGCAAACCCGAGAATTCAGGGTTTATGCCTGCCGGCAAGCTCATAATTAAGCACCCTGTTGAACAGAAAACAGGGTGCTTTTTTTCTTGCAAAATAGAAGGGAGGATATGTCATGAAATGGGATTTACTGACGACATCACAGCTTAGTACAAAGGAAATACAGGGAATTATTCTATCTGCCAGTGGATTTGCCAGTGGGAAGACCTGGCAGCCGAAAGAAAAGCTTTTCATCAGCAATTTATTTTACGAACCAAGCACTAGGACAAAATCCAGCTTTGAAATGGCTGAACGAAAGCTGGGACTTGAGGTAATCCCGTTCGAGGTCCAGACATCCAGTGTACTGAAAGGTGAGACATTGTACGACACTGTAAAAACACTCGAAGCGATCGGCACCGACGCAATCGTCATCAGGCATAGTGCAGACAGTTATTTTTCTGAACTTGAAAAAGGCATTAGGATTCCAATCATCAATGCCGGCGACGGAAAAGGACATCATCCAACTCAATCATTGCTTGACCTAATGACAATCCAGCAAGAATTCGGAAGTTTTACCGGGCTTACTGTCACGATCATCGGTGATATCCTCCATAGCCGTGTTGCGAGGTCTAATGCTGATGCACTCGTGAGACTGGGAGCAACAGTGATTTTTTCAGGACCTGAGGATTGGGTGGATCAAAATCAGCTTCCTGCTGGCAGCTGCTATATGTCAGTAGACGAGGCGGTCGAGTTGGCAGATGTAGTCATGCTCCTTCGTGTCCAGCATGAACGACATGATGGCAAGCTCCTGTTTGATAATAACGAGTACCACCGAAACTATGGATTAACGCTTGAAAGAGAACGGCTGATGAAAAAGGGAAGTATCATCCTCCATCCTGCACCAGTCAACCGTGGCGTCGAAATCGCAGATGAACTAGTTGAAAGTCCAAAATCACGGATTTTCAAACAAATGGAAAATGGTGTGTACATTAGAATGGCAGTGTTAAAAAGAGCACTTGAAAATAGGAACGGAGGAATGAAAAATGACAATGTTGATCAAAAATGGCAGATTGCTTACTGAAACAGGATTTGAAGTAACAGATATTTTTATAGAAGACGGAAAAATTGCTGGGATCGGATCTGGATTATCAACTGATGCTGAGCAAGTTATTGATGCTGAAGGAAAGCTGGTTGCACCAGGCTTTGTAGACCTGCATGTCCACTTGCGCGAACCAGGCGGGGAGAAAAAAGAAACGATTGCTACTGGTACGCTCGCCGCAGCAAGGGGCGGATTTACTACAGTTGCAGCAATGCCGAATACTAGACCTGTTCCGGATTCAAAAGAACAAATGGAATGGCTTCAGAAAAAAATACAGGAAACAGCTTCAGTAAGAGTTCTGCCATATGCGTCGATTACAGTACGTGAACTAGGCCAGGAGCTGACGAATTTTGCAGATTTGAAAGAATCCGGAGCTTTCGCCCTGACTGATGACGGTGTGGGAGTCCAGTCAGCCGGAATGATGCTTGAGGCAATGAAAAGGGCTGCACAGCTTGATATGGCAATCGTCGCTCATTGCGAAGACAACACATTGATCAATAAAGGTTCTCTCCATGAGGGAAGAAAAGCTGCTGAACTGGGAATCAACGGTATCCCGTCAGTGTGTGAATCTGTACATATAGCAAGGGACATCCTGCTCGCGGAAGAGGCAGACTGCCACTACCATGTCTGCCATATCAGCACGAAAGAATCGGTCAGAGCAGTCCGGGACGCCAAGAGATATGGCATAAAGGTCACAGCAGAGGTTACACCGCATCATTTACTTTTAAATGAAGATGACATAACCGAAAATGATGCCAACTATAAAATGAATCCACCGCTAAGAAGCAAGGCAGACCAGGAGGCATTGATCGAAGGGCTGCTGGACGGGACAATCGATTTTATCGCCACTGACCACGCACCGCATACAATCGAGGAGAAAGCAGAAGGAATCCAGCTAGCACCTTTTGGGATTGTCGGACTTGAGACAGCATTCCCGCTCTTATATACACATTTGGTCAAAACAGACATCATTACCTTAGAACAGTTGCTTGAGTTTTTGACAGTCAAACCCGCGAAATCATTCGGACTGCCTTATGGAGAACTAAAGGCTGGTGCACCAGCAGATGTCGTATTGATTGATCTTGATGAAGAAAAAGAAATCAATCCAGATGAATTTTTATCAAAAGGAAAAAATACACCATTTGCAGGCTGGAGCTGCAAGGGATGGCCTGTGCTGACGATTGTTGAAGGAAAAATTGTCTGGGAAAAGGGAGTTGTGACGGCATGAAAAAACAGTTGATCTTGGAAGACGGCACGGTATTTATTGGAGAAGGCTTTGGCAGTGAAACGGCGACGATGGGGGAAGTGGTTTTCAACACAGGAATGACTGGATACCAGGAAATCCTGTCAGATCCATCCTACTGCGGACAAATTGTGACACTGACATATCCGCTAATTGGGAATTATGGAATCAACAGGGATGATTTTGAATCGATCAGTCCTGCTGTCCATGGTCTCGTCGTAAAGGAAAATGCTGAATTTCCATCCAACTGGCGCTCAGAACTTTCTTTGGATGCTTATCTTAAAATGAAAAACATTCCGGGAATCGCTGGAATCGATACTAGAAAGCTGACAAAAATCATTCGTAAGCATGGAACCTTGAAGGGTACAATTTGCGGGATCGAAGAAAATCCCGAGGGAATTATTGAAGCTCTTAAAAACAAAACCCTGCCAAACAATCAGGTCATGCAAGTATCTACGAAAACAGCTTATCCGAGTCCAGGTCGCGGCCACAGGGTGGTCCTGGTCGATTTTGGCCTGAAGCATGGGATTTTGAGAGAGCTGAATGACAGGAACTGTGATGTCATTGTCGTCCCTTACAATACGACTGCCCAAGAAATTCTTAGCCTCAGTCCTGATGGGATCATGCTATCAAATGGACCTGGGGACCCGAAAGATGTTCCCGAAGCAATCGAAATGATCAAAGGTTTGCTAGGCAAGGTTCCTTTGTTCGGGATCTGTCTCGGCCATCAGCTGTTCGCACTCGCCTGTGGTGCAAATACAGAGAAAATGAAATTCGGGCATCGCGGCTCAAACCATCCCGTAAAGGATTTACGAACAGGGAAAGTAGCGCTGACCTCGCAAAACCATGGATATACCGTTACTGAAGGCTCTGTCTCAGGGACCGAGCTTGAGGTTACGCATATAGCATTGAATGATGGAACGATTGAGGGTCTTGCCCATAAAACGGCTGCAGCATTCACTGTCCAATATCACCCGGAAGCATCACCAGGACCAGAAGATGCGAACGGTTTATTCAACCAATTCCTTGAGCTAGTTGAAGCAGAAAAAAAGGAGGCTGTCACAAATGCCAAAGCGTAAAGATGTTAACAGTATATTAGTCATTGGGTCAGGCCCAATCATCATCGGCCAGGCGGCAGAATTCGATTATGCAGGAACACAGGCATGCATCGCGCTGCGTGAAGAAGGCTATAAGGTGATCCTCGTTAACTCGAATCCTGCAACCATCATGACTGACACGGAAATCGCAGATGTCGTATATATAGAACCTCTTACCCTTGAGTTTGTGGCAAGGATCATCCGAAAGGAGCGTCCGGATGCCATCCTTCCTACTCTGGGTGGACAAACAGGATTGAACCTGGCTGTTGAACTTGCCAAAGCAGGAGTATTGGAGGAATGCGACGTCGAAATCCTCGGTACAAAGCTTGATGCAATCAACCAGGCAGAAGACAGGGAGCTGTTCAGAAGCCTTATGAATGAGCTTGGCCAGCCTGTCCCTGACAGCGACATCATCCACAACCTTGAAGAGGCCTATACATTTGTGGAGAGAGTCGGATATCCAGTGATTGTCCGCCCTGCATTTACGATGGGAGGAACCGGCGGCGGGATCTGCAGCAACGAGAAAGAGTTGATTGAGATTGTTACAAGCGGTATTAAAAACAGTCCAGTCGGTCAATGCTTGCTAGAAAAAAGTATTGCCGGGTTCAAGGAAATTGAATATGAAGTCATGCGTGACAGCAATGACAACGCCATTGTAGTCTGCAATATGGAAAACTTTGATCCGGTCGGTGTCCATACAGGAGATTCCATCGTAGTGGCGCCGAGCCAGACATTGAGTGACCGGGAATATCAGCTGCTAAGGAATGCCAGCCTGAAAATCATCAGGGCCCTAAAAATCGAAGGCGGCTGCAATGTTCAGCTTGCGCTCGATCCAGACAGCTTTAACTATTATGTAATCGAAGTAAATCCGCGTGTCAGCCGTTCCTCAGCGTTAGCTTCAAAAGCGACAGGATACCCAATTGCCAAGCTTGCAGCGAAAATCGCTGTAGGATTGACTCTTGATGAAATGCTGAATCCGGTTACGGGAAAAACATATGCCTGCTTCGAGCCTGCTCTTGATTATGTTGTAACAAAAATCCCGCGCTGGCCATTTGACAAGTTCGAATCCGCGAACCGTACACTTGGAACACAAATGAAAGCAACCGGTGAAGTTATGGCAATTGGGCGTACTTTTGAAGAGTCACTGCTAAAAGCGATTCGTTCGTTAGAAGCCGATGTGATCCACCTGTCATTGAATAACCAAAGCGAAATCGATGATGAATTGCTTGAAAAGAGAATTCGCAAAGCTGGTGACGAGAGATTATTTTACCTAGCAGAGGCAATCAGAAGAGGCATTTCGATTGGAACTCTACACACCTGGAGCAGGATCGATTTATTCTTCCTTCATAAATTAGAGAGATTAATAGCCTTTGAGCAAGAGATTGCTGATAAGAAGTTTGACTTTGAAACAGCCAAGTCAGCAAAGAGAAAAGGGTTTGCCGATAAAGTTATAGCCAATCTTTGGAATGTGCAAGAACAGGAAGTATACCAGTGGAGGCTCGAGAACAGTCTGATCCCTGTATTTAAGACGGTCGATACTTGTGCCGCTGAGTTCGAATCAGAAACGCCATACTTCTATAGCACATATGAAGAAGAAAATGAATCAGTAGTGACAGAAAGAAAAAGCGTCATTGTACTGGGCTCTGGGCCAATCAGGATCGGACAGGGAATCGAGTTCGATTACGCAACCGTTCATTCCGTAAAAGCCATCAAAGAAGCAGGTTACGAGGCGATCATCGTCAATAACAATCCTGAAACAGTCTCTACCGATTTTAGCATTTCTGATAAATTGTACTTCGAACCGTTAACGATTGAGGATGTCATGAACATTATCAATCTTGAAAAGCCAATTGGTGCAGTAGTTCAATTCGGCGGGCAAACTGCGATAAACCTCGCTTCAAAGCTTGTTGACAGGGGAGTGAAAATCCTGGGAACAAGTCTTGAAGATCTGGATCGAGCTGAGGACCGCGACAAGTTTGAGCATGCACTATCCGACCTCCAAATCCCGCTGCCAAAGGGAAGTACAGCAAAATCAGTGCAAGAAGCAGCGTTGATAGCATCAGAAATCGGCTACCCCGTCCTGGTACGTCCATCCTATGTACTCGGGGGCAGGGCCATGGAGATTGTCTATAAGGAAGAAGAACTTCTGCACTATATGAAAAATGCCGTAAAAGTGAATCCGGAATATCCTGTGCTGATCGACCGATATCTGACAGGGAAAGAAGTAGAGGTCGATGCGATTTCCGATGGCGAAAATGTATTAATACCGGGAATCATGGAGCATATCGAAAGAGCAGGGGTCCATTCGGGAGATTCAATTGGTGTGTATCCACCTCAAAGTCTCAGCGAGGAAGTAAAACAAAAGCTCGTAAACTATACGATCGATCTGGCTAGAGGATTGAACATTGTCGGGTTGCTTAATATTCAGTATGTCATTGCAAATGAAGAAGTCTATGTGCTCGAAGTGAACCCGCGCTCCAGCCGCACAGTGCCTTTCCTGAGCAAGATCACGAATGTTCCGATGGCAAAAATTGCGACAAAGGTGATCCTTGGCCAAAGCTTGAAAGCACAGGGATATGAAACAGGTTTGGTTCCTGAACAAGAGGGAGTCTATGTTAAAGTACCAGTCTTCTCTTTTGAAAAATTGCGCCGGGTAGACATTACGCTCGGACCAGAAATGAAATCCACCGGGGAAGTTATGGGGAAGGATACGACACTTGAGAAAGCCTTGTATAAAGGGATGATAGCTGCTGGTATGAAAATTAAGGAATTCGGCACCGTCCTCCTTACAGTTGCAGATAAGGATAAAGAAGAAACTTTGGCACTTGCGAAGAGATTCTCGAACATTGGCTATCAATTGATGGCGACTGAAGGTACAGCCAAATACCTGGAGACTGCCGGCATTAAGGTGAAAACTGTCGGAAAGATCGGCTCTGAAGGCCCGAATTTGATTGATGTGATCCGAAAAGGGGAAGCACAGATGGTCATCAATACGCTGACAAAAGGCAAACAGCCAGAACGTGATGGATTCAGGATCCGCCGTGAATCTGTGGAAAATGGTGTGCCATGCCTGACTTCACTGGATACAGCTAAAGCGATATTAAGAGTCATTGAATCTATGACATTTTCAGCGGATGCCCTCAAGCCGATGGCGCAGGCCAAAGAAGGTGTGCTTATATGATCAGGCAGGAAAACTGCAGGATAGTCAGCAACAGACAAATTGCAGATAACATTTTTGAACTAGTTCTGGACGGTGATCTTTCCGCTGAAATGACACAGGCCGGTCAGTTTGTCCATGTGAAGGTGGCAGACGGATTCGACCCGCTGTTGCGCAGGCCGATCAGCATCGCATCTATCAATGATGGATCATTCACAATTATTTACCGAAGGCAGGGAAAAGGCACTTCCCTGCTTGCCGATAAATCAACAGGAATTACGGTCGATGTCCTGGGACCGCTGGGCAACGGCTTTCCGGTAGATGAAGCAAAGCCGGGACAGACAGCTGTCCTGGTTGGCGGTGGCGTCGGTGTTCCTCCCATGTATGAGCTGGCTAAGCAGCTGGCCCGTAAAGGAGTGAACGTCGTTAGCATTATCGGATTCCAGTCATTTAGCGCTGTTTTTTACGAAAAAGAGCTAGCTGAATTAGGGGAAGTTTATGTGGCCACTGTAGACGGATCATATGGAAGAAAAGGATTTGTCACTGATATTCTTGATGGTTTAGCGGTCCAAGCGGATATTGTCTTTGCTTGCGGCCCGACTCCAATGCTGCGGGCAATCGAGAATGGAAATTATGCACCGAAAACCTATTTGTCGCTAGAAGAGCGGATGGGATGCGGAATTGGCGCTTGCTTTGCATGTGTCTGCCATACGCAAGATGACCCAAAAGGCTTCTCATATAAAAAGGTCTGCAGCGATGGACCAGTTTTCCAGGCAGGGGAGGTTGTCATATGAGTTTGCTATCGATCCAGCTGCCAGGGCTCAATTTGAAGAACCCTGTAATGCCGGCTTCAGGTTGCTTTGGTTTTGGGCGAGAGTTCAGCCAATTATATGATTTGAGTAGGCTTGGGGCAATCATGGTAAAAGCGACAACTCCAGAACCACGATTCGGAAATCCCACTCCAAGGGTTGCCGAGACGTCCGGCGGGATGTTGAATGCGATTGGCCTGCAAAACCCTGGACTTGAGAAAGTCTTCAATGAAGAGCTTCCATGGCTTGAGCAGTTTGATGTGCCAATCATTGCGAACATTGCTGGTTCAACGGAGGATGATTACGTAAAGGTAGCAGAACAATTGTCTAAGGCTCCGAATGTCCATGCACTTGAATTGAACATTTCCTGTCCTAATGTAAAAACAGGCGGGATTGCATTTGGTACGGATCCGGAGATGGCCAAGGCGCTGACAAGAAAGGTAAAAGAAGTATCTGAAGTGCCTGTATATGTAAAACTTTCTCCGAATGTTACAGACATTGTAAATATCGCCAGGGCAGTTGAGGATGGCGGTGCAGATGGCCTTACGATGATCAACACTTTACTTGGCATGAGAATCGACCTTATGACAGGGCAGCCGATTCTAGCGAATAAAACCGGCGGATTGTCTGGCCCTTCCGTAAAGCCGGTTGCCATCAGGATGATCTATGAAGTCAGCCAGCGCGTATCCATTCCAATAATCGGCATGGGGGGAATACAGTCAGCAGAAGATGTCATCGAGTTTTTCCTTGCCGGTGCGAGTGCTGCTGCTGTAGGAACACAAAACTTTGTAGATCCATATATTTGTCCCAAAATCATAGATGAATTGCCGGAAATAATAGCTAAGCTCGGGGCAGACCATATTTCGGAATTAACGGGAAGGAGCTGGAAGAAGAATGAAAGACTCGCTTATTATCGCCCTTGATTTTCCTGGGAAAAACCAGGTCGTGGAGTTCCTGAAGCCATTTGAGCAGGAACAGTTATTTGTGAAGGTCGGGATGGAGCTCTTCTATTCGGAAGGACCGGCCATTATCGAGGAGTTGAAAAAGCAAGGACACCAAATCTTCCTGGATTTGAAGCTCCACGATATCCCCAATACTGTAAAGAGCTCAATGAAGGTGCTCGCCGGACTGGGATGTGACCTTGTCAATGTACATGCTGCTGGAGGATCTGAGATGATGAGCGCTGCAATAGAGGGCCTGGAATCAGGCACAGCATTTGGACAACAAAGACCTTACTGCATTGCAGTTACCCAGCTCACCAGTACATCTGAAATTCAGGTTAAACAGGAACAACAAATTGGAGTAGGCTTGCAGGAATCGGTATTGAATTATGCGAAACTAGCACAAAGTTCTGGTCTCGATGGGGTGGTTTGTTCCCCGCATGAAGCTGGATTGATTCATGAGCGGTTAGGACCGGATTTTATCACGGTCACCCCGGGCATTCGTCCAGCGGAAAGTGCTCTTCAGGACCAGAAGCGGACAGCAACGCCTGAATTTGCAAGAACGCAAGGTGTATCCGCAATCGTTGTCGGCAGACCGATTACACGTGCTTCAAATCCCCTCGAGAGCTATTTGGCGATCAAAAATGAATGGAAGGGTGTATATCAATGAAAAAAGAAGTAGCAGAAGCATTGCTTGAGATCGAAGCCGTCAGCCTTCAGCCAGAAAATCCATTTACGTGGTCATCTGGATTGAAGTCACCGATATATTGCGACAACCGCCTGACTCTTTCATACCCCGCAGTTCGCAGGAAAGTTGCCGAGGGACTGAAAAACTTGATTTCCGAGCATTTTCCTGAGGCAGAAATGGTCGCCGGTACGGCTACCGCCGGAATCCCGCATGCTGCATGGGTAAGCGAACTACTTGATTTGCCAATGAGCTATGTTCGCTCGAAAGCAAAGGGACACGGAAAAGGGAATCAGATTGAAGGAAAGGTGACCGAAGGCCAGAAGGTTGTCGTGGTTGAAGATCTAATCTCAACTGGAGGAAGCGTCATTGAGGCAGTCCAGGCGTTACGCGAAGCAGGGTGCGATGTAGTCGGGGTTGTAGCGATTTTTACATATGAAATGGAAAAAGGGATACAGCAGTTGGACTCAGCAAATATTTCCGCGTATTCCCTGACCGACTTTACGACTCTTGCAAACCTAGCAGAGGAAAAAGGACTGATCACGAAGGAAAATCTTTACAGCCTGGCAGAATGGCGGAAAAATCCATCTGAATGGGGAACCTCTAAAAATAAATGATCAAAAGCAGCCAATTGGCTGCTTTTTGTATTTTAGAAAAATATGGTTATTATCTCTTGAAATGTGATGGAATAAACTGGTGGGATTTTCTGATAATAACAGGGTGCTAAATTGAAGAATTTATTCGGGATTATTGCAATCATGGCTGGTTTTAGTCTTTTAAGTACTTTTGTCGTTCCAGGTTTAGAAGAAATGTTACAAACCAAGAAGGCTGCGAAACATGTGTTGAAAAATTTGAAGGAACAAAATTACGAAGCAGCATTTGAGGGGATTCATTTTTACGATGTAGCATCTGATTTACCTTCAACCATCCCCTATGAAGAGGGAAAAGGAATCTGGAGCGAGCGGGTGCGGTCTTTAAAAGAGAACGGCACTTATATGGTTGATTACAAAAATCTGTATGTGGAGCTGGATGATACATACCCGGTAGGAAAAGTTGATTTCGTGGTGATGATCAATAGTGAGGAAAAATATATCAGAGATGTCTCCCTATGGTTTGGTTATCATGACAGAAAGTGGGGGCTGGGGAATTTACACCACTATACAGAAATGGAACAAGAGGAAGAATGGGAAAAAGCCCTGAGTGGAAACCTTGCCAAAACAGCAGAATCAGAGATGAGTAGAAGCGTATTCTCAACAGGGTACGCTTTTTCTATCTCGGTGAATAGAATAAACAAAGTTTAAAAACTTATACAGGCAAACCAATTGGCATCCTACTCTATAAGTGTGTTTCAATATAAATATAGACTTTTTCGTATTGCTTGTTTGAAACTGTGAGGCCTTCGGGGCTCATTTTCTCCAGGTTCACAATGCTAAAAGCTAGTGATAATAAAGTAACGGTTTAATTTAAGTAAAGGCAGCAATATTTTTAAAAAAATATATAGTAGGGGGGATAGACTATTGGAACAGGTCATTCAGTTGCTAAAAAACATTGATACGAGTCTCCACTACTATATTAATGAGTTTGGGGCAGCCATTTATATACTATTGTTTTTGATGGTTTACTTTAAAACGGCTTTTGTAATCCTGACATTTTTGCCGGGGGATTCAATGGTCTTCGCAAGCGGCACTCTGGCGGCTACCGGAGATCTGGATTTTAAAAGCTTGTTTATGCTTTTTGTGGCTGCAACTGTATTGGGTGACAGTCAGAATTTCTTCATTGGCAAGCAGCTCGGGAAGTTAAATTCGGAAAACCATTTTCTATACCGTTTAACATCAGATAAATCGATCGGCAAGGCTAAGGATTTTTTATCTGACTATGGAAGGATAGCCATTACCTCCTCACGGTTTGTCCCGCTCATGAGAACCTCTGTCCCATTTGTTTCAGGATATACTGGATATGAATTTAGAACATTCTTAAGCTACAACCTTATTGGAGGACTAATCTGGACGACATTCTGGCTGACAACAGGTTTTATCCTCGGAAATATTCCTTGGGTAGAGGAGAATTTATTCTTTACGCTGATGATGGTCTCTTCAGCGGCATTCATACCCGCTATCATCGGCTTTGTAAAACAGTATAAAAAGAAAAAAGAGGCATTAGCCTGAACCATAAGAGATATAATCGCAGCTGTCAGATAAATGTAGAACCCCGCCGGAAGAATACCGGCGGGGTTCTTAATGTTACTGTTTCAATTTCAGTATTATGTCTTCGTCCGGCGTGACGTAAACGGTCTGCTGCTGTTCGTAAATTACGAACCCAGGCTTTGCACCGGCTGGCTTCTTCACATGACGCACCTTGGTGAAGTCGACAGGAACGGAGCTGGAATTCCTTGCTTTGCTGAAATAAGCCGCAATCTGGGCTGCTTCTAGAATTGTTTCTTCCGATGGCTCCTTGCTGCGGATGACCACATGCGATCCCGGAATATCTTTTGTATGGAGCCATATTTCATCTCGTGCCGCTACCTTGTTTGTTAGGTAATCATTTTGTTTATTATTTTTCCCGACGAGGATTTCTGTATCATCGGAAGAGCGGTATTTTTCAAGCAGCGGCTTTAGGTTTTGCTTGTTTTTATTTCCTTTTTTCTGACGGGCTCTGATATAACCGCCCTCAATCAATTCTTCCCTGATTTCCTCAATATCCTTAGGTGAAGCAGCCTCAACCTGCTGGAGGAGAGAATCGAAGTAGGATACCTCAGCTTTGGCTATTTCAATTTGTTCTTTTACAATATTGACGGAGTTCTTGGCCTTTTGATATCTGGTAAAGTATCTTTGGGCATTTTCCGAAGGTGTTTTCCGCGGCTCCAGCGGAATTGTGATCGAAGCACCGTCTTCATCATAATAATTAACAACGGTAATTTCCTTCATGCCCTTTTTGACCTTATAAATGTTAGCAGTCAGCAGCTCTCCATATAATTGGAACTGTTCAGCCATTTTCGCATCTTCAAGAGTCGTTTCAAGCTTTTTGATCTTCTTCTCATTCTTCTCTTTTTCATTAGCTATCAGACGCTCAAGGTCATTTCCCTGCTGCTTGACTCGATCACGTTCGGCTTTGCCAAAATAAAAACGGTCGAGCAGGCTGCTCAGGGAATCGAAGGATTTTGCTTCACCCTGCAAATATTCAAGCGGCATCAGGTAAAATGCTTCTTTATTGCTGCCATTTGTGATCGAAGGTTTGTAGTTATGTTCCCTGAGCTGACTCATCACAGAAATGAAGGCCGTTGGAATGGTCGTGCGATTTGCAAGGCCAGCTTTAAAGACTATTTCCCTGGCCAATACTGGTGACACTCCCGCAAAATTTGAAACTAGCTGCTTATCGATTTTGCCTGCGTTAAAATCGATTAGCCTTAACACATCTTCTTCTTGAGCCTCAAACGGGTTCATTTTTTCCTGTTGGGGAGGCATCACATACTCTTGCCCAGGCATGATCGCCCTGTGCGTATTCACGGCAAATGAAACATGCTTGATGCTGTCAAGAATCATGTTCCTGTTTTTATCGACGATGATAATATTACTGTGCCGTCCCATGATTTCAACAATCAGCTGTTTGTAGGATATATCGCCGATTTCATTTCTTCCTTTTACTTCAAAAATAATCATCCGGTCAAGGCCGGCCTGTTTGATGTCTTCTATAATGAACCCTTCAAGGTGCTTGCGCAGAAGCATACAGAACATTGGCGGTTCATTAGGATTATCGTATTGCTCGTTTGTGATCTGGACCCTGGCGTAGCTTGGGTGAGCAGACAAAAGGAGTTTATGGTTAACACCGTTTGCCCTTACAGCCAGGATAATCTCATTTTTATAAGGCTGGTGTATTTTATTGATTCGTCCTCCCTTAAGGAGAGAATTTAGTTCGTTCGTAATGGCTCTCGTAAACAATCCGTCAAATGACATTTGAAATACATCCTTTTCTATTTATCTCTCGGGCAATTGTGTATGACTGCCTCCGCTTTTCTTAATAATCCAGCTCCTCACTGTCAGGCCATCCAGCGCTTGTCGGAGTTGGACAGTCGCCTCCGCTTTTCTCTGTCCAGCTTCAGCGCCTAGCCCCTCGAGACGCTTGTCTAGTGTCGCCTCCTAGAAACTCCGAAACTTCAACTCCGCCGGCAGAAGCAAAAAGCGCTTCTTTGTCGGAGTCTCCAGTTTCTGCGTTTCTGGACAGTCGGCTATACTTTTCGATTTCGGTCCTGCCAATGAAGTCAAAGAGCGACTTCACCGGTCGGCCCTCCAGCGCTTGTCGGGGCTGACCAAGGCCCCTCCGCTTTTATATTATCCAGCTGCGGCTCCTAACTCCTCGAGACGCTTCGGTCCTGCCAATGAAGTCAAAGAACGACTTCACTGTCAGGCCCTCCAGCGCTTGTCGGAGTTGGACAGTCGCCTCCGCTTTTATATCTATAAACATCTTATCATTTTTTTGGACAGGGCTGAATAAGCTTTCTTTAGAGTAGGACAAACAAGGAGGAAGTGTGATGGCCCCATGAAGTTCCATGAGATGAATGAAAATGAAATAGCTAGTGCCTTAAGAACAGATTTTACAGAAGGATTGGAAGAAAAGGAAGTAAAACGCAGACATGAACAGCATGGATATAATGCATTGGCCGAGGGGGAGAAACAATCGGCCCTGTTATTATTCTTCAGCCAGTTCAAGGATTTCATGGTACTGGTTCTTCTTGCAGCAACATTGATATCCGGCCTTCTCGGTGAAATGGTTGATGCGATCGCCATCATAGCCATTGTTCTCGTAAATGGAATTCTAGGATTTTTCCAGGAGAGGAAGGCGGAAAAATCACTTGATGCCCTGAAAGAGCTTTCCGCTCCGCAAGTTCATGCTTTGCGTGATGGAGAGTGGTCCAAGATTCCTTCAAAGGATGTCGTGCCAGGCGATATCCTTAAATTTACAAGCGGAGACAGAATCGGTGCGGATATCCGCTTGATCGAATCCAGAAGTCTTGAAATTGAAGAATCAGCACTAACGGGAGAGTCTGTTCCAGTACAAAAAAATACAAGTCCGTTGAGGATTCCTAACCCGGGACTGGGCGATATGGAAAATATGGCGTTCATGGGCACGATGGTTACAAGGGGAAGTGGCACTGGTGTTGTCGTTGCTACGGGAATGAAAACAGCAATGGGCCAGATCGCTGACTTGCTGCAAACGGCTGATACACAGGAAACACCTCTGCAGCGCAGACTTGAACAGCTAGGTAAAATTCTGATTACAGCGGCTCTTTTCTTAACATTATTGGTAGTAGGAATTGGCGTTCTTCAGGGGCATGATTTATATACAATGTTCCTGGCAGGAGTCAGTTTGGCAGTAGCTGCCATCCCGGAAGGCCTTCCGGCGATCGTAACCGTAGCATTGTCACTTGGTGTCCAAAGAATGATCAGGAAGAATGCGATCGTCCGGAAGCTGCCGGCAGTGGAGACTCTGGGCTGTGCATCTGTCATTTGTTCTGATAAAACAGGCACGTTGACGCAAAACAAAATGACGGTCACCCATCTGTGGAGCGGCAATAAAACTTGGACTGTCGATGGTGTAGGATACTCACCAACAGGGTTGTTCTTTCATAAAGATAAAAGCGTGGACCCGCAAAATGAAAAATCACTGCAGCAGCTGCTGACATTTGGTATGCTTTGCAACCACGCTGAAATGATTGAAAAAGAGGGTGAGTACACAATAGATGGTGACCCTACTGAGGGTGCCCTTCTGGTTGCAGCAATGAAAGCTGGCTACAGGAGAGAGAACTTACTCAACCAGTTCGAAATTGTTAATGAGTTCCCATTCGATTCCAAGCGGAAAATGATGAGCATGATCGTGAAAGATAAAACTGGACGGAAATTCGCTGTTGTAAAAGGCGCACCGGATGTCCTGATTGGATTAAGTGATTCAATACTTTGGGAGGATAGACAACAGCACCTGACAAAGGATTTGACTGCCAAAGTCCAGGGTGCGATTAACGAGCTGGCAGGCAACGCATTGAGAACCATAGCGATTGCCTTCAAACCCATCTCGCAAAACACAGTAGTCCTTCATGAGAACGAAGCGGAAAAAGGCCTGACTTTCATCGGATTGCAGGGTATGATCGACCCGCCGCGTCCTGAAGTGAAGACAGCTGTTAAAGAATGTCGCGATGCAGGGATCAAAACAGTGATGATTACTGGTGATCATGTAATAACCGCTAAGGCGATTGCAAAGCAGTTAGGTATTTTGACCAAAGATAGCAAGGTATTGGATGGAAAGGCATTATCAGAGATGTCCGTTTCGGAGCTGGAAGCTCTCGTCGATGATGTCTCGGTTTTTGCCAGAGTTTCTCCTGAACATAAGCTTAAGATTGTTAAGGCTTTGCAAAACAGAGGACATATCGTCGCCATGACAGGCGATGGCGTAAACGATGCGCCGGCCATTAAAGCTGCGGATATTGGGGTGGCAATGGGGATTACAGGTACAGATGTAGCGAAGGAAGCCTCTTCCCTCGTGCTTCTGGATGATAACTTTGCCACTATTAAAGCAGCCATCAAAGAAGGCCGGAATATCTATGAAAATATCAGAAAGTTCATCAGGTATCTCCTTGCTTCCAATGTTGGGGAGATTTTGGTCATGCTATTCGCGATGATACTGGGTTTACCTCTACCGCTTGTACCTATCCAAATTCTGTGGGTGAACCTGGTAACAGATGGACTGCCTGCGATGGCTCTAGGGCTTGACCAGCCTGAGGAAAATGTGATGAAAAGAGCGCCGCGCCATCCTAAGGAGGGGGTATTTGCCCGTGGGTTAGGATGGAAAGTCGTATCAAGAGGTTTCTTGATTGGATTGATAACTTTATTCGCATTCTTGATCGTCTATAATAGAAATCCGGATGACTTGGTATATGCCCAGACGATTGCATTTACTACACTCGTGATGGCCCAGCTGATCCACGTATTCGACTGCCGAAGCGAAAAATCAATCTTCGCCCGCAACCCGTTTGAAAATAAATATTTAGTTTGGGCCGTCATCTCATCGTTGGTCATGGTCCTTGCCGTTATTTATTCACCTGTCTTGCAGCCGATATTCCATACAGTTCCAATACTGGCGATTGATTGGTTATTAATCCTTGGTTTATCGGCAATTCCTACATTTTTGCTTGCGGGAACATTTTTTGCAAGAAAAACAAAGAGAAATATGATATAATCCGTTAGGTAATAGAGAAAGCTCTATTGCCTTTCTTTTTTTTAGTAAGGCTCTTTCGTAATCTTTCTTGCATTCACTGCTGAAAAGTTTTATGAAAAGCAATACGTTCCTAGGCTCGGAAGTTCCTTTCGAGGTGATAGGCAGAGTGCAAGATCATGAAATAGAGATAACATAAATGAATAAGCCTGTTCCACGGGTCTACAGGAAACTCGACTTTTTAGAAAGAATGGATGTGTCTGAAATGGTCGTCAGTATGACTGGGTTTGGAAGGAGCAGGGCTGAATCAGAGAGGTTCAGTGTCACAGTCGAGGTAAAAACGGTCAATCACCGTTTTTGTGAATTCCATATTCGCATGCCCCGGCAGCTCCTGAAAATGGAAGAAAAAATAAAAAAGAAACTCGGCGAACATATAAAAAGAGGGAGAGTCGAAGTATTTGTAACTTTGGAGGGCGAAGGCATAGTTAGTCGAAGTGTACATATTGACTGGGAAGCCCTGGACGAATTAGTCCATCACATAACTGAAATTAAAAACAGGTACAGCATAACGGGTGATATTGAGCTCCGCGATATTGTCAGCAGGGAAGAAATCATTCATATTGAGGAAATAGAAGCTGAAAATGATGAGCTTGAGCTTCTTGTCCTTTCTGCCGTTGAGGATGCAGGCAACCAGCTGGTCCATATGCGCAAGCTGGAGGGATCAGCTCTTGAAAAGGATGTGTTGCAGCATATCCAGCAGCTAAAAGAAAACATTGCGAGTGTGAACAAGCTGGCGCCGGATGTTGTAGAGCAGTACCGCGATAGGCTTAGCAAGAAAATGGCTGAATTAATGGATAGCCAGGCAAATGAAGACAGAATCTTCACCGAGGTTGCCTTCTTTGCAGATAAAGCTGATATTAGTGAAGAGATTGCCAGACTTGAGAGCCATGTAAGTCAATTTAAAGAAATTTTGAAGGCGAATGAGCCTCTCGGCAGGAAACTCGATTTTCTGCTTCAGGAAATGAATCGCGAGGTCAACACGATCGGTTCCAAGGCGAATGATTCAAGAATTGCCAGGGAAGTTGTCGAAATGAAAAGCCTCCTGGAAAAGGTTAAGGAACAAGTACAAAATATTGAGTAGTGTTTAGAAAGGGTCTTAAAAGGCCAAAATAAATAACTGATGATTGGGGGACCATCATGGCAATAAAGCTTATAAATATAGGCTTCGGCAATATTGTTTCAGCCAACAGGATCATTTCGATCGTAAGTCCTGAATCAGCTCCGATAAAACGGATCATCCAGGACGCACGCGACCGTGGGTCACTAATAGATGCTACATACGGAAGAAGGACAAGGGCAGTCATCGTCATGGACAGCGACCATGTCATTCTCTCTGCGGTACAGCCAGAAACGGTAGCTCACCGCCTGAATGACCGTGATGATATTATTGATGAAGGGTAGGACTATTTAATGCAGGAAAAAGGATTGTTGATTGTTCTTTCAGGACCATCAGGGGTTGGCAAAGGAACGGTCCGGAAAGAATTATTTTCCCAGCCGGATACAGCTTTTGAATATTCCGTGTCCGCGACAACGAGGCTGCCGCGTGAAGGGGAGCAAAACGGAGTAGATTATTTCTTCAAGACCAGGGAAGAATTTGAAGAAATGATCAAACAGGACCAATTGCTAGAGTATGCAGAGTTTGTTGGCAATTACTATGGGACTCCAGTTGAGTACGTACGCGCAACGCTCGATGCAGGAAGGGATGTTTTCCTTGAGATTGAAGTTCAAGGAGCAAGCCAGGTAAGGAAGAAATTCCCGGAGGGGCTATTCATTTTCCTAGCGCCACCTAGCCTTTCAGAGCTTGAAAACCGGATCGTGACACGTGGCACAGAAACGGAAGAAATCATCAAAGGCAGGATGAAAGCTGCAAGAGAAGAACTTGAAATGATGGAATTATATGATTATGTGGTTGAAAACGACCATATTGAAAACGCAGCCGACCGAGTTAAGTCAATCGTTGTGGCGGAACACTGCCGCAGGGAACGAGTTCAACATCGTTATAAAAAAATGCTGGAGGTAGAATAAATGCTTAATCCTTCTATTGACTCTTTAATGACAAAAATTGATTCAAAATATTCCTTAGTATCGGTTGCAGCAAAGCGCGCGCGCAGCATGCAGGTCCACATGGATGCTAAATTAGATAAGTATGTTTCCCATAAATTTGTTGGCAAGGCACTTGAAGAAATCAATGCAGAAAAGCTTCACTTCAAGACAGCAGGAAGCCATGAAGAGTTAAATATCAACGAATAACACCGCGATAACAACCTATTTATTGGGTTGTTATTTTTTTATAGGTGCATAGACCATGTTGTAGGGTTTCAAAATGACTTATCAGGGCTAGACCACCTCTTCGGGCATTTAAAACTTTTCTATGTAACCTTATAAATTAAAGGCTGTGTTATGACTTACTTTTATATTTATAACCTGTTGATTGGAGTGGAAGGCGCGCAGACTCCTCCGAAAATGCTATCGCATTTCCATCGTGCGTGGGTAAATTCGAGGAAGCAATTCAATGTCCTGCGGGATTAACTGGACAGGTGAGACCCCGCAGGAGTGAAACGACGAGGAGGCTCAGCGCCAGTCCCGCGGAAAGCGGAGTACCTGGAACGGAAATCAACAGTCTAAATTAACACAGCCCATTGAGATACTGTGTTAGTCCATAAAGGTCAAATTAAAGTAGCTACTTTGCCTATTTCATGCTTAATCTGTGAAAAAATGTTATAGTTCAATCATAATGATAGTTTGTTGTAAAATGGGGGTTCTCTGACATGCTGAACGGTAAAAAAATTCTATTGTGCGTGACCGGTGGGATCGCTGTATATAAGGGTGCTGCGCTGACGAGCAAGTTGACACAGGCAGGCGCGGAAGTGAAGGTAATCCTGAGTGATTCCGCAGCTAAATTCGTAACTCCGCTCACTTTTCAGGCATTGTCCAGAAGTGAAGTTTATACAGATACATTCGATGAAAAAAATCCTGAAAATATAGCCCATATCCATTTAGCTGATTGGGCTGATTTGATTATAGTTGCTCCGGCAACAGCCAACATCATTGGCAAACTTGCTAACGGGATTGCTGATAATATGATTTCTACTACACTCCTGGCAGCGACTGCACCTGTATGGGTTGCACCAGCGATGAATGTACATATGTATCAACACCCTGCTGTCCAGAAAAACATGGAAACACTCAGGAGCTTCGGTTATGAATTTATTGAACCGGGAGAAGGGTATTTAGCCTGTGGATACACAGGTAAGGGCCGTCTTGAGGAACCGGAGACAATCGTGGAGCTTGCTGGCCAGTTTTTCAATAAACAGGACGGGGAACTTTCGGGGAAAACTTTCTTGATTACTGCCGGGCCTACGAGGGAAAAAATCGATCCTGTCCGCTTCCTCACCAATCATTCAACTGGCAAGATGGGGTATGCGTTAGCAGGGGAAGCTGTGAAAATGGGGGCAAGAGTGGTCCTTGTTTCGGGGCCGGTCAACCTTGAACCTCCAAGTGGAGCTGAATTGATCAAAGTAGAAAGTGCTGAGGAAATGTACCAGGCTGCCCTGGGACATTTCGGGGAAGCTGATGTCCTTATTGGAACCGCGGCGGTTGCGGATTACCGGCCGAAGTATATATATGAAGAGAAAATGAAGAAAAAAGAAGGCGACCAGGCTCTAGAGCTTGAAAGAACGAAGGATATTCTTTTCGAGCTTGGACAAAAAAAGAAGGGCCAGGTTATTGTAGGGTTCGCAGCCGAAACTAATGATGTCGAAAACCATGCGAAGGGCAAACTTGCCAGAAAAAACGCAGACATGATTGTGGCGAATAACGTCAAGCAGGAAGGGGCTGGCTTTGGCGCAGATACGAATATTGTTACCATTTACAAAAAGGATGGTACAATCATCGAACTGCCTTTGATGTCAAAATCAGATGTAGCCAGAAATATTCTTACCGAAGTTGTCCAGTGGTTAAAAAAGGATGAAAGCTTATGAATATAGCAAGCGTTATTGTCGATGTGCCTGCAAAGCAAACTGACAAAACCTTTGACTATAAAATCCCAGAAAAATTCAAAGAAGTGATTAAGCCTGGGACGAGGGTTATCGTTCCATTTGGTCCAAGAAAAATCCAGGGTTTTGTCAGGGGTCTTAAGGAAAAGTCGAGCTTTTCTAAGTTGCGGTCAATCATCGAACCACTTGATTTGACGCCGGTATTGAATGAGGAACTTCTCCAACTGGGTGACTGGCTGACTGAGCATACATTAAGCTATAAAATCTCCTCTTACCAGGTGATGCTCCCAGCAGCATTGAAGGCTAAATATGAAAAGAAAATTGTCCTTGCTAAAGGAATAGAGATAACCGACCTTCCCGGAAATTTACTGGAGTTATTTAGGGAAAATAGTGAAATGAAATGGGAGGATGCCGTTTCAAAAGGGCTTGTCCAGCAACTTCAAAAGGAGGCGGCGTCCGGAAGGGTTGAGGTTGTTTACCAGGTGAAGGACAGGGTGCGCAAAAAACTGCTCAAGCATGTTTCCCCAGTCATTGGTCATGATCAACTGAAGGAGGCAAGGGACAAGCTTCCATCACAGGCGTCAGGGCAGCAATCTGTGCTTGATTTTTTTCTTGAACATCCTGAGCCTGTAGAACAGAGGCTGATCCTCTCCACTCTCGGAATCTCACAGGCATCAATTCAATCACTTGTTAAGAAAGGTTTAATAAGAGTTGAAGAGATAGAGGTTTACAGAGACCCATATGCAGAACGGGAATTTGAACGAAAAATGGCTCTGGAACTGACAAATGAGCAAGAAAAAGCTATTAGCCCAATCCTTTCTGCAATTGAAAAGGATTTGCATGAAGTCTTCCTATTATATGGTGTCACAGGCAGCGGAAAGACTGAAATCTATTTGCAGTCCATCCAGCAGGTCTTGAGTAAAGGAAAGGAAGCGATTGTGCTTGTGCCGGAAATCTCATTAACTCCACAAATGGTCACGCGCTTCAAGGAGCGATTTGGTGATTTGGTGGCTGTCATGCATAGCGGTTTATCTGCGGGGGAGAAGTATGATGAATGGCGAAAAATCCAGCGCAAGGAAGTAAAAGTGGTCGTAGGAGCCAGGTCAGCGATTTTTGCTCCATTCGAGAATATCGGGATCATCATCATCGATGAAGAGCATGAAACGAGCTACAAGCAAGAAGAGAACCCAAGATACCATGCAAGGGACGTGGCGATCCAGCGGGCTAAAACAAATGCTTGTCCAGTCGTCCTCGGCAGTGCTACCCCTTCACTCGAATCATTTGCCCGGGCGCAAAAAGGAAGGTATACTTTGTTGTCTCTGCCAAAGCGGATGAACAATCAGGCGCTGCCAACTGTTGAAATCGTCGACATGCGAGAGGAATTGCGAACAGGAAACCGCTCTATGTTTTCGGTAAAGCTGTTTGAAAAGATAAAAGACAGGCTGGAGAAAAAAGAGCAGACCGTCCTGTTTTTAAATAAACGTGGGCATTCATCTTTTGTGATGTGCCGTGATTGCGGATATGTCATGAACTGTCCGCATTGCGATATTACGCTGACATACCACCGTTATAATGAGCAAATGAAATGCCATTATTGCGGTTATGAAGACAGGGTGCCAACAATATGTCCTGAATGCAATAGTGAGCATATCCGCTATTTCGGGACCGGGACTCAAAAGGTTGAGGAAGAATTGTTGAAATTAATTCCTGAGGCGAGAATCATCAGGATGGATGTCGATACAACGGGCAGGAAAGGTTCACATGAAAAGTTACTGACCGCTTTTCAGGAGGGCCAGGCGGACATATTACTCGGAACGCAAATGATTGCGAAAGGGTTGGATTTTCCAAACATTACATTAGTAGGTGTCCTGTCAGCTGACACAATGTTGAACCTGCCCGATTTCCGTTCTTCGGAAAAAACATTCCAGCTTTTGACGCAGGTAAGCGGAAGGGCTGGAAGGCACAAGCTCCCTGGAGAGGTAGTAATCCAGACTTATACTCCAGAGCATTACAGTGTTGAGCTTGCCGGGACACAGGATTACGACCGCTTTTACCAGCAGGAGATGCTGATGCGGAAGGTTCACCAGTATCCGCCATTTTACTATCTTTCCCTGGTAACAGTCAGCCATGAAGAATTGATGAAAGTAGTTTCAGTTACCGAAAAGATTGCAAAATACATTTCATCGAGGCTCTCGAATGAAGCAGTTGTACTGGGGCCAGTAGCATCGCCAATCCCGCGGATCAACGATAGATATCGTTATCAATGTCTGATAAAATACAAAAAGGAACCAGAACTGAAAAATGCCCTTAAAACAATTCTGGATCATTACCAGCAGGAAACAGGGACAGGAGGATTGCAGATTTCTGTAGACCTTAACCCTTATATCCTAATGTAATGATAATTTTCAAGGCGGGCTGGTTTTCGAAATGATCTCTTCTTTCTGAAGAGGCTCTTGCAAAGCTTCGGAGCTCTTTTCGAGGAGGCTTCTGGAACTGTAAAGCCTTGTGAATGCAACAAAGTTTACGAAACGAGTCTTGAGGAAAGTTTATGAAAAAAGAAGATTGAACAAGCTAATACTAATATTTAAATGGATTTATTGGAGGATTTATTTTGGCAGTAAGAAAAATAGTAACTTACCCAGCGGACATTTTGGAGCAAGAATGCGAAAAGGTAACAGTTTTTGATAAAAAACTGGCAAAGCTGCTGGATGACATGTATGATACAATGATTGAATTTGATGGTGTTGGCCTGGCTGCTCCTCAAATAGATATAAAGAAGCAAATTGCGATTGTAGATATCGATGATGAGCACGGTACGATTGAATTGATCAACCCGGTGATTCTCGAAACTCGCGGTGAGCAGACTGGTCCTGAAGGATGCTTAAGTTTCCCGGGATTATACGGAGAGGTCACTCGCCCGAATTATGTGAAGGTAAAAGCTCAGAATCGCAAAGGTAAGAGCTATGAATTAGAAGCAGAAGAGTTTTTAGCACGAGCGATCCTACATGAAATTGACCACTTACACGGGGTGTTATTTACCACCAAGGTGACAAGGTATATCGAAGAAGCTGATTTAGAGGAGTTGAACCAGGAATGACAAGAATCGTATTTATGGGGACTCCGGACTTTTCTGTCCCGGTTTTGAGGAGATTGGTCGATGAAGGGTATGACGTCATAGGAGTTGTAACCCAGCCTGACCGACCAGTTGGCAGAAAGCGGGTCCTTACTCCGCCTCCTGTAAAAGCAGAAGCGCTGAAACTTGGCATCCCGGTTTATCAGCCGGAGAAAATCCGACAGCAGGAGGAACTGGATAAAATCCTGGCCCTTGAACCGGATTTAATTGTCACTGCCGCGTTTGGACAAATTTTACCAAACCAACTTCTCGAGGCACCTAAGTTTGGCTGCATCAATGTCCATGCATCCCTACTGCCAGAGCTGCGGGGTGGAGCTCCCATTCACTACGCCATTATTGAAGGCAAAGAAAAAACAGGGATAACCATTATGTATATGGTGGAAAAGCTGGACGCTGGCGATATCCTGACTCAGATCGAAGTGCCAATTAGCGAAACAGATACAGTTGGATCCTTACATGATAAAATGAGCGCTGCTGGTGCAGACCTCTTGTCAGAGACGGTTCCAAAGCTGTTAAAAGGTGAAATCACTCCTGTTCCACAAAACAATGAAGAAGCAACATTTGCATGGAACATCAAGCGCGAACAGGAGAAAATCGATTGGAACAGAACTGGCGCTGAGATATATAACCATATCCGTGGCATGAATCCTTGGCCTGTTGCCTATACCACTATGGATGGATCGGTAATGAAGCTATGGAGTGCCGAAAAGGCAAGCTATAAAGGAAGCGAACAACCTGGTATGATCTTGAAAATTGAAGAAGATGGTCTAATTGTTGCCACTGGTGATGAAACCGCAATAAAAATCACAGAACTTCAGCCGGCAGGCAAGAAAAAGATGGATGCGAAGCAATTCTTGCTAGGGGCAGGGGCAAACTTAGTACCAGGCGTTAGGTTAGGAGACACCAATGAGTAAAAAGAAAAATGTAAGGGATACAGCATTGCAGCTCCTGGAAACAATTGAAAAGAATCAGGCCTACAGCAATCTGCTCTTGAACAGTGCGATTGATAAAAATGAAATCAGTCAGATTGACGTAGGGTTGTTGACAGAGTTGGTATATGGCACGCTTCAGCGGAAAATGACCATCGATTTTTACCTAAAGCCTTTTATCGAGAAAAACAAAAAGCTTCAAAGCTGGGTCATCAATCTGCTTCGCATGACCGTTTATCAGATGGTTTACTTAGATAAAATCCCGGAAAGAGCGGCTATATTTGAAGCAGTGGAAATCGCAAAACGCAGGGGGCATAAGGGTATTGCCAGTCTTGTTAATGGTGTGCTAAGGAGCATTCAGCGAAATGGATTACCTTCACTTGATTCTATCGAGGATCCTGCTGAAAGAATTTCCATTGAGACTAGCCATCCATTGTGGCTTGTAAGAAGGTGGGTAAACCAATTCGGGGTGGAAAAGACACTGGAAATGTGTGAAGTGAATTTAACAGCACCGCTGCAGACAGGCAGGGTCAATTTGACGAGAATCTCCCGTGATGAGTGCCTGGCGCTTTTGGAGGAAGAAGGTTTTGAAGTAGAACCTAGTCCCATCCTTCCCGAAGCAGTCAAGTGTCTGCGAGGCAATCTTGCATCATCTAAAGCTTTCAAGTATGGTTTGTTGACGATCCAGGATGAGAGCTCCATGCTGGTTGCCCATGCACTAGGCATCAAAGAAGAAGAGGTTATTCTTGATGCATGTGCAGCACCAGGAGGGAAGACTACCCATATCGCCGAAAAGCTTGGAAATAGCGGGAAGGTGTTATCACTCGACCTCCATGAGCACAAGGTGAAGCTGATCTCTGAGAATGCTGAGCGCCTGGGCCTCGAAAATATCGAAGCTCAAAAAATGGACAGCCGCCAGGCAGCCACCCAATTTGAAAAAGAATCAATAGACCGGGTCTTGCTGGATGCTCCGTGCTCTGGCCTTGGAGTGATGAGACGAAAGCCTGATATGAAGTATACTAAGAAAGAACAGGATTTATCACAGCTGCAAACCATTCAGCTAAGCCTGCTGGAATCAGTCGCCCCACTCTTGAAAGCTAGGGGTACACTGGTATATAGCACATGCACGGTAGACCGTGAAGAAAACCAGGAAGTAATCGAAAAATTTTTACGCGAGCATCCGGAATTCGAAGGAGATACAACATTTGCAAAAAGAATGCCAGAGGCAATCAAACCATTGATCAATGGCTTTGATGTGCAAATTCTTCCGCAGGACATTGGCTCTGATGGGTTTTATATTGCTTGTTTAAGAAAGAAGGTGGAATAACATGGAACAAGAAAACACAACTAGAAATTCAGCAACCCAGGATTCAGCAAAAAAGTCCATTTATTCACTTCAGCTTGAAGAAATAAAGGATTGGCTGAAGGAACAAGGAGAAAAACCATTCAGGGCAGAACAAATTTTTGACTGGCTCTACCAAAAAAGAGCAACCTCTTTTGAAGAGATGTCTAATTTGTCAAAGCCTTTGAGGGACAAGCTAGACGAGCATTTTGTCCTGACAACCCTGAGTACAATCATACAGCAGACTTCATCTGACGGAACAATCAAGTTCTTATTTGAAATGCATGACGGTATGTCTATTGAAACGGTTCTTATGAGACATGAATACGGAAACTCTGTCTGTGTAACTACACAGGTTGGCTGCAGGATCGGCTGTACTTTCTGTGCTTCAACCCTTGGCGGTTTAAAGAGGAATCTGGAAGCAGGAGAAATTGTGGCTCAGGTCGTAAAAGTACAACAGGCACTAGACGAGACAGAAGAGAGAGTAAGCTCAATTGTTATCATGGGAATCGGTGAACCATTTGACAACTATGACAATATGCTTTCATTCCTGAAAATTATGAACCATGAAAAAGGCTTGAATATTGGCGCACGTCATATTACCGTTTCTACAAGCGGCATCATCCCTAAGATCTATCAATTTGCGGATGAAAATATGCAAATAAACTTTGCGATTTCCTTGCATGCACCAAACACTGAGTTGCGCAGCAGGCTGATGCCAATCAACCGCGCATACAAGCTTCCTGATTTAATGGATTCAGTCCGTTATTATGTGAACAAGACAGGAAGAAGAATCAGCTTTGAATATGGTCTGTTCGGTGGTGTCAATGATCAGGTTGAGCACGCTGAAGAGCTTGCGCAACTGGTTAAAGGACTGAAGTGCCATATCAATTTGATTCCGGTCAACTATGTACCTGAACGTGATTACGTAAGGACACCAAAGAGCCAGATCTTCAAGTTCGAACGTACTCTTCGCGACCGTGGAGTGAATGTGACAATCAGAAGAGAACAAGGGCATGACATTGAAGCAGCTTGCGGACAACTTCGGGCGAAAGAAAGAAAAGAAGAGACGAGGTGACAAGATGAAAGCTGTTTTCATGACAGACAGGGGAAAAGTCCGCCTGCATAATGAAGACAATGGCGGCATCTTTGTAAATCCTCACGGTCAGCGCCTTGCCATCGTAGCAGATGGCATGGGCGGACACCGTGCAGGGGATGTTGCCAGTGAAATGACAATTAAACATCTGAAGGACCTTTGGGGAAATTCAACGCAGATACATACAGCAGAAGAAGCAGAAAAATGGATGGAAGAAGCGGTTTTGCAAGTCAATAAAGAAATTTTTGATCATTCTTTGAAAAATACAGAATGTGAAGGTATGGGCACAACAATAGTTGCTGCCATCTGTACGAACCTGTTCGCAA
The DNA here is from genome assembly GCF_018424685.1 of Mesobacillus boroniphilus. Taxonomy (NCBI): domain Bacteria; kingdom Bacillati; phylum Bacillota; class Bacilli; order Caryophanales; family Bacillaceae; genus Mesobacillus; species Mesobacillus boroniphilus. Next base: position 619,175 of record NZ_QTKX01000001.1, read on the forward strand.
CCATCGTAAATATAGGTGACAGCCGTTGTTACTTATTAAACGAAACGGGATTTAAACAGTTGACGGAGGATCACTCTCTTGTTAACGAACTCGTTCGTTCTGGGCAAATTTCCAAGGAAGATGCAGAGCATCACCCACGGAAAAATGTCCTGTTAAGGGCTCTTGGAACTGAAGAGTCGGTTGAAATGGATGTTAAAACAATCATCTTTGAAGAGGAAGATATATTGTTGCTTTGTTCAGATGGACTTTCCAATAAAGTAAGCCAGGAAGAAATGGAAAGCATTATTAATAACAAAGAAATGTCCCATGAAGATAAGGCGGCAGAATTTATCAAAAGGGCAAACGAATACGGCGGCGAAGATAATATAACTCTTGCTATCGTCGAATACCAGGAATTCAACGAGGGCAGGTGAAGAATATGATTATCGGAAAAAGAATCAGCGGGCGTTATAAAATCAAGGACATGATCGGCGGGGGAGGCATGGCAAATGTCTATCTGGCTCGAGACATGATCCTCGACAGGGATGTCGCGGTCAAGATGCTTCGTCTTGATTTTGCCAATGATGATGAATTTATCCGCAGGTTCCACAGGGAGGCGCAATCTGCAACTAGCCTTGCCCATCCGAATATCGTCAGTATATATGATGTCGGTGAAGAGGATGGACTATACTATATTGTGATGGAATACGTTGATGGCCAGACGTTAAAGCAATACATACAGCAGCATGCCCCAGTCCCGGTTGAAGAAGCCTTGGACATCATGAAACAGCTGACATCTGCTATCTCGCATGCCCATCATAACCATATTGTACATCGCGATATCAAGCCGCATAATATCCTGGTTGATAGCAATGGAACCGTAAAAATTACCGACTTTGGCATTGCAATGGCCCTGAGTGCGACAAGTATCACTCAAACGAATTCAGTGCTGGGCTCTGTTCATTATCTTTCTCCTGAACAGGCAAGAGGAGGCATGGCGAACAAAAAATCGGATATTTATTCGATTGGGATTGTCATGTTCGAATTGCTTACAGGCAGGCTTCCTTTTTCAGGTGAATCCGCCGTTTCCATCGCGCTTAAGCATTTACAATCAGAGACTCCTTCATTAAAAAGATGGAATCCGCACATTCCCCAGAGCGTGGAAAATATTGTGCTCAAGGCAACTGCGAAGGATCCTTTCCATCGCTATGACAATGTCGATGAAATGGAAGAAGACCTGCGTACGGCGCTTGAGACTAAGCGTTTGAATGAAGGCAAATTTGTCATACCAGAAGACGATGAAGCAACAAAAGCGATACCAATTATAACCAATGACCGGCCTTATCATAATCTTGACGAAACAATCGTACGGAAAGACGCTCCTGGTTCACACGAACAAACTCCAAAGGCAAAGCCTGAGAAGAAGAAGAAAAAGAAATGGCCAGTCATTTTGACAATTTTGTTTTTGTTGATCCTGACTGCGGGAATAGTAATGGTGACAATGGGACCTGACTTATTCGGCCCGAAGGAAAAGGAAGTGCCTGATGTAAGCGGCATGGAAGTAGAAGAAGCAGTCGCACAACTCATGTCTGCTGGCTTCATCACTGGAGACATAAAAGAAATCAGTGATGAAGAAGTCGAAGAAGGAAATGTCATCCGTACCAATCCGACGGCCGGAAAGATGATCAAAGAAGGCAATGAAATCGACTTGTATATCAGTGCCGGTAAAGAAAAAGTGGAATTATCGGATTATACCGACAGGATGTACGATGATGTCGTCAGGCTGCTAGAAGGAAAGGGTTTCAAGGATTTCAAAAAAATCGAAGAGCACGATGATAGTGAGGCGGGTACGATCCTTGAACAAGATCCACCTGGAGGAGAATCCGTCATTCCAGGGGATACAACTTTGGAATTTAAGGTTAGCAAAGGGCCTGAATTAGTAACTCTGGGTGATTTAACCGAATACAACCAGAGAAACCTTGATCTTTATGCTGACACCACTGGGCTTGTAATTGAAAGTACTGAGGAGTTTCATGATACAATCCCCGCAGGATTGGTTATCTCCCAAAAACCTGAAGCAGGAACTGAACTGAAAAAGGGCAGTAAAGTAAATGTTGTCCTTTCAAAAGGAAAAGAACCAGTCCCGAAAGAAGTATCACGTGAAATTACCGTAACATATCAGCCTAAAGAAGAAGGAGTACCGCAGGAAATCAAGATCTACATGAGTGACCTAAATCACAATGGGGAAACTCCTGTAGACACAATTGAAATCACAGAGGACGAACTAATAATTCTTGATTTTCTAATTGCGCCTGGTAAACAGGCTGAATATAGAATTATGCGGGATGGAGAAATCTTTGATAGTGGCAGTGTCGATTATCCAGAAGACTAACAGACAGGGAGTGTTGCTATGCCTGAGGGCAAAATTATCAAGGCGCTGAGCGGTTTTTATTATGTTGCGAATGACGATGGGGTTGTTCAATGCCGCGGCCGAGGTGTTTTCCGCAAAAACAAGGTAACACCGCTTGTAGGTGATGAGGTCGTTTTTCAGGCTGAAAATGATACGGAAGGCTATATCATGGAAGTCAAACGCCGGAAGAATGAGTTAGTTCGACCTCCAATCGCGAATGTAGACCAGGCAATCCTTGTTTTTTCAGCTGTAGAACCCGACTTCAGCTCAGCCCTGCTCGACCGGTTCCTGGTCCTTGTTGAATATAATCATATCGAGCCACTCATCTGCATTACGAAAATGGATTTAACAAATGAAGAGCAAAAGTCCCGACTTGAAGAATATGCAGAGGATTATCGGAAAGCAGGCTATGAGGTTATTTTTACTTCATCTGAAACTTCAGAGGGTCTTGAAAAATTAAGACCCCATATTGAGGGGAAGATCTCTGTGTTTGCTGGACAATCTGGAGTCGGGAAGTCATCATTGCTCAATGCGATCCGTCCAGATCTAGAATTGAAAACCGATGATATTTCCTCGCATCTTGGCAGGGGCAAGCATACAACAAGACATGTCGAGCTGATTACAATTAATAATGGACTTGTTGCCGACACGCCTGGTTTCAGTTCCCTGGAATTTACCGAAATCGAAGCGGAAGAGCTGAACTCCTGCTTCCCGGATATTGCTGAAATCAGTGAGGATTGCAAGTTCCGCGGATGTCTCCACATGGCTGAGCCTAAATGTGCGGTCAAGGCAGCAGTCGAATCAGATTCTTTGCCTGAGTACAGGTATAAGCATTACAAAGACTTTTTGTTAGAAATCAAAGATAGAAAGCCGAGGTACTGATATATGGTAAAGATAGCACCTTCAATCTTATCAGCCGACTTTGCCCGCCTGGGGGAAGAAATCAAAGATGTCGAGCGAGGTGGGGCTGATTATATTCACGTGGATGTAATGGATGGGCATTTCGTGCCGAATATTACGATTGGCCCATTGATTGTCGAGGCAATCAGGCCAGTAACGAAGCTTCCGCTTGATGTTCACCTGATGATCGAGAACCCGGACCAATATATTGAAGCTTTCGCAAATGCAGGTGCTGATTACATCACGGTCCACGTGGAAGCAAGCAGGCACCTGCACAGGACAATCCAGCTAATTAAGTCTACTGGTGTAAAGGCTGGAGTTGTCCTGAATCCTGCAACTCCTGTGGACAGCCTGAAGCATATCATCGAGGATGTGGATATGGTGCTGCTTATGTCTGTCAATCCGGGCTTTGGCGGCCAAAAATTCATTTCCTCGGTACTTCCGAAAATCAGGCAGGTAAAAGAGCTGGCAGATTCACTGAATCCAGGACTTGAAATCGAGATTGATGGCGGAGTGAACGAAGAGACTGCCAAGCTTTGTGTTGAAGCAGGGGCGACTGTACTCGTTGCGGGTTCAGCTGTTTTCAATAAGGAAGACAGAGGAGCTGCTATCGCAAGCTTAAGACAATAAAAGAAATGCACAAGCGCCTTGGTCAGCACCTGCAAGCGCTGAAGCGGGACAATTCTCGAAGTGAATTTAAACATTCTTATCCTCAAATAAAGCCAGCCGTAACAGCGGCTGGCTTTATTTAGCTTTTAACAAAATCTAATTCGCTGAATTTTGAAAAGGAGATCGTCTTCATGAAAATACATTTAGTAGCAGGAGGACCGTCAAACCTGATACCTGATTTTCATTTGTATGATGGAAGCAATATAATCTGGATTGGGATAGATAGAGGTGTATTCTATTTACTGAAAGCAGGAGTCAAGCCAGCAGCAGCTTTCGGAGACTTTGATTCCGTTTCAGAAGCAGAGATGGCAGAAATTGAAGAGGTCGTTACAGACCTTAAAAAATTCAAGCCGGAAAAAGATGAAACAGATATGGAACTAGCTTTAAACTGGGCTCTCGAACAGGAAGCAGAGTCAATCACCATTTTTGGTGCTACCGGTGGACGTCTCGACCATTTGATGGCAAATATCCAGCTCCTGGTCAAACCTCTGAAACAGGAGAATAATCTACATATCGAAATCATTGATGCAAAAAATATTTTATATGTTAAAAAACCAGGCACCTACAACATTGAGCATATGCAGGATTTTAAATATATTTCGTTCCTCCCTGTAACACCAGCAGTCTCCGGAATGACATTAGAAAATTTTAAATACCCATTAAATGACTGTCATATTCCTATGGGATCGACACTATGTATTAGTAATGAACTTATTAGAGGTCATGGTACTTTTTCATTTTGCGAAGGCATATTATTAGTTGTAAGGAGCAAGGATTGAAAGGTCTTCTATTGAGCTCTATTCATGAATTTGATTTCACGGGTTCAAATGAAAGGAGCAATATTTGCATACACACGAATATACTATACAGAAGCAGATAGAAGACTGGTTTTCGAGAGATGGTGAGGAGGGACGGTATGAGATTTTATACAATCAAACTACCTAGGTTTTTAGGTGGCCTCGTACGGGCGATGTTAGGTGCATTTAAAAAGGAATAGAACCGTTAACAAAGAATAAGTAAAGATGGAAAGAGTATATGAAAGCTCTTTGGCACCCTGGAAACGGGGTGCTATTATTTTGTCGTCAATTGGGAAGAATGAGCATGAGGGTGAATTAAAACCCGTTAAAAATAAAAAAGGCACCCTCATGGATGCCGTGCAGTTTCCTGCCGGCCACTGGAGCCAGGCAGAAGGTCTGCGACTTTTTTTAATTAAACGCGCTCAACTTTACCTGATCTTAGAGCTCTTGTAGATACCCAAACACGCTTAGGCTTACCGTCTACAAGAATACGAACTTTTTGAAGGTTAGCACCCCATGTACGCTTGTTAGCGTTCATTGCGTGAGAGCGTGCGTTACCAGAACGAGTTGATTTACCAGTTACTACACATTTACGTGGCATATGATTTCCCTCCTAACTGACAAAAGCTGATACTATTTTTTGCTGCAATTAGTTGCATATCGTCAGAACTGCGAATTAATCAGGATAACCTTTTCTCTGACATACTTTAATAATTTATCATAGAAATTTCCCATTTGCAATAGTTCTGGCGAAAGCTATAAAGAAAAAAACCTTGACATATAGTTGAGATTCTTGCTGAATAATAAAGGGAAGCGCAGAATAACTTTAAAAATTGATTGGCTTATAGTAAAATAACTGTAGCATTACGCTATTTTTCCAAAGGGGGAACGAATCATGTCCATCGAGCTAAAAACGAAGTACGGACAAATTGATATATCAAATGATGTCATTGCAACGATTGCAGGCGGCGCAGCTGTCGATTGTTATGGTATTGTCGGGATGGCTTCAAAGAATCAGATCAAGGACGGATTAACAGATATTTTGCGCAGGGAGAATTTCACGCGCGGAGTAATCGTTCGCCAGGAAAACGAAGAAGTACATATCGATATGTATATTATTGTGAGCTATGGGACGAAAATTTCCGAGGTTGCCCACAATGTCCAGTCAAAGGTAAAATACACTCTTGATAAAACTGTAGGGCTGGCAGTTGACTCGGTCAATATTTACGTTCAGGGAGTTCGTGTAACGAACCCGTAAGAGGAGGAAAGATTTGTGTCTATTAATGTTCTAGACGGAAAACGTTTTGCGGAAATGGTCATCCAGGGCGCCAACCATTTGGCGGCGAATGCCAAGTATGTCGACGCGCTGAACGTCTTCCCTGTTCCTGATGGTGATACAGGAACGAATATGAATTTATCCATGACTTCCGGAGCAAAGGAAGTTAAGAACAATGTACAGGAACATATCGGGAAGGTTGGTTCCGCGCTTGCCAAAGGCTTGCTTATGGGGGCCAGAGGAAACTCTGGAGTTATCCTTTCCCAATTATTCCGTGGTTTTGCAAAAGCAATCGAAAATAAGCCAACTGTGAACTCTGTAGAGTTTGCCGCTGCGTTGAATGCAGGTGTTGAAACAGCTTATAAGGCTGTCATGAAACCTGTGGAAGGCACCATTTTAACGGTAGCAAAGGATGCTGCCAAGCATGCCGTAGCTGTTGCCAAAACCCATGAAAGTCTTATTGGCTTAATGGAAGAAGTGCTAAAAGAAGCGAAGGCGTCATTAAACCGCACCCCTGACTTGCTTCCTGTCCTAAAGGAAGTTGGAGTAGTCGACAGTGGCGGACAGGGCCTTGTATTTGTATATGAAGGCTTCCTTGCAGAATTAAAGGGCGAAAAGCTTCCTGACTCCCCGTCTGCAATGCCCAACATGAATGAGCTTGTGAGCGCAGAGCACCATAAGAGCGTTCAGAGCCACATGAATACTGAGGATATCGAATTCGGCTATTGTACTGAATTCATGGTTAGGCTTGAAGGAAAAGAAGCATTCTCTGAGGAAAATTTCCGTCAGGACTTGAGCAACTATGGAGATTCTCTTCTTGTCATTTCTGACGATGAGGTCGTAAAGGTACATATCCACTCAGAACAGCCTGGCGAAGTTCTGACTTATGGACAAAAATATGGAAACCTCATCAATATGAAAATTGAGAACATGCGCCAGCAGCATACGGATATTGTCGGCGAACCAACTACCCCTCTTCGAACACAGGCTAATGAGCCAAAGAAAGAAAAGCGGGAATACGGAATCGTCGCTGTCTCAATGGGTTCTGGTATCGCTGAGCTTTTCCGCAGCATCGGTGCCAATGCGGTGATCGAAGGCGGGCAGACAATGAATCCAAGCACAGAGGATATCATTAAGGCGATCAAAGAAGTAAACGCGCGCAAGGTAATCATCCTGCCGAATAATAAAAACATCATCATGGCTGCTGAACAGGCTGCAGAGGTAGCGGAGGAAGAAGTAGTAGTAATCCCTTCGAAGACCGTGCCTCAGGGAATGACAGCATTGCTTTCATTCAACCCAGGAGCTGAACCTTCTGATAATAAAGACGCAATGACCGAAGCGATGCAACATGTGAAAACTGGACAGCTGACATATGCAGTCCGTGACACAAGCATCGATGGACTGGAAATTTCCACTGGAGATTTCATGGGAATTTCCGATGGGAAGATCATCCTGAAGGACCAGGATAAAGTCAAGGCAGCTAAGGGCCTATTGGACCAAATGCTGGATGAAGACTCAGAAATCCTGACGATTCTTAAGGGAGAAGACGCTTCAGATGAAGATGTCGATTCAATCGTCGAGTTTGTTGAAAGTAATTACGGCGATGTAGAAGTTGAAGTCCATAATGGGGAACAGCCTCTATATGCCTTTATCTTCGCGATTGAATAAATTTTCCGGCAGTGCTGATTCTTCTGCTGGACAAATAAAATCGTAAATATGATACTAAGAAATAGAAGGGGATTCCCCTTCTATTTCGTTTTGTATAAAAGGGATTTTCCCCATTTTTATATAAAGAGCTCTGTTATATGTGAAAAGTTAAACGTAAGAGTCTTTGCATTGCCCCAAAATAAGCTGCACAGGCGAAAAGGGTAAAAGCAGATGGTCTGCATTGCCTGAAAATAAGCTGCACAGGTGAAAAAGGGGAAAAGCAGTACTCTGATTAGAACCAGCGAAAGGAGGGGTAGCGGCTACACCGACTGGCCGGGAGCTGGGGGCCAGGATATTCGGCATACCGCTTGATAAACGTGAATGATCATCTAATGCAACCAGTTACAGCAGTTAAAGGAATCGGTAATGAAATGGCGGAGACACTGGCAGACATGCACATCTGGACTGTTGGTGACCTGCTCGAATATTTCCCATACCGTTATGAAGATTATCGTCTAAAGGATCTGGCAGAAGTGAAGCATGACGAGAGAGTCACGGTTGAGGGGAAGGTTCACAGTGAACCTTCTGTTGTATATTATGGCCGTAAAAAGAACCGTCTTACAGTCAGACTGCTTGTTGGCCGATACTTGATCATTGCCACATTCTTTAACCAGCCTTATTTAAAACAAAAAATAACTGTCGGCGAATCTATCACTGTTACTGGCAAATGGGATCAGCATAGACAGACGATTACGGCCACTCAAATGTCATTGGGAGAGCATGCGAAGAGCCAGGATTTTGAACCGGTTTATGCGGTTAAAGGAAAAATGACTGTGAAAACAATCAGAAGGCTGATCAAGCAAGCATTTTCTCAATTTGGCCATCAAATAGAGGAGATTCTCCCATCAGAGCTTCTTAAGAAATATAAGTTGCTGAATCGCAGAGAAGCTTTGAAAATCATGCATCTTCCGGCAGGCTCAGATGAGATGAAGCAGGCGAGAAGGAGATTTGTTTATGAGGAGTTTCTCTTATTCCAACTGAAAATGCAGTCATTGAGGAAGATGGAACGTGAACAGAGCCCGGGAATTGCCATTGCATATAAATTGGATAAACTAAAGGCGTTCATCACCGGGCTGCCGTTTCCGTTAACAGGGGCACAAAAGCGAGTGGTAAATGAAATCCTTGGTGATATGAAGTCGCCTTACCGAATGAATCGTCTTCTCCAAGGGGATGTGGGATCAGGTAAAACAGTAGTTGCGGCGATAGCGCTTTATGCTGCAAAGACCGCTGGGTACCAAGGCGCACTAATGGTACCGACCGAAATTCTGGCAGAACAGCACTCGCAGTCATTGACACAATTGCTTGAGCCATTTGGTATTACAGTTGCTCTCCTAACAAGCTCTGTTAAAGGCAAGCGAAGAAAAGGCATGCTTGAACAGTTAAAACATGGTGAAATTGACGTATTGATTGGAACGCATGCTTTGATCCAAGATGAAGTGGATTTTAACAATCTGGGACTCGTTATCACGGATGAACAGCATCGTTTTGGAGTTGAGCAAAGACGAGTGCTTAGGGAAAAAGGGGAAAACCCAGATGTCTTGTTCATGACCGCGACTCCAATACCAAGAACTCTAGCAATCACGGTATTCGGTGAAATGGATGTCTCTGTGATCGACGAAATGCCAGCTGGCCGTAAAACGATCGAAACTTATTGGGCCAAACATGAAATGCTTGAGCGAGTGCTTGCATTTATGGAAAAAGAGCTCGCAAAAGGAAGACAGGCCTATGTGATATGTCCCCTTATTGAGGAGTCAGATAAGCTGGACGTCCAGAATGCAATCGATGTGCATAGTACATTAAGTTTCTATTTTAAAGGCCGTTACAATGTCGGGCTTATGCACGGACGCCTTCATTCCGATGAGAAAGACCAGGTCATGAAAGCTTTTAGTGAAAATGAAGTGCAAGTCCTTGTTTCGACTACAGTTGTCGAGGTAGGAGTAAATGTCCCAAATGCGACGGTAATGCTTATTTATGATGCGGAGAGATTTGGTCTCGCCCAACTACACCAATTAAGAGGCAGGGTCGGTCGTGGCAGTGACCAATCGTACTGTATATTACTTGCAGACCCTAAAAGCGAAGTAGGGAAAGAACGAATGAAAATAATGTCCGAAACGAATGATGGGTTTGTTCTTAGTGAAAAGGATTTAGAGCTGCGCGGTCCAGGAGACTTCTTTGGGAAAAAGCAAAGCGGCCTGCCTGAATTCAAGGTGGCAGATATGGTCCATGACTACCGTGCGTTAGAAACAGCAAGGAATGATGCGACCTTGCTGGTCCAATCAGAAGCTTTCTGGCAAGGTGAAAAATATAGATTATTGCGCGAGTACCTACAGGAAACGGGTGCTCTTGCCAATGAAAAACTGGATTGATCTTACTGAATCTAATTACTATTACAAGATTCATAGAATGGACGGGAGCAGATTCAGTTGTGAGTCTGCTTTCGTTTTTTTAGGGAATAAGAAAGTAATAACTATTTGCATTAAGGTTAGTGTCTTGCTCCCTCGCTAGTCGGGGCTGACCAAGGCGCTTGGCTTTTCTATTTTTATTCTTGCAATCTTTTTTTATTATATATATACTACTATTAGTACCTAGTCTTAATAGCTCGGGCGGTGTTAAGTTAATGAAACGCAACAAAAGAGAACGGCAGTCGATGTTGACTGAGACGATAAAAGAAAACCCTTTTATAACGGATGAGGAACTGGCTGATAAATTTGCCGTCAGCATCCAGACAATAAGGTTGGACAGATTGGAATTATCAATTCCCGAACTTAGGGAAAGAATTAAGAACGTGGCGGAAAAGCGTTTTGAGGATGAAGTCCGTTCATTGCCGCTTGAAGAAGTAATTGGAGAAATCATCGATATCGAACTTGACCAAAGTGCTATATCAATACTTGATATAAAAAGAGAACATGTATTTAAACGAAATAAAATCGCCAGGGGGCACCATTTATTCGCGCAGGCGAATTCATTGGCGGTTGCAGTCATAAATGATGAACTGGCATTGACAGCTAAAGCGAATATCCAATTCACAAGATCGGTAAAAGAAGGTGAACGGGTTATCGCCAAAGCGAGAGTCAAAAAGATCGATAATAACAATGGGCGGACGCATGTAGAAGTAATGAGTTATGTGAACAATGAGCTTGTTTTTAAAGGCGAATTTGAAATGTACCGTTCAAAAAATGAAAAGTAAGGGATGAATAGCGATGAGGCTGGCAGTAGATGCGATGGGCGGAGACAATGCACCAAAAGAAATCGTCCTCGGAGCAATGAAAGCAATCGAAAAATATAATGACATACATATCGTTCTTGTCGGCAACGAGAGTAAAATCAGGGAGTACCTGACGAATGAAGAAAGGATTGAGATCATTCATACAGAAGAAGTGATCCTCGGGACGGACGAACCTGTCAGAGCAGTCCGCCGTAAGAAAACAGCATCAATGGTTCTTGCAGCACAACTAGTTGCAGACGGAAAAGCGGATGGCTGCATTTCTGCCGGCAATACAGGAGCGTTGATGGCTGCAGGATTGTTCGTGGTTGGAAGAATAGAAGGGATTGAAAGGCCAGCCCTTGCACCGACTCTCCCAACAATTGGAGGAGAAGGCTTCCTGCTGCTGGATGTCGGAGCTAATGCTGATGCCAAGCCTGAACATCTCGTCCAATATGCAATCATGGGCTCGATATACAGCGAAAAAGCTAGAGGAATCACAAGTCCACGGGTTGGCTTATTGAACATTGGGACTGAAGAGAAGAAGGGCAATGAGCTTGTAAGGAACACCTATGAATTATTGAAGGATGCAGACATCAACTTCGTTGGCAATGTTGAATCAAGGGACTTGCTTGATGGAGTTGCGGACGTCATAGTGGCAGATGGCTTTACCGGGAATATGGTTCTGAAGACAATCGAAGGAACAGCGATGTCGGTGTTTAAAATGCTTAAAACAGCTTTGACTTCCAGCTTTAAAAGCAAGATGGCTGCTGCTGTTCTAAAGCCCGACCTGGCTGTGCTCAAAAATAAGATGGATTACACAGAATATGGCGGTGCGGGTTTATTCGGACTAAAAGCTCCAGTAATCAAAGCTCATGGATCGTCTGATGCGAATGCTGTTTTTAATTCGATCCGACAGGCGAGGGAAATGGTTGAGAAAGACGTTTCCGGTACAATTAAAACTGCCGTAGAAAAAAGAGACAGTGTAACACAATAGAAGATATAAATGAACATAAAATAACAAGTTAAAGGAGAATCTTTCATGGGGAAAATCGCGTTTTTGTTTCCAGGACAGGGGTCACAGACAGTTGGGATGGGGCAGGCACTTGCGGATTCAGAGCAATCAGTCTCAGAAACTTTCAAAAAAGCGGACGAGGTCCTGGGTGAAAGCTTAAGCTCCCTGATTTTTGAGGGACCTCAAGAAAAGCTGACGCTCACGACAAATGCTCAGCCTGCTCTTTTGACAACAAGTGTCGCGATCTTGAATTATTTCAGCCAGTTTGGGATCAGGCCGGATTTTACAGCAGGCCATAGTCTTGGTGAATATTCTGCACTGGTTGCTTCGGGGGCTATCTCGTTTGAAGACGCTGTGTATGCCGTACGAAAACGTGGTGAATTCATGGAAGAAGCTGTACCGAATGGAGAAGGAACAATGGCGGCTGTACTAGGCATGGATCGCCAAAAGCTCTTGGATGTAACTGAAACTGTATCAGCTGGCGGAAAACCGGTTCAGCTCGCTAACTTGAATTGTCCTGGACAAATCGTGATTTCTGGTTCAAAAGGTGGAGTGGAAGAAGCTTCTGTAAAAGCAAAGGAAGCTGGGGCCAAACGGGTTATCCCGCTGGATGTCAGCGGTCCGTTCCATTCATCACTGATGAAGCCAGCAGCTGAAAGATTTGAAGCTATACTGGACAAAATTGAAATAAAGGATGGTGCTGTCCCGGTGATTGGAAATGTAACTGCTGAACCGATGACAGAAGCCTCCGAATTCAAAAAAAGACTAGTGGAGCAGCTCTATTCTCCAGTGTTGTGGGAGGATTCGGTTTCAAAAATGTTGGAACTCGGCGTTGATACATTTATAGAAATCGGCCCGGGTAAAGTTTTGTCAGGACTGGTTAAGAAAGTTGACCGCTCTGCAAAAACATTTGCAATATTTGATGCGGAAACTTGTGCAGCAGCTGTTGCTGCTCTGAAGGAGGAAAAGGAATGAAACTAGAAGGTAAGGTTGCACTGGTAACTGGTGCCTCACGTGGGATTGGACGCGAAATCGCTTTTGAACTTGCCAGGGAGGGCGCGTCAGTGGCTGTTAATTATGCAGGCAGCGAAGCCAAAGCGCTTGAAGTAGTAGATGAGATCAAAGCGATGGGCCGGGATGCCTTTGCAATCCAGGCAGATGTCTCCAACTCTGACTCAGTCAATGATATGGTCAAAGGAACGATTGAACGTTTCGGTAAGCTTGACATACTTGTTAACAATGCGGGGATAACAAAAGACAACCTATTGATGAGGATGAAAGAGTCTGAATGGGATGATGTCATCAATATCAATCTAAAAGGTGTCTTCCTGTGTACGAAAGCTGTTACAAGACAAATGATGAAGCAGAGAAGCGGCAGAATCATCAATATCTCTTCAATTGTAGGCGTCAGTGGGAATCCCGGACAGGCAAACTATGTTGCTGCAAAATCCGGAGTGATCGGGCTTACAAAAACATCCGCAAAGGAACTATCGTCAAGAGGCATTACCGTGAACGCAGTGGCTCCAGGCTTTATTACGACAGACATGACCGATAAGTTAAACGAGGAAGTAAAAACGGAAATGCTGAAGCAAATACCGTTAGCCCGTTTCGGAGAGCCAAAGGATATTGCAAGAACCGTCGTCTTCTTATCCTCCGAAGACAGTGCATATATGACTGGCCAAACCCTGCACGTTGATGGCGGCATGGTGATGTAGTAAGATTCAATGATATATCCGAAACTCTGTTGATCGGAATTAAAGAATTTTTCCTGGTTAAAAAATTATCCCAGCCATTTATTAATTAAATAAAATCAACTATAATGGCTTGAGGGGAGGTGAACAAGCATGGCAGACGTTTTAGAACGCGTAACAAAAATTATTGTTGACCGTTTGGGAGTAGATGAATCTCAAGTAACTTTAGAAGCATCTTTTAAAGATGATCTTGGTGCTGATTCCCTTGATGTTGTTGAATTGGTTATGGAACTAGAAGACGAGTTCGATATGGAAATTTCTGATGATGACGCTGAAAAAATCGGTACAGTTGGTGACGCTGTTAACTACATAAATAGCCAAAAGTAATTGTTCGATTTACTAAGAAGCTCCGTTTTTATAAACGGGGCTTTCTTCTGTAAAGAAAAGCTATTGTTCTTTCTTTTAGTCAGTGTAAAAACAGGTGGTTGATTTGCGTTCCAGGCGCTTTGCGATCTAATAATCTTTAACAAAGCCTTATTTAATATGTAATCTGCTGGAATTAAACCAAGTTTTTTTGCTTTATATACGTTATTTTTTGTAAACTGTTAGTAGTTTGTATTGTTTTGCGAATGGTACGATCGTTGAAATCTGCAATTCATGCAATCACAGCTTTAAATTATAAGCAAGGTGGAATAAATCATGCGCAACAATGGAAGAGAAAGAGAAAAAAAGAATATCCGCGCTAAGGAGCAGAAATTCAAAGAATTCCAGGACAATATTGGTATTCATTTTGATAGTGATAAGCTTTTAAAACAGGCTTTTACACATTCATCCTATGTGAATGAGCATCGCAGGAAGCCCCATGAAGATAATGAGAGGCTTGAGTTTCTTGGTGACGCTGTTTTGGAACTGACTGTATCCCAATTCTTGTATAAAAAGTATCCGATGATGAGCGAGGGAGAGCTTACAAAGCTGCGCGCAGCTGTAGTTTGCGAGCCATCGCTGGTATCTTTTGCAAATGAACTTTCCTTTGGTGAACTCGTTTTGCTTGGCAAGGGAGAAGAAATGACAGGCGGAAGGACAAGGCCTGCTCTTTTGGCAGATGTATTCGAGGCTTTCATTGGTGCCTTATACTTGGATAAAGGGATTGAAACAGTCACTACATTCCTAGAAGAAATTGTGTTCCCAAAAATCAATGCCGGTGCTTTTTCTCATGTGATGGATTTTAAGAGCCAGCTTCAGGAACTCGTACAGCGTGATGGTGCAGGTACGCTCGAATACCGGATTATGAAGGAAATTGGTCCTGCGCACAGCCGGGAATTTGAATCCCGTGTCTACTTAAATGGACAAGAATTAGGAACTGGCACGGGTCGCTCCAAGAAGGAAGCTGAGCAGCACGCCGCCCAGATGGCACTTGAAAAATTGAAGTCCCATATGGAAGCGAACCTTGAAACGGACGATAAATAGTACTGTTTTTGCAAACGAAGATACATCTAAATATCAGAACTGTCTAGCTCCAGCGCCTAGACCCTCGAGTCGCTTCGGGTCCGCCCAATGAAGTCAAAGAACGACTTCACGGGTCGGCCCTCTGAGGCACAGGACGTGCAGCCCCGCCAGCCACACGAAGTGGCATTTTAGGCGGGCGGCGCTTGTCGGGGCTGACCAAGGCGCTTGCGCTTTTCTTGTCATCTTAGAAATAGTTTAACTGGAAAGGGAGAGCCATATTGTTTTTAAAACGATTAGATGTGGTCGGCTTTAAATCGTTTGCCGAGAGGATTTCAGTAGAATTCGTTCCGGGTGTGACCGCTGTCGTAGGTCCCAATGGAAGCGGGAAAAGTAATATTACTGATTCTATCCGCTGGGTTCTAGGGGAACAATCAGCCAAGTCGCTCCGTGGCTCGAAAATGGAAGATATCATTTTTGCCGGAAGTGATTCGCGGAAGCCGCTGAATTTTGCAGAAGTTACATTAACTCTTGATAACGAAGATCAATCATTGCCGCTTGATTACAATGAAGTGAGCGTGACCAGACGTGTCTACCGTTCAGGTGACAGTGAATATTTGATTAACAAACAGAATTGCAGACTTAAGGATATTGTCGATTTATTCATGGACTCCGGACTCGGACGTGAAGCTTTCTCCATTATCAGCCAGGGCAGGGTTGAGGAAATCCTCAACAGCAAGCCTGAGGATCGCAGGACGATATTTGAAGAAGCTGCAGGTGTCCTTAAGTATAAATCACGTAAGAAGAAAGCAGAGAACAAGCTTTTTGAAACGCAGGAGAACTTGAATCGTGTAACGGACATCATTCATGAGTTAGAAGGTCAGGTAGAGCCGCTGAAGATCCAGGCTTCGATTGCAAAGGATTATCTACAGCAAAAGGAAGAGCTTGAACAGATTGAAGTAGCACTGACTGCTTATGAAATTGAAGACCTGCATGGCAGATGGGAACAGCTGTCCAAGCAGCTTGAACAGCATAAAGAAGATGAAATCAAGCAGTCTGCTGTCCTTCAGAAAAAAGAAGCAGAAATTGAAAAAATGAGGGACCAGCTTGCTGCTCTGGATGAATCGGTCAGCGACCTGCAGAACGTGCTTTTGCATGCCAGTGAGGAGCTTGAAAAGCTGGAAGGAAGAAGAGAGGTTCTCAAGGAACGAAAGAAGAACGCTTCGCAAAATAAAGGACAGCTTGAAAAGAATATAGAGGAATTGTCATCTTCTATTGCCATGCTGGATAACCAGAAGGCTGAGTACGAAGAATCTGTTTCAGTATTAGCAGCAGAAGCTTCAGCTCTCCAGAAAGTGCTTCAGCAGAAACAAGAACAGTTAAAGCTATACAGCGAAGATGTCGAGCATAGGATTGATTCAATCAAGAGCGACTACATTGAAGTACTGAACGAACAGGCCGGCGCCAAAAATGAGAAAATCTATATTGAGCAGCAGCTGCAGCAGCAAGCCGCCAAAGGGTCCAGGCTGGACAATGACAATGATCGTTTTGTCTCGATTCGTGATGAAATCAATGAGAGAAAAGCGGAAATCGAGAAAAAGGTCGCCTCTTCGCAGCAGGAACTGGAAGATCAGGCAAGAATCTATTTTGAAGAACAAAAGAGGTTTGAATCTTTAAGGAATAATTACGAGAAGCAAGAGAAAACACTTTATCAGGCTTATCAGTACCTGCAGCAAGCTAAGTCAAAGAAGGAAATGCTTGAAGAAATGGAAGAGGATTATTCGGGCTTTTTCCAGGGCGTAAAAGAAGTGCTGAAAGCCAGGGACACCCTCCTTCAAGGAATTGAGGGAGCGATTGCTGAACTAATCAATGTTCCTAAACAATATGAAATGGCGATTGAAACAGCTCTTGGAGGCGCAATGCAGCATATTGTTGTCCAAAATGAGGAGAATGCTAGAGCAGCAATCCAGTTTTTGAAGCAAAAGTCTTACGGCAGGGCAACATTCTTGCCCCTCAGCATCATTAAAGGGAAATATCTCGCTTCCTCACAGCTCGCGCTTCTTTCGGGGAACAGTGCGTATATCGGCACTGCTGCTGATTTGATTCAATTCGATCAAAAGTATGCTGAAGTCGTAAAAAGCTTGCTTGGCAATGTTGTGATTGCCAGGGATTTAAAGGGTGCCAATGAAATTGCCAAAATGCTGCAATACCGCAGCAGGATCGTCACACTTGATGGTGATGTGGTCAACCCTGGTGGGTCGATGACTGGAGGAGCCGTAAAACAAAAATCGAGTTCATTGCTCAGCCGTAAGGGCGAATTAGAGGATTTAACAAATAAGCTTACTGATATGGAAGAAAAGACAAGCCTTCTTGAATCGAAAGTGAAATCATTGAAGGCCGAAACACAAGCGAGTGAAGCAAGGATGGAAGAGCTTCGAAAAACAGGAGAAGAGCTTCGTTTTGAGCAGCAGAGCCTGAAGGGTGACCTTAGGGAGGTTGAGCTGGAGCAGAAAAATATCAATGAACGCTTGTCTGTATACGATTCTGAAAAGACCCAGCTCGACTCAGACAAGGAAAAGCTTGAATCCAGATTGGTTGAACTCGACGGCTTATTGGCTAAATACCGGCAGGATCTCGTTCAATTTGATAAAGAAATAGAACGCTTGACGGAGCTAAAGAACTCAAATTCTACTTCTAAGGATGCGCTTATTTCTGAGATCAGTGATTTGAAAATCAGCCTGGCGTCCAAAAAAGAACAGCTTTCCCATGTGAAGGAAAAGCTGGATTCAGCTGTTTTACAAGCAGAGGAGCAATCCAAGAAATTGGATATCCTGAAAGAAGATTTATCTCTTCTTTCCTCTGAAATGACCGATAGTTCCTCCGGGGAAACGCACCTGGAGGAAGCTGCAAAAAGAAAGCTGCAGGACAAAAATGAAACACTTAAGCTGATTTCTTCAAGGAGGCATGAACGCCTTGAACTTCAGAATAAACTTGAAGACCACGAGTTAGAATCGAAGGAATTAAGGAGACTGCTTAAGGGCATCAATGAAGTGCTGAAGGATGAAGAAGTAAAGTTGAACAGGCTTGATGTTGAATTGGACAATAAGCTTGCCCATCTTCGCGAGGAATACCTGCTCTCATATGAAGCTGCTAAGGAGCAGTATCCATTGACAATCCCTGCTGATGAGGCGAGAAGAAGAGTAAAACTTATCAAAATGGCGATTGAGGAACTGGGAACGGTAAACCTTGGCGCGATTGAAGAATACGAGCGTGTTTCAGAGCGTTATGATTTCCTGTTGGAGCAGAAGAATGACCTCCAGGAAGCAAAGGACACATTATTCCTTGTTATCGATGAAATGGACCACGAAATGAAAAAACGCTTTGAACATACCTTCACCGCCATCCGCTCACACTTTGAGTCTGTCTTCCAGGCATTGTTTGGCGGCGGCAGAGCAGATTTAAGGCTGACACAGCCAGAAGACCTGTTGAACACCGGGGTCGAAATTGTCGCCCAGCCACCCGGGAAGAAGCTGCAAAACCTCGGGCTATTATCCGGCGGTGAGCGAGCATTGACCGCAATTGCTCTGTTGTTTTCCATCCTTAAAGTCCGTCCAGTACCATTCTGTATCCTGGATGAGGTGGAAGCTGCATTGGATGAAGCCAATGTATATCGTTTCGCTCAATACCTAAAGAAATATCGTGATGAAACACAATTTATTGTCATCACACATCGCAAAGGTACAATGGAGGAAGCGGATGTCCTCTATGGTGTAACCATGCAGGAGTCAGGAGTATCCAAGCTGGTATCTGTCCGGCTTGAGGATTCAAAAGAACTAGTAAAAGCTTAAGAAAAGTGCAATTACCTCGTTCCGCCTCGAGGAGTTAAGCCGTTTCTGGTCAATACTCGAAGCGAAGCGGAACGAGATAATATTGAAATGAAGTAGGAAGGCGATGGGACTGTGAGTTTTTTTAAGAAATTAAAAGAAAAATTTACGACGCAGACTGAAAGTGTCACAGAGAAATTCAAAGATGGGTTGACGAAAACAAGGGATAATTTCTCTAACAAAGTAAATGATCTCGTTTCACGTTACCGTAAAGTGGATGAAGAGTTTTTCGAAGAACTTGAAGAGATTTTAATTCAGGCGGATGTCGGATTTGAGACAGTCATGGAATTGATCGAGGAGTTAAAGAAGGAAGTTAAACGGCGCAACATCCAGGACACGAAAGACGTTCAAGCTGTTATTTCTGAAAAGCTGGTTGATATCTATGAGGACGGCTCCGGTGATGATTCGTTCAAACTGAACATTCAAGAAGGTGAGCTGACAATTATATTATTCGTTGGTGTTAATGGTGTCGGCAAAACAACGACTATTGGTAAATTAGCCCATAAATTCAAGAGTGAAGGAAAGAACGTCCTTCTTGCGGCAGGAGATACATTCCGCGCTGGTGCAATCGAACAGCTTGAAGTCTGGGGGGAGCGCGTTGGTGTCGACGTCATAAAGCAAGCAGAAGGTTCAGACCCCGCTGCCGTCATGTATGATGCTGTCCAGTCTGCAAAATCGCGAAAGGCAGATATCCTGATTTGCGATACTGCGGGCAGATTGCAAAACAAGGTCAACCTCATGAAAGAGCTAGAAAAGGTAAAGCGTGTTATCGAACGCGAGGTGCCGGAAGCCCCGCATGAAGTCCTGCTTGTGCTTGATGCGACGACTGGACAGAACGCCTTGATCCAGGCTAAAACCTTTAAAGAAGCAACTGACGTTAGCGGCATCGTCCTGACGAAACTCGATGGAACGGCGAAGGGCGGAATCGTACTTGCAATCCGCAATGAGCTGAACATTCCCGTTAAATTTGTAGGACTAGGCGAAAAAATGGATGATCTTCAGGAATTCGATCCTGAAAGGTATGTTTATGGACTGTTCGCTGACCTGGTCGAAGAAGAGGAAGCAACGGAAGAATCTTGATATACCAACAAATTGCTGTAAAGAACTTTTCTTGACAGGAAAGATGATCGTGTGTAAAATCTTAATGTAAAGGTATTTCACTTAACATGGGGGAATCGAAATGCTTGAGAAAACGAACCGCATGAATTATTTGTATGACTTTTATCAGGCATTGCTTACTCCAAAACAAAGCAGTTATATGGCTCTATACTATCTTGATGACTATTCGCTCGGGGAAATTGCTGAAGAATATGATGTTAGCCGTCAGGCTGTATACGACAACATCAAGCGTACGGAAGCGATGCTCGAGGAGTACGAAGAGAAGCTATTGTTGTTCGAAAAATTCCAGAAAAGAAGTAAGCTGATTTCAAAAATGAAAGAGCTTGTGGAAAATGGAGAGAACAACCAAGACTTAAATGAAATGATAGCCGAGCTTGAGAAATTAGACTAGGGAGGCACATGATATGGCATTTGAAGGATTGGCCGACCGACTGCAAAATACGATGCAAAAAATCCGCGGAAAAGGCAAGGTTTCAGAAGCGGATGTAAAAGAAATGATGCGAGAGGTCCGTCTGGCTCTACTTGAGGCTGACGTTAACTTTAAAGTTGTAAAAGACTTCGTAAAGAAAGTCACTGAAAGGGCAGTTGGCCAGGAGGTTGTAAAAAGCCTGACACCGGGCCAGCAGGTCATTAAGGTTGTTAAAGAAGAACTTACCGAGTTGATGGGCGGTGAGCAAAGCAAGATTGCTGCCGCAAATCGCCCGCCGACAGTCAT